>ONNS01000011.1:1447-54473 GCA_900319275.1 uncultured Eubacteriales bacterium
CAGGCTGCTCAAAGCCATGTTTCTTTTGTTGACGTCCGTCTTCTCAATCTTGGAAGCGGCATCGTGCCGCATGGGAAGATCCGTGAGCTCTGGCATACGTATCATCTGGATTCCGAAGGGATCGTATCGGCGGCTTATGAGCTTGTCGGGGGAGGTCGGGACGAATGAAAAAGGTTCGGCTTGATCAGCTCGTTTTTGACAGAGGGTATACCGAGAGCCGGGAGCGCGCCAAGACCACGGTGATGAGCGGTCTTGTTTACGTCAACGGTCAGAAGGCCGACAAGCCCGGTATGCCGGTTTCCCCTGACGTTGAGCTTGAAGTGCGCGGAGCTGCCATTCCCTTTGTCAGCCGCGGAGGCTTCAAGCTGGATAAGGCCTTGAAGGTTTTCCCGATCGACCCAAAGGGACTGCACTGTATCGACTGCGGTGCCTCTACCGGCGGTTTTACCGATGTATTGCTGCAGCACGGCGCAGAGAAGGTCTATGCGGTGGACGTCGGCTATGGGCAGCTTGCCTGGAAGCTCCGACAGGATCCGCGAGTGGTCAATTTGGAGCGTACCAATCTGCGCTATGTTACGCCGGAACAGATCCCTGAAATGCTGGATCTTGCCGTAATGGATGTGTCGTTTATATCCATCCGTCTGGTGCTCCCTGCGGTTCAGGCTCTGTTGAAGGATGGAGCCGATCTCGTTTGCCTGATCAAGCCCCAGTTTGAAGCAGGTCGGGACGAGGTCGGAAAGAAAGGCGTGATCCGGGATCCCGCTGTGCACGAAGAGGTCGTTAACGGCATCCTTTGCTTTGCGCCGACCATCGGATTATCTGTTATGGGACTGGATTATTCACCGATCAAAGGCCCTGAGGGAAATATCGAGTATATCTGCCACCTGAAAAAAGGGAGTTTTGAAACTCCCACGATCGATGTAGCCGCTGTAGTCCGCGCCTCTCATGAGGCACTGTGAAAGGAAACAGCTTATGATTGCTATCTGTCCCAATCCGTTCCGTGATAATGGCCTGGCTCTCTCAAGGCAGGCCATTGCCATGTTGCGCAGTGCCGGCTTCGAGGCAAGGATTTTCCCTGTATTTGCTGACGATGAACCGGATGTTTTGCCGGACGATCTCAGCTATGGACGTCTGGATTCGCTCGGCGAGGACTGCACGATGGCTGTCGCAATTGGCGGCGATGGCACGATTTTGTCTGTGGTGCGCCATCTGGGAGATCGTTCGCTTCCGATCCTCGGCATCAATCTTGGCACAAAGGGTTTTATGGCATCCCTGGAACCCGAGGATTTCATGCAGCTTCTTCGGGCAGTTCGCGGTGAATGCCCTGTGCGCAGCCGCATGATGCTGGATGTAGAGCTTCGCCGCGGCGGAGAGACTGTTTTCACTGACCGTGCACTGAACGATGCGGTTATTCACGGTTATGGTGACTGTGTTCAGATTACAGCCTGGTGCGACGGCGAGCGTATGACAAGCTTTTCGGGCGACGGTGTTATTCTCTCAACGCCGACAGGATCTACCGGCTACTCGATGTCGGCCGGCGGCCCGATCGTCGAGCCTACGGCCCGTGCCATCATTGTAAGCCCGATCTGCGCCCACATGATGAGTGCCAAGAGCTTTGTCGTGAGCGCCGATCGCGAAATCTCGGTGCGCACGGAAAAACTCCATGTTCGGAAGGCTTTTCTCTCGATCGACGGGACTTCGGGCTTTGACCTGGAAAACGGCGACGAACTCTATGTCCGCCGTTCCGCTTCTGTCGTGCAGATGGTCGACCCGGGCATCCGCAGCTTTTATGAAATCGCATATAAAAAATTACAGTAGTAAAAGAGGTTAGGAGTACAAAATGAAACCTGGAAGACAGGGTGTTATTCTCGAAATCATTGCTGAGCAGGACATTGAAACGCAGCACCAGTTGATGCAGGCGCTTGCAGAACGAGGCATCAAGAGCACACAGGCAACGCTTTCACGTGATATCAAGGATATGCGTCTGGTCAAACAGCTTGGTCCAAACGGCAATTATCGCTATGTACAGACCAATGATCAGGCGAGGGATGAAACGCAGCAGAAGCTGCGGACGATCTTCCAGCAGAGCATCCAGTCCTATGATCTCGCACAGAATATCCTTGTGATCAAAACAATGCCGGGCCTCGCCTCGGCGGCCTGTGCTGCGATCGACGGCATGCAGATCGATCATCTTGTCGGCTCCCTGGCCGGAGATGATACGGCGTTTCTGGCAATGAAAGACAACCAGTCTGCCATAGATTTGTACCACATGATTGAAAACTTTATGAATCAGTAATAAACGCATCAGAAGGGCGGTGTTGCACCGATGCTGAATGAACTTCATATCGAGAATATTGCCGTCATTGAGCGCGCCGACATCCGCTTTACTGAGGGTATGAACGTCATGACCGGCGAGACCGGCGCCGGTAAATCCATCGTCATCGACGCCATCGGCGCTGTGCTCGGCGGCCGTGTCAGCCGTGAGCTTGTGCGACACGGGGCGGAAAAGGCCCTTGTCACGGCCAGCTTTGACTGTGCCGGTGCTGCGGACTGGCTGCGTGAAAACGAGATCGATGCGGAGGACGAGCTGATCATTCAGCGGCGTATCAGTGCCGATGGAAAGAGCAGCTGCCGCATCTGCGGCGTCCCGGTCACGGCTGCACAGCTGAAGGAGCTGGGGGCACATCTGGTGGATGTCCACGGCCAGAATGACGGCAGATTGCTGATGGACGAGAAGCTGCACCTCGGATATCTCGACCGCTTCGGATCCTATCAGGCCGAGCTTGACCGTTATGCGCGGGAGTATGCCGCTTATCGCCGCCTTCGTCGGGAAATCGATGCGCTGCAGATGGATGAAATCGAAAAGTCCCGGCTCAGTGATTCTCTGCGCTATCAGATTGCCGAGTTGGAGCGTGCAGAACTCAAGGAGGGCGAAAAAGCAGAGGTCGAGGGACGACTTGAGCTGCTGCGTCATTCCGAAAAACTCACTGAGTCGATCGGCGAGGCGTATCGAGCACTCTACGGCGGCGATGACAATGCTGTTGCCATGGCACAGAACGCCGCCTATTTTGCCCAGCGGGCAGCTGCCATTGCCTCGGAACTCGAGGGAGCGGCCAAGGCTATCGGCGACGCCGCCTTTATGCTGACCGACGCTGCTGAGCAGCTGCGGGACTTTCAGGACAGCCTGGATTTCTCTCCGGAGGAATTCGACCGGCTCGAGGGCAGAATGTCTCTGTTTCGCAAGCTTGAGAGAAAGTACAATAAAGAGATCGACGAGCTGCCGGACTATCTTGAGATTTGCAGAAAGAAGCTCGAAGACATCGAATCTGCTGATGATAAGCTGCTGAAACTTCAAAAGGAACTTGCAGAGCAGACAGCCCGCTGCCAAAGCACCGGAGCCGCGCTCAGCAAAAAACGCCGGGAGACTGCGGCCCTTTTGCAACAGCGCATCGTCGACGAGCTGCGGGATCTGAGCATGCCGTCTGTCCGCTTTGCGGTGGAGTTTCAACCGTTGTCGGAAGAGCAGGGCTTTGATGCCAGCGGCATTGACGAGGTCCGCTTTGTAATGTCGGCCAACGCAGGAGAAGAGCTCGGACGCATCAGTAAAATCGCATCCGGCGGCGAACTGAGCCGCATTATGCTGGCTATGAAGAACGTCTTCGCTGAAAACGACCCGGTCGACACGATGATTTTCGATGAAATCGATACCGGCGTCTCCGGTATTGCCGCGCAGCGGGTAGGGGAGAAGCTGTTTTCGGTATCCGCAGGCAAGCAGGTGCTATGCGTTACGCATCTGCCGCAGATCGCCGCTATGGCGGACAGCCATTTTGTGATCGCCAAACAGGAGCGCGGCGGGAGAACCTATACCGAGGTCACACCTCTTGACCGCGAGGGGCGCAGACGGGAGCTGGCCCGTCTCTACGGCGGCGACAATGTGACGGAGATCACGCTCGCCGGCGCCGAAGAGCAACTCTCTGCCGCAGAGCACTTTAAAAACACGTTTTTGCGAAGCACTTGACATAGACACGCAACTGCGTTATACTGCAAAACAACGCTGAGAAGAACACCAGTAAGCTGCACAGCCCTGCACAGAGAGACCTCGTAAGGCCGATGGTAGGCGTTCAACCACCGTCGCCCTATGCTGGAAGAGGGAGAGGGCGGCAGTCTGAATACGGTTCGGAGCGGCACACCGAACGGGGAGACCTCAGTAGGCTGTGACGGGTGCGCCCGATAGCGCGCGGGAGTGTCGTTGACACTCGCTGAGGTTTTTCCCGTGAGGGAAAGACGTACAGAGGTGGTACCGCATTTTTGCCCTCTGTCCTTCGGGACAGAGGGTTTATTTTTGAAAAGGAGACTTGAAATGGGAGTGTATGAAGAACTGATCGCCCGCGGCCTGTTGGCCCAGGTGACCGATGAGGAAAAAATCCGGGACATGGTGAATAACGGCAAGGCCACCTTCTATATCGGCTTTGACCCGACGGCCGACAGCCTGCACGTCGGCCACTTCATGGCGCTGTGCCTGATGAAGCGGCTGCAGATGGCCGGCAACCGGCCGATCGCCCTGCTCGGCGGCGGCACCGGCATGATCGGCGATCCCTCCGGCAAGAGCGATATGCGCAAAATGATGACGAAAGAGACAATCCAGCACAACATCGACTGCTTCAAGCAGCAGATGTCCCGCTTTATCGATTTCTCCGAGGGAAAGGCGCTGATGGTCAACAATGCCGACTGGCTGCTGCAGCTCAACTACGTCGATTTTCTGCGCGAGGTCGGCCCGTACTTCTCGGTAAACAACATGCTGCGCGCCAAGTGCTTCGAAGTGCGCATGTCCCGCCCCGATGCCGGACTGAGCTTCCTGGAATTTAACTACATGCTGATGCAGGCCTACGACTTCTATCGGCTCTACCACGATTACGGCTGCAATATGCAGTTCGGCGGCGATGACCAGTGGAGCAATATGCTGGCCGGCCGCGAGCTGCTGAGAAAGAAGGACGGTGTCGAGGACGCCGAGGCCATGACGATCACGCTGCTGATGAATTCGGCGGGACAGAAGATGGGCAAGACCGTCGGCGGCGCCGTGTGGCTCGACCCGAACAAGACCAGCCCCTACGATTTCTATCAGTATTGGCGCAACGTCGACGACGCGGACGTCATCAAATGCATCCGTATGCTTACCTTCCTGCCGCTCGAGCAGATCGATGAGATGGCCAGGTGGGAGGGCAGCCAGCTCAACCGCGCCAAGGAGATCCTGGCCTACGAGCTGACGGCGCTCGTCCACGGTGAGGAAGAGGCAAAGAAGGCGGAGACTTCGGCCAAAGCTTTGTTTTCCGGCGCGGGAGACAGCAGCAATATGCCCACCACCGAACTGAGCGAGGCCGATCTGACGGACGGCAGCGCGGACGTGATGACGCTGCTTGTCAAGACGGGACTGTGCTCCACGCGCTCCGATGCCCGCCGCAACATCCAGCAGGGCGGCGTAACGGCCAACGACGTCAAGGTGAGCGATATCGGCTTGAGCTTCGACGCCGAGACGCTGAAAGCTGGTGTCGTACTCAAGCGCGGCAAGAAAAGTTTCAATAAAGTAATACTGATATAAATAACTTGTCCCGCTGCCAAATCGGCAGCGGGACAAGTTACTATAAAGTTATTGATGAAAGGGCTCAGCCCTTCATATCAAGCAGCTTTTTCTTCAGCTCGCCCTCGATGCGGTCAAGCTCTTTTTCGGCGGCGGCGCGCTTGGCACGGCCCTCGTCCTGAATCTGGCGGACCTCCTCGAGCGTCTGGATCAGCTCTTCGTTGGTCTTCTGCAGCGTCTCAATGTCGACAATGCCGCGCTCGGACTCGCGGGCTACGCCAACACTGCCCTGGTGCAGCGCCTGGGCGTTCTTCTTCAGCAGTTCGTTCGTCACTTCGCTCACCTCATGCGTGGCCTTCATGGCCTGCTCGGAGTGGTAGAGAGACAGGGCCAGCACCATCTGGTTTTTCCAGAGGGGAATGGTGTTGTTGATCGAGGTGCGGATCTTCTCGGTCATCAGGCTGTCGTTGTTCTGGATCATGCGGATCTGCGGCGCCATCTGCACCGAGATCGTCCGCGTCAGCTCGAGATCGTGCAGCTTCTTTTCAAAGCGGCCGATCATGTTCGCAAAATCGTTGGCAGCCTGTGCGTCCTCCGGCAGGCCGCTCTCTTTGGCCTTCTGCTGAACCTTGGGCAGCTCCACATTGCGCAGCTGCTCTACCTTCAGCTTGCCGGCGATGATGTACATGCTCAGCTCCTTCAGGTATTCCTGATTGCGCTCGTACATCTTGTCCATCATGGCAATATCCTTGAGCAGCGTGACCTCGTGGCCTTCCAGCTGCTCGACGATCTTGTCCACATTGACCTCGGCCTTGTCATACTGGGTTTTCAGCTGGGCGATCGTGTTGGTCTGCTTCTTGAAAAAGCCGAGAATGCCCTTTTTCTCTTCGGGCGTAAAGTCCATGCCCTGCAGCTGAATGACCAGATCGCTCAGATCCTTGCCGACCTCGCCGAGATCCTTGGTGCGCACACTGGCCAGGGCGGCGTCGGAAAACTCGCTGATGTTCTTCTGCGCGGCTGCGCCGTAGTTCATGACCTGCTCGGTGTTCATCACGTCGATCTTGTCGGCAAACTGATACACGGCGGCCTGCTCGGAGGGGCTGAGCTTATCGAGCTCCATGCGCGCGGCATATTCCTCGGCGGTCTCAGCCTTGGCCTCTTCTTTGGGCGCTTCCTGCGGCGCTTCCTGTACGGCCGCGGCGGTGGGCTCCAGCGTCAGCTGGGGGATATAAGAGTCATTGGCTTCTGTACTCATCGGTCGGTTCCTCTCTTTCTTATTTACATCGTCGCGCCGCGGGCCTGTCCCTGCGCGCGCTGTTCGTTGTCTGCTGTAAAATCTCTGCTGCCGGTCAGACCGTCGCGCTCAAGCATCGTATTGAGCACGGCAATGTCGGTTTCAATGTCGAGCGCCTGGTTGGCAAGCAGCGAATCGAGCCGCTTTTTATAGGCCACGATCGCGGTATCGAGCATCTCGTTGATGTTTTTCATGCTCTTGTCGACATTCTCACCCTCGATGCCCTGCAGGCCCATACGGTCGTAGGCGTTGAGCAGCTTGATGGTCGTCGGCAGATAGTAGTTCATAAACTTCTTGATCTGCGGCACATCGGCGGGATCCTGGATGGCATCCTGCATGATCTTATCGGTGATGCGCATGATCTCATTGATCTTCTGCCGCACCTCGCTGTCCTGGATCGAGGCATACAGCCGACCCATTTCAGCCAGAGCCCGGTTGCCCTCTTCCATGATCGGGTCGATCCTGGGGCCGTAGCTCTTTTTTTCGGCTGTGACGGGCGCGTCCGGCGTTTCCGTTTTCACTTCCTGTGTCTCTGCCCGCTGCGTCTTTGCCCTGACAATCAGCCAGACCAGACCGGCAGCCAATGAGGCAACACCGATCGTGATTAACAAAGAGTTCATGCCGCCATTCGCGGCGACCAGCATAAGGAAGGCCAATGCGGACACACCGAAGGCTATAATTGGAAAGACCTTACTGCTTTTCTTATCCTTTTTGCGTCCTGACAAGCGCCGCACCTTCTTATTGTTTGTTTTCTCTCATTTTATATCGAATTATTCTCTGCGTCAAGAGCCTTGCAAAAGTTAACAGCTTGTTGTATAATAAATAATGATAACATATAGTCATAAGAATAACTTCTATTATTTGAAGAGGTAATAATATGCTGAAAATCGCTCCTTCGATCCTCGCGGCCGATTTTGACCGCCTGGGAGAAGAAGTTGAAGATATCCGCCGTTGCGGCGCTGATCTCGTCCATTTCGACGTGATGGATGGGCTGTTTGTCCCCAATATTTCTATCGGCGTTCCGGTGCTGAAATCGCTGCGGAGAGAGACGGTAATGCCGATCGACGTGCATCTGATGATCGACCGCCCCGTCCGTTTTGCAAAAACCTTTTGTGCTTCCGGCGCCGACCATGTGACAGTCCATGTAGAGGCGGATACCGTTGAAGCGAATCTCGAAGCCATCAAACAGATCCATGAAATGGGGAAAACCGCCGGCATTTCCCTGAAGCCGGGCACACCGGCCACGGCCGCCGAACCGTTTCTGAAGCTTTGCGATATGATCCTTGTGATGACGGTCGAGCCCGGTTTTGGCGGGCAGAGCTTTATGGAGGATATGCTGCCCAAGATCACGGCGCTCCGGCAGCGCCTGGATGAAATCAACCCGGCCTGCGATATTGAGGTCGACGGCGGCATCAATCCCGAAACGGCGATGCTGGCCCGCCGTGCCGGCGCCAATGTGCTCGTGACCGGCAGTTATGTCTTTTCAAGTCCCGACAGGGCGGCGGCGATCGCCTCCCTGCGCGGCTTATGAATGGGAGCTTTCATACTATGTCATTCTTTCCGGCTTCTCTTGAAACCCTGATCGATAAATTTGCCTCTCTGCCCGGGATCGGCAGAAAGAGTGCGCAGCGGCTTGCATTCCATGTATTGGCGCTTCCCGATGAGGAAGCCCGTTCTTTTGCCGACGCCATTGTTGACGCCAAAACCCATGTGCATACCTGCCGGATCTGCCAGAACCTGACGGAAGATGAGATCTGCTCGATCTGCGCCAGCGACCGGAGGGACAAAGGGACGATCTGCGTCGTCTCGGAGCCCCGCGATGTGCTGAGCATCGAGCGCGGAAGGGAGTATAATGGCACCTATCATGTGCTGCACGGTGTCCTTTCCCCGATGAATCATGTCGGGCCGGACGATATACGCATAAAAGAGCTGCTCAACCGCATTGCGAGCGAAGATGTGGAAGAAGTCATTATGGCCACTAACCCCGACACGGAAGGGGAGGCCACGGCCATGTATATCTCGCGGCTGCTCAAGCCCTTCCAGCTGAAAGTGACACGACTGGCCTACGGCATCCCTGTCGGCTCAAACCTTGAATTTGCCGACGATGCCACCTTAAACCGCGCCATTGAAGGGCGCACGGAGATGTTTTAACCGTCTCCCTGATTTTAAATGATTTCATTCGGGTATAATTGCAGTATATACATACGGAGGCCGGACTGTACAGTCCGTGCCTATCACCCAAAAGATTGGAGAGATTTATGATATCTAAATTAAAAATCATTCCGCTCGGCGGACTCGGTGAGGTCGGCAAGAATATGACCGCATACGAATTCGGCAGCGATATTATTGTGGTCGACTGCGGTATGGGTTTCCCCGATGAGGATATGTACGGCGTTGACATTGTCCTGCCGGATATCAGTTATCTGAAATCCAACGCAGACCGGATCCGCGGTATTATCCTGACGCACGGCCATGAAGACCATATCGGTGCTGTGCCCTATGTGCTCAAGGAGCTTGATGTCCCGATTTACACCACGGCGCTGACCGCGGCCCTGGTCGAGCTGAAGCTGGAAGAGCACGATCTGCTGTACAACACGCAGATTTTCACCAAAAAACCCGGTTCTGTATTCCGACTTGGCTGCTTTACGGTCGAGTTTATTCACGTCAATCATTCGATCCCCGATTCTGTTGCGCTGGCGATCAATACCCCGATCGGCACCGTGATCCATACCGGCGATTTCAAGATCGACCTCACGCCGATCTCCGGCGGCATGATCGACCTGGTACGCTTTGGCGAGCTTGGCAACGAAGGCGTTCTCGCGATGCTCAGCGATTCCACCAATGTGGAAAAACCGGGCTATTCCGCCTCTGAGCGCAAGGTCGGCGAGACCTTCAACAAGCTCTTCCTCGGCTGCGATAAGCGCATCATCATCACAACCTTTGCCTCAAACGTCCACCGCCTGCAACAGATCATCACAGCGGCGGCCAAATACGGCAGAAAAGTTGCGGTCACCGGACGCAGCATGGAAAATGTACTGCGCGTCTCCATGGTTCTCGGTTACATGGATATTCCTGAGAATGTGCTCATGGATCTTGAACAGATCAACAAGCAGCCCAAGAATAAGGTCGTCATCATATCGACCGGCAGCCAGGGCGAGAGCATGTCCGCACTCTACCGCATGGCTTTCTCCGAGCACAAGCAGATCCACATCGACTCGGGAGACCGCGTGATCATCTCCGCGTCGGCGATTCCCGGCAATGAAAATATGATCAGCCGTGTGATCGACGAGCTCTTCCATAAGGGCGCCGAGGTCATCTATGACCGAAACACTGATCTGCACGTCTCCGGCCACGCCTGCCAGGAGGAGCAGAAGATGCTCCTCGGTCTTGTGAAGCCCAAGTATTTTATCCCCGTCCACGGCGAGCACCGTATGCTGGTAAAGCACGCCGAGCTTGGCAGAATCATGGGTGTCCAACCAAAGAACATTGTTATCGCCGAAAACGGAAAAGTCATCGAAATCACGAAAAAAGCCATCACCTGTGAATCCACAGTTCCCTCCGGTGCAGTGCTGATGGACGGCAGCGGAGCCGGTGAGGTGGGCAGCGTCGTTATGCGCGATCGTCACCGTCTGGCCGAAGACGGCATGGTTGTCGTCGTGCTGCCGTATTCCTCCTACGACCATAAGCTGATGTCTGACCCTGAAATCGTAACGCGCGGCTTCATCTATGTGAAAGAAGCCGAAGAGCTGATGGATGAGCTCAAACGCGTCACGCTGGAGTCTGTGGAGTCCTGCGAGGAGCAGGGAATCAATGATTGGACCGGCATCAAGGCCCGCGTCAAGAATAATCTCTCCGGCTATCTGTATAAAACTACACGCCGCAGTCCCATGATCCTGCCTGTGATCACCGAAATCTGACCTCTATCTGTTTATTCTATTCTCCGGCGAAGACTATCTCGCCGGAGAGTATGCTGTAAAAGCGCCGCTTCTGCAGTGAAGATTTGATTAAAGATTTGATTTCTGTGCCCCTTGACTTTCCGGCGCAAATCTTCTACTATTTGAATAGAATATGTTTTCATCTCATCATATTAAAAAGGAGCTGTACAAATGAAAGCATTTATGGACAAGGACTTCATCCTCGATACCCCGACCGCGCAGCACCTGTTCCACGATTATGCCGAGCATATGCCGCTGTGCGACTATCATTGCCATATCTCCCCGCGTGAGATCTACGAGGATCGCCGCTTTAACAACCTGACCGAGGTTTGGCTCGGCGGCAAGCAGCCCGACGGCAGCTATTTCGGAGACCACTATAAGTGGCGTGTCATGCGCTCCAACGGTGTCAGCGAGGACTATATCACCGGCAATCAGCCCGACTATGAGCGTTATCTGAAGTTTGTCGATGCTCTGCAGATGGCGATCGGCAACCCGATGGTGCACTGGTGCAACCTCGAGCTGCGGCAGTTCTTCGGCTACGACAAGCCCCTGACGCCCGAGAACGCCAAAGAGTGCTGGGATTTCTGCGCTGACAAACTGCAGCACGATCCGAATCTGACGGTCCGCGGCATCATCCGCAAGGCCAATGTCGCTTTTATCGGTACGACTGACGACCCCATCGATTCGCTCGAGTGGCACAAGAAGCTGGCTGAGGATAAGACGCTCGACGTCAAGGTCTGCCCCTCTTTCCGCCCGGACAAGGCCATCAACATTTTAAAGCCCGGCTTTGTTGAGTATATCGGCAAGCTGGCCGCCAGCGTCGGCAAGGAGAAGCTCGCTACAGCGCAGGATGTCATCGACGCCCTGATTGAGCGCATTGAGTTCTTCCACGAGATGGGCTGCCGCGCCTCTGACCACGGTCTCGATTACATCCCGTTCCGTCCGGCCACGATGGATGAAGTCAACGCCGCCTTCCAGAAGGCCATGGCAGGGGAGTGCGTCAGCATCGAAGAAGCCGAGAAATATCAGACGGCTGTGCTGCTGGCTGTCGGCCGTGCCTACGCCAGACTCGGCATCGCGATGCAGATCCATTACTCCGCTTACCGCAACCCCAACAGCCGTATGCTTAAGGCGCTCGGCCCCGACACCGGTTACGACGTCATCGGCCAGAACAACTGTGCTGCCACGCTGGCCTCGTTTATGGATGCCCTGGAGCAGACCAACGAACTGCCCAGGACGATCCTCTATTCGCTCAACCCGATCGACAACGCGCTCCTCGGCACCTTGATCGGCGCCTTCCAGGGCGACATTGTCCCCGGCAAAATCCAGCACGGCTCGGCCTGGTGGTTCAACGACACCAAGAACGGCATGGAGGATCAGATGCGTACGCTGGCCAGTCTCGGCCTGCTCGGCAACTTTGTCGGCATGCTGACCGACTCCCGCTCCTTCCTGAGCTATGCCCGTCACGACTACTTCCGCCGCATTTTCTGCAACCTTGTCGGCAACTGGGTCGAAAACGGCGAATTCCCGAATAATGAGGAGACGCTGAAAAAGATCGTTGAGGGCGTCAGCTTCAATAATGCCAAGCGCTATTTCAGATTCTGATATTGTTTCTGATCGGCACAGCTTGCTTCTATATGGATAAACAGGCCTCTCCCGTCCGCGGGAGAGGCAGTTTTGAACTTTTTTCCTGAAAAATGTAAAAAAAGAATTGACATTCCGACACTTGCATGGTATTCTATTCAAGCCGCATTGAAGGGGTATTCAAGACGAGGTACGCCCTCCACCCTGTGAGCGAGTCCTATGAAGAGGGAGGAACACTGGAATGAAAAATGCTGTTATCGTGACCGGAGGCAAGCAGTACCGCGTTTCCGAGGGCGACGAGATCTTCGTTGAGAAGCTCGAGGCCGCTATCGGCGACTCTGTCAAGTTTGATCAGGTCCTGGCCGTTGTCGACGGTGAGAATGCGAAGTTTGGCGCTCCTGTTGTCGAGGGCGCTTCCGTCTCTGCCAACGTCATCAAGCAGGTCAAGGCTCCGAAGGTCCGCGTTTACAAGATGAAGCCCAAAAAGGGTTATCGTCGCACCCAGGGCCACAGACAGCCCTACACCAAGGTTCAGATCGTCTCGATCAATGCCTGATTTCCGCAACTGATTTTGACTAATGGAGGTGTAACCTAAATGGCACATAAAAAAGGTATGGGTTCTACCAAGAACGGCCGCGACAGTGAGTCGAAACGTCTTGGCGCCAAGAGAGCTGATGGACAGTTTGTCCTCGCCGGCAACATCCTCGTCAGACAGCGCGGAACCAAAATCCACCCGGGCACCAATGTTGGCAAAGGCAAGGACGACACTCTGTTCGCTCTGGTCGATGGCAATGTGAAGTTTGAGCGTCTGGGCAAGGATCGCAAGAAGGTTTCCGTTTACGAGGAAATCGCCCAGTAAGAAATTACGAAGAGGCCGGACAGCTTTGTCCGGCCTCTTTTATTCCGCCGTTTCCGGCGGGGGAGGGAGCCTATATGGCAGCTACCTTTGTAGATAAGGCCCGCATTACGGTCCGGGCCGGCGACGGCGGCAACGGCGCTGTCGCATTTCACCGTGAAAAATATGTGGCGGCGGGCGGTCCCGACGGCGGCGACGGCGGCCGCGGCGGCAATGTTGTATTCCGTGTGGATGACAACATGTCGACGCTGATGGATTTTCGCTATAAGCGCAAGTATGTTGCGGCCAACGGCAATCCCGGTATGGGTAAGCGCTGCTATGGGCGCGACGGCGAGGATCTCGTTATCCGTGTTCCCCGCGGCACGATCGTCCGCGACACCGAGAGCGGCGCCATTATGCACGATATGTCCTCCGGCGAGGATTGGGTGGCAGCCAGAGGCGGCCGCGGCGGCTGGGGCAATATGCATTTTGCCACGCCGACCCGTCAGGTCCCGCGCTTTGCCAAGCCCGGTCTTCCGGGCGAGAGCCATGATATTACGCTGGAGCTGAAGCTTCTGGCGGACGTCGGACTGATCGGTTTTCCGAACGTCGGCAAATCCACGCTGCTCTCTGTTGTCAGCGCGGCCCATCCGAAGATCGCCAATTACCACTTTACGACGCTGTTCCCGAATCTCGGCGTTGTCTATGTGGACGAGGGCGTTTCCTTTGTCATGGCCGACATCCCCGGTATCATCGAAGGCGCGTCGGAGGGGGCCGGCCTCGGCCACGATTTCCTGCGCCATATCGACCGCTGCCGGCTGCTCGTGCATCTGGTGGATGTCTCCGGCAGCGAGGGGCGCGATCCCATCGCCGATTTTGACGCTATCTGCGCCGAGCTTTCGGAATACAGCGAAGAGCTTGCGACCCGTCCGCAGATCGTTGTCGGCAACAAGTGCGATCTCCTTGGCGACGACCGCACAGCCATTGACGCTTTGAGAGGGCATGTTGAAGCGCTCGGCTATCCGTTCTTTGAGCTCAGCGCCGCTGCGCATCAGGGCACGCGTGAGCTGGTGGGCGAGTGCGCCCGCGAGCTCGCAAAGCTCCCTCCGATCGCCAGCTATGAGGCGGATTATGTCCCGCCTGAGCCGGTGGTCGATACCTCCGGTGATCTGACGATCGAGAAATTCGAGGACATGTGGCTTGTCGAAGGGCCGTGGCTGCAGCGCCTGGTGGCGACGATCAACTTCTCAGACTATGAAAGCCGCATGCATTTCGACAAGGTCCTGCGCGAGGCCGGCGTCTACAAGCGTATGGAGGCGCTCGGCGTACAGGACGGAGACACCGTCAGCATGTACGATCTGATGTTCGAGTACAAAGAATAACCGTATAAGGAGCAGATAAAGGGAGGGAGTGCCGTGGGCATCATCGACTGGAGCAGCGGAAATACGGTTCTGATTGCACTACCGATGCTTTTCTGGGGCATTCTGGCCGTGTCAATGATCGTGGATATGCGACGGATGCACAATTGTTTCCTGCTGCTGGTTGCGCTGGCGGCAACGGTACCCTTCCTTTGTTCCTTGACAGGCGATCGCGCTATAAACACGTTTGCGCTCTTCGTTCTTGCGACAGTCGTCCTGCTGCTGATGCTGCCTTTTTTGCTGATAGCAAACGGCTTTGTTGTGCTGCGGCGCGAGGGGTTCAGCCTGTCCAATATGCTCTCGCTGCTGTTTGGCCTGCTGATTTTTGTCGGGGAAATGGCGAGCTTTGCAACCATTTATCTGCTGAAAGGGAGCTTGTATTTCTGGTTTGCGTCCATTGCCCTGGCTTTCGTGGTGTCCGTCATATACCTGTGCGTGGTTTTTCTGAGTTTTATGCTCTATACGCTGTTTATTCAGGTGATACCGAAAAAGCGAGATTTTGACTATGTGATCATTCACGGCGCCGGGCTGCTGCACGGCGAGGAGCTGACGCCGCTGCTGCGCATGCGGGTGGACAAGGCGATCGAGGTCTATCGCAAGGACCCGACGCCGCCGGTGCTCGTGCCGTCGGGCGGCCAGGGTGACGATGAACTGATTTCCGAGGCCGAGGCGATGGCCCGCTATCTGCGCGCAAAGGGTATCCCGGAGGATAAAATCCTGCTGGAGGACCGCTCCACATCCACCATGGAGAATCTGAAATACTCCCAGGAGCTGATCGAAAGCCGCCCGGGGCGGCATTATACGGCGCTGGTCACGAACAATTACCATGTGTTCCGCGCCCTGCGCTATACCCTGCAGCTCGGGTTTCCCTGCACGGGCATCGGCAGCCCCACGGCGCTCTACTACTGGCCGAGTGCGCTGATCCGTGAATTTGCGGCCATCATGCATGAAAAACGCAATCTGCGCCTGTTTCTGATAGGATGGGGTATAACGATGTTGCCGTTTTTGGCTTTTTTGCTGTTCATCTTTCCCTATGCGTTAATGTAAAGGTTTACGGGGGTGTCCGACAGGACACCCCCGTAAACCTTATTCATCTGCGTCCAGCATTCGAGCGGCTCGCTGGTGGTCCTCCTTTACAACACCGTCGCGGTAGGCGTCGAGAAGGCGGCGGAGATCCTCGATGCGGATATGGAGCTCGTGACCGATATCGGTTTCATCATTCTTCTGTCGGTGCTCCAGCAGCTCAAAGACATTGGTTGTAGAGGAGATATCAAAATTATCGCGGATCGCACGCTCTCGCCCGGCAAAGGGCTGGTGCGCGACGATGCGGAAGGAATGGGAGTTGTAGATCAGCGTATAGCCGGCAATACCGGAGGTAGGCTGGTAGGCCTTGCAGAAGCCGCCGTCGATGACGATCAGCTTGCCGCCGCCCTTGATCGGGCTCTCGCCTTTTTTGGCTTTTACCGGGACATGGCCGTTGATGATATGGCAGTGAGGCCCCTCCAGACCGAATTCTCTGAGAATAGATCCGCAGATTGCCGGATCCTCATAGAGCGTGTAATAAGCGTTTTTCTTCTCCGTCCAGGCGTGCTCGTCGGCGATCAGGCGGCGCTCGAAGGTGGTCATGCGGTCGCGGCCGAAGATCGGGCTATTTCGCCCGGCCCACAAAAACCACAGCAGATCGAGCCCAACCTTGCGCTCGTCAGTATCTTTTTTGAGATAATAAGCCTGTCGGGCGGCCTTATCCGCATAATCCAGGAAAGCCTTGCCGGACAACGCCTCGCCGCTGAGTGTAAAGGAGAGCAGCTCGCCGTCCTCTTTCATCGGGATGCAGCCGTGGAACAGCAGATTCCCGTTGTAGATTTTGTACAGGCTGCCTTTGGAGTACAGAAAGCGAACATGCCGCTGCAGCTTTTCACTGCGCTGGAAGGAACGCGTCAATTCGCGGATGACGGCGTCCTCTTCGGCAGTCAGTTTGTAGGGGTCTGCAGGGTCGACCGTCGGGAAATCGGTGTCTTCGAGCGTATACTTCACGCCGTCGATCGTCACGCATTTGTTTGCGTAGTCGATCTTGTCAAGGAACAGGCGGTCGGCCATGCCGTACTCTGGATGCCGCATGATTTTTTGGCCCTCCAGCTTAAAGAGTATCACCGTAATGGCCTTGTGCATGCGCGCGGAGAGCAGCTTGTCTTTCTCTGAGTAGTGACGTGCATCGTCGCCGGTCAGCTTGACGGCAAAACGGCTGGTGTCACAATCGGCATAGGTCTCGTTGGCGAAGACAGACAGCGGCCGCAGCGATATGCCGTAGCCGGTCTCAACGACCTCGAGATTGTTATAATGGATGGAATTTGAAAGGACTGTGGCGACAAGCGTGCGGCTTCCGGAGGCCGCGCCCATCCACAAAATGTCGTGGTTGCCCCATTGGATGTCGACACTGTGGTAATTCATCAGTGAGTCCATAATGATATCGGCGCGCGGACCGCGGTCGAAAATATCGCCGACGAGATGAAGATGATCGACAGCCATACGCTTGATGAGCGAACAGAGAGCCGCGATGAAGTCCGGCGCTTGCCCGATGTCGATGATCGTGCGGATGATATTTTCAAAATAATCCCGCTTGTCGATCTCGTCCGAGTGGGTATGCAGAAGCTCTTCAAGAATGTAGGCATAGTCCGCCGGCAGGGCCTTTCGTACCTTCGAGCGCGAATAGCGCGCGGATACAAGGCGCGCCAGCTCGATCAGCCGGTGCAGCGTGATGCGATACCACTCATCCATATCGTCGATCTGCGGTTTCAGCTCCTCCAGCTTTTCCTCGGGATAATAGATCAATGTCGCCAGCTGATCGAGCTCGGCCCGGGGAACGCTGTTGGCAAACAAGACGTCCAGCCGTTCACGGACCACACCGGAGCAGGAATTGAGAATGTGCAGAAACGCCTCGTGCTCGCCGTGGACGTCCGAAATAAAATGCTCGCAGCCTTTCGGCAGATTCAAGATTGCCTGCAGATTGATGATTTCGGTGCCGGCTGAGCGAACGGTGGGGTATTGATGGGCCAGCATCCGCAGATAACGGAGCTCTGCCTCTGTATACGTTTTATGTGTATTCATATGTTTCCTCCGGCG
This sequence comes from uncultured Eubacteriales bacterium, assembly GCA_900319275.1. GTDB lineage: Bacteria > Bacillota > Clostridia > Oscillospirales > Oscillospiraceae > Limivicinus. Next base: position 19,209 of record ONNS01000011.1, read on the forward strand.
TATGTCAGTTTCTGCCTTTATCATGCCACAAAATCGCCGTCCCTTCAAGTCTTTTCGATAAAACAAATTGAAACCGGATATGCAAAAGCTGTTGACATAACAGCATAAAATGTCGTATCATATTACGGCATATTGAATATCATAAATAAACGAACAGAAGCATTTGTTTAGGAGATAGAAGGATGGGTAAACACGACGTACCGGCCAAGGGCCGCGTAAAATCAGAGGCAAAGCGCCATCACGGCGCGCATGCTGTCGAAAAAAAACATGTCAATCCTCTTGACTGGGTATCCGGTTTGGATCTTTCCGGTGTGAGGAACTTTCTGAGCACCGTACTGGAGAAAATGCGCCCGCAGAATATTGAAGTCCACAGAGAGTATGAGCTGAATCTGAATTCTGCCGCTGTAATCGCAGGCGCCGCGCTGGCCCTGCTGGTGTTGGCCATGCTTCCTACCAAGGGAGCTGTCCGTGCCGTTTTATTTTTGATTCCGCTTTTTGTCGTCGGCTTTGAGACATTGACTGACGCTTATGTCGAGCTCTTCTCCCGCGATTTCTTCGGCCGCAATGTGCTCATCAGTTTTTCTGCCATTGCCTGCTTCTGCATCGGGCGATTTCGTGAAGCGGTCGTGATCTTCCTGATCTATCGTGTCGGCGTAATGATCGAATCTCTGGCCCGAACGAAGCGAGACGAGCTGAAAAACCGTCTTCATGAGTATACCACTGCGCGCTGTACCGTCGAAACCGACAGTGGCCTGGAAGCTCGGGATGCCGCACTGGTATCTCCGGGCGATGTGATCGTTGTCGAGGCAGGAGAACAGATCGCCCTCGACGGCATTGTGCTGGAAGGGAAGAGTGATCTGGATCTGTCGCGCTATACGGCGCAAGAGGATCCGCGCAGCGTTGAGGTCGGCAGCTCTGTTGCCTCCGGTGCCATAAACCTGACGGAAAAGCTGCGTATCCAGGTGACACAGGGCTATGAAAACTCTACGGCCAACCGCTATATCCATCTGGCAGATCAGGCTGCGGAAAAGCCGGGCGCGGCCTACGGATTTCAGACCTTTGTCTCGCTGATTCAGCCGGTGCTTGCGGTTCTTGGCTTGATTATCGCGTTCATACTGCCTATCTTCTCCGGCTCCTGGAGCATGGGGATTTATCGCGGTATGCTGGTGCTTGCCATCGCGTCCATCAGTGCTGTCGCTTACACAGTCAGGCTAGCCTACGCCTGCGGCGTTTACCGCAGCGCGCTTTGCGGCACCCTTTTCAAGAGCGGTTCTGCCCTGGATCGCCTTGCCGGCGCTGCTACAATGATTTTCTCCAAGACGGGAACGCTGATGGAGCCCGACTACACAGTAGAAGATGTCTGCCCTGTCGAGATGACGGCAGAAAAACTGCTGCTGGTTGCCGCTCTTGCCGAGGGGGATTCCACGCACCCGATCGCTAACGCACTGCGCCAGGCCAGTAAGATCGGACTGACACACAGCAAGGATGTTGAGATCCTTGACGAGGCGGCCGGCCGCGGTATCAGCGCACTCTTTGGCAACAAGCATATCTATGTCGGCAACGCCGCTATGATGGAGGAGCACGGTATCGCATTTGAGGCGCCCAACCAGAAGGGCCTGATTCTATACGTCGCGATCGACAGTGAATATGCCGGTTATATCGTGCTGCAGGATCACCAGCGTGACAATGCCTTTGATACGCTCGAGGAGCTGCGTATTCTTGGTATAAAGGAGATGGTCATGCTGACCGGCGATCTGCGTTCGAACGCGCGTCCCATCGCCTCCAGCCTGAATTTCGATATGGTCAAATGCGAATTGTCGCTTCAGGAAAAAGCCGCGGCGATCGATTACCTGGAAGAGTCCAAGGGCGGCAGTTCCGCTATTGCCTATGTGGTCCACCAGGAGGAAGAGCTGGAGCTGCTGTCTCATGCCGATCTCGGCATTGCGTTTGATGCGCTCTATTCCATTAAGGCGATGGAAAAGGCCGACATTTTGCTGATGGGCGATAATATCGCCAGGCTTTCTGCATCGATGCGCGGTGCACGTCGCAGTGTTTCCGCTGCATGGATCAATCTGGCTGCCCTGCTGGGCGTCAAGCTTGTACTGCTGATACTCGGTCTATGCGGCGTCATGAGTGTTTGGGGGGCCGTCCTGCTGGAGACATTGGGGTTTGCCGCTGCTGTGTTTAATTGCTTTTATCAGGAAAAATGAACGTATACGATTTTGATCAGACGATCTACGAGCCGGACAGCTCTTATTCGTTTTTTCTGCACTGCCTGAAGTATCACACCCGTCCTGTCCTTGCAGTGCTCCCCGAATCATTGATTCTTCTCATCAAGCAAAAACGCGGCAAGGTGGAGACCGCCGTGCTGAAAGAACAGCTGTTTTCTTTCCTTCCGTACCTGAGCAGTGTGGACGCTGAGGTTGAGCGGTTCTGGAAAACGCATCGGCAGAACATTGGTCAGTGGTATCTCGAACAGAAACGAGATGATGATATTATTATCTCGGCTTCGCCGGAATTTCTGCTTCGCCCGATGGCGGAGGCGCTTGGCGTGCATTTGATCGCCACGCCGATGGACCCGTACTCCGGCAAGATCCGCGGCAGAAACTGCCATGATTGCGAGAAGGTACGGCGCTTTCGCGAAGCTTTCCCAGACGCGCATGTCGACCGCTTTTACTCTGACTCTCTCTCAGACGCGCCCATGGCCGCCTTGGCTGATGAGGCATTTCTTGTCAGAAAAGGGAAGTGCATCCCCTGGCCGAAGTCGGTGAGATGATCGGCTATCGTGCGTATTTTATTATTCGCATGGAAAAGACACCTTTTGGGAGGTGTCTTTTCTTTTTCGGAAAAAGCAAAGCAAGTCTTGAAAGCGGCGGCCATTTGCGGTAGAATACATATATTGCGTATATCATACGGAAAGCAATTATTCTGCCTCAACCTGTGAGGGAAGCCTGTTATTGAGGATTCATTATGCAAGAGACCATTTTTATCAAGGGTGCCCGCGAGAACAATCTGAAAAATATAGATGTTGAGATCCCGCGTGACAAGCTGGTTGTGATCACCGGTCTGTCCGGCAGCGGGAAATCCAGCCTGGCCTTTGACACCATTTACGCCGAGGGTCAGCGCCGCTATGTGGAAAGCCTGAGTTCCTATGCCCGCATGTTTCTCGGACAGATGGATAAGCCGGATGTAGATTATATAGACGGACTCTCACCCGCCATTTCGATCGACCAGAAGACGACCTCAAAAAACCCACGCTCCACGGTCGGAACCGTCACTGAAATCTATGACTATCTGCGCCTTCTTTGGGCGCGCATCGGCGTTCCACACTGTCCCAAGTGCGGCAAAGAGATCCGCCAGCAGAGTATTGATCAGATTGTCGACCAGATTATGGCTCTGCCCGAGGGGAGCCGTATCCAACTCCTCGCCCCCGTGATCCGCGGGCGAAAAGGGGAGCATATCAAGGTGCTCGAGGACGCCAAAAAATCAGGCTATGTGCGCGCGCGCATCGACGGCTCGATCTATGATCTGGCGGAAGAGATCAAGCTGGAAAAGAATAAAAAACACGACATTGAGATCATTGTCGATCGCCTTGTCATTAAACCCGAGATCGCTCGTCGTCTCACCGACTCGTGTGAAACGGCGCTCGCCCTGGGCGAAGGATTGCTGTTCGTGGATCTGGTCAAGGAAGAGAAGACGCTGAGCTTTTCTCAGAATTACGCCTGTGACGACTGCGGCATCTCGATCGAAGAACTGACGCCGCGTCTGTTCTCGTTCAACAATCCCTATGGTGCCTGTCCGCATTGCACCGGTCTCGGTACCCAGATGCTGGTGGACCCTGAGCTGATTATGCCAAACCCCGCAATCAGTATTGCCGACGGCGGCATCACGGCCAGCGGCTGGGGCAATGTCAAGGGGGATTCTATCTCTAAAATGTACTTTGAAGCGCTGGCACGCCGCTATCACTTCAAGCTGACGGACCCGATTCGCGATATTCCCAAAGAGGCGCTCAACGCCATACTGTACGGGACGAAAGGTGAACCGCTGCAGCTGCACTATGAAAAGGCCGAGGGCTTTGGCATCATCAAACGCGACTTTGAGGGCATTGTCATCAACCTCGAGCGCCGCTACCGTGAGACGCAGAGCCCCGGTATGCGCGCCGATATAGAAGAGTGCATGTCTGAAACCCCTTGTCCGGAGTGCCATGGCAAGCGACTGAAAAAAACGGCGCTCGCTGTGACGGTGGGCGGGCTGAACATCATGGAATTCTGCGATTTCCCGGTCGTAGATGCACTTCGATTTGTCGAGTCACTTGTTCTTTCGGAAAAAGAAGCCATAATTGCAGAGCGCATTGTCAAGGAAATCAAAGCACGCCTCGGCTTTCTGCAGAGTGTGGGGCTCGGGTATCTGAGCCTGTCGCGTTCGGCGGCCACACTATCCGGCGGCGAGAGTCAGCGCATTCGCCTGGCCACACAGATCGGCTCGAGTCTGATGGGCGTACTCTATATTCTCGACGAGCCCAGCATCGGGCTGCATCAGCGGGACAACGACAAGCTGCTGAAGACCTTGAAGGAGCTGCGTGACCTTGGCAATACGCTGATCGTGGTGGAGCACGACGAAGATACCATGCGCGCCGCCGACCATATCATTGACATCGGCCCCGGTGCCGGTGTTCACGGCGGCGAGGTCGTCTGTGCCGGCAGTGTCGAGGATATTTGCGCCTGCGATCACTCGCTGACGGGTCAGTATCTCAGTCATAAGCGGTTTATTCCTGTTCCGGTGACACGTCGGAAGGGAAACGGCCATGAGCTTGTGGTGCGCGGCGCGGCCGAGAACAATCTCAAACATATCGACGTGGCCTTTCCGCTCGGTGAGCTGGTGGTCGTCACCGGCGTTTCCGGCAGCGGTAAATCTTCGCTGGTCAATGAGATCCTGTATAAATCGCTGGCTGCTGTCAAGAACCACGCAAAGCTCCGCCCCGGCAAGCATGATCGCATCGACGGTCTTGAATACGTCGACAAGGTGATCCAGCTTGACCAGAGCCCGATTGGCCGCACGCCGCGTTCGAACCCTGCCACCTACACCGGTGTGTTTAACGATATCCGTGATTTGTTTGCCTCCACGCAGGACGCAAAGCTTCGCGGCTACGGTCAGGGTCGTTTCTCGTTCAACATCAAGGGCGGCCGCTGCGAGACCTGCTGCGGCGACGGTCTGATCAAAATTGAGATGCACTTCCTGCCGGATGTATATGTCCCCTGTGACGTCTGTAAGGGCAAGCGTTATAATCGCGAGACCCTTGAGGTGCACTACAAAGGCAAAAGTATCGCCGATGTGTTGGAAATGACGATCGACGAAGCCTGCGAGTTTTTTGAAAATCAGCCTCGTATCCGCCATAAGATCGAGACGTTGCAGGATGTCGGACTTGGCTATGTCAAGCTCGGTCAGTCCAGCACGACGCTCTCGGGCGGCGAGGCCCAGCGTGTCAAGCTCGCAACCGAGCTCTCCAAGCGCAGTACAGGCTCGACTGTTTACGTGTTGGATGAGCCTACGACCGGTCTTCACATCGCCGACGTTCACCGCCTGATCAATATTCTGCAGCGACTGGTGGACGAGGGGAACAGCGTGATTGTCATTGAGCATAATCTCGACGTGATCAAGGTCGCCGATACCGTGATCGACCTTGGTCCCGAAGGTGGAGATCAGGGCGGACAGCTTGTCTTTTCCGGCACGCCGGAGGAATGCGCCGCTTGTGAACAGAGCTATACCGGGCAGTTTCTCAAGAAAATGCTGGAAGACTAATTGATATACTACAGTGGAGTGAAACGCTATGGATCAGGAGATCGAGCTGCAGGAACTGACTGGCTCCGTCGAATCCGTCATCTATAAAAACGAAGAAAACGGCTATACCGTTTTGCGGCTGCGCGACAGCAGCGGCGAGACGGTTACCGTTGTCGGCTGTTTTCCTTTTGCCGCATCCGGCGAGAGCATGATTATCAGCGGTACCTGGACCAACCACAGTGTACACGGTCGGCAGTTCAAGGCCGAATTTGCCCAACGCATCCTGCCGAGCTCTGAAGCGTCAGTCTACGATTTTCTCGCCGGCGGTGCTGTCAAGGGGATCGGCCCTGCGTTGGCTTCTCTCATCGTCAATCGATTTGGTGATAAAACGCTGGAAGTGCTGGAATCACAGCCGGAGCGTCTCTGTGAAATACGCGGGATCAGCGAGCGCAAGGCGAAGGAAATCTGCCAGAGCTTCAAAGAACAGGCCGATATGCGGCGACTGATGGAATATATCTGCTCTTTTGGCCTGCGTCCGATCCTTGCCATGCGTATGTATCGCTATTATGGGCCGAAAGCGCTCGATCTTCTGCGGGAGGATCCCTATATTCTCGCCTCTGAGCATATCGGCGGCAGCTTTGCCGAGGCCGATGCCATGGCCAACGAAATCGGGATCGACGCTTATAATCCCCGGCGCATCAATGCCGCGGCGCTGTTTGAACTGATACACAATTCCGGCAACGGCCACTGCTTTATTCCGCGGGAAAAGCTTGCTTCCGTCACGGCTCGGCTGATCGATGTCGATGAGGAGAGCGCCGACGCCTCAATTCAGGCACTGATCGACAGCAACCGCTTGAAATATGAGGAGATTGCAGGCTGCCGCGCCTGTTATCTGCCGCAGCTTTACGAGGCCGAGGTCAACACTGCCGAGCAGCTGGCCCGCATGAGCCGTCATGTCTTCTCCGAGCGCATGAGCATCGGTGCTCTGATTTCCGAACTGGAAGCTTCGCTGCAGATGGAATATGCACCGATGCAGCGAAAGACGCTGGAACTTGCATTGAATCATCAGCTGCTGGTTATCACCGGCGGCCCCGGCACCGGCAAAACGACGTCGATCCGGGCAATACTCGCCATGTATGACCGCCTGGGTATGAAAACATTATTGACGGCGCCGACAGGTCGTGCTGCCAAGCGCATGACCGAGCTTACCGGCCGCGAGGCCAGTACGGTCCACCGCCTGTTGGAGGCCAAATTTGCCGAGGACGGAGAAACCGTTGTCTTTGCACGTAACGCGCGTGAGCGTCTTGACTGTGACGCCGTGATTTTAGATGAGTGCTCGATGGTCGATATCACGCTGATGAGCGCGCTGCTCTCCGCCATGCCTCCCGATGCAAGATTGATTATGGTCGGCGACGCCGACCAGCTCCCGTCGGTTGGGCCAGGCAATGTCTTCAGCGCCGTGATCCGCAGTCAGGTCGTGCCGCTGGTGCGTCTGACAGAGATCTTTCGTCAGAAGGAGAACAGTCTGATCATTCGAAACGCCCATCTGATCAACGAGGGTGAACACCCCGATTTTTCGCAGAATAAAGCGGACTTCTTCCGGCTGCGCCGTCTGGAGGCCGCATCGAGCGTCGAGACGATCACCGAGCTCTGCGCGGTACGGCTCCCCGGCAAAATGGGAATCCCTGTGGATGACATTCAGATCCTGTCGCCTACGCGCAAGGGGGAGCTTGGCACGGTCAGTCTGAACAAGGCGCTGCAGGCGCGGCTGAATCCGCCGCAAAAAGGGAAGACTGAGAAGCCCTTCGGAGACGTCATCTTCCGCGAGGGTGATCGTGTCATGCAGATCAAAAACAATTACGACATTCTATGGCAGACGAAGGACGCAAAGACCGTGGGCTCTGGCATTTATAACGGAGATATCGGCACAATTGTGTCCATTGATAATGCCAACGAAACGCTGCGTATCGACTTTGACGGGCGCCTGGCCGATTACGGTTTTGATTCACTGCTCGAGCTGGAGCACGCATGGGCGATCACGGTCCATAAGGCCCAGGGCTCGGAGTATCGCGCCGTCATTCTCGCGCTCAGCCAGAACGCCAAGCTCCTTTTGACAAGAGATATCCTGTATACCGCCGTAACGCGCGCGAAAGAGCTGCTGATCATGGTCGGTGATGACCAGACGGCCTATCAGATGATCGACAATTATCGACAGACAAAACGCTATACGGCGCTCCGTGTACGGATGCGCAAGCTCTGCGGGGTAGACGGATGAAGCTGCTGGACAAGCTGCTTGAGCTCTTCTTCCCGACACGCTGCGCTTTCTGCCATATATTGACACGTGCGCCGGGGGAGAAAGTATGTGCTCGCTGCCTGAAGATGCTCCCGTATGTTTCGGAGGACGGACAGCGTCAAAATATCCAGAACCTGGACACTGTTCTGTCTCCGCTGTACTACGAGGGATCGGTCCGGGACTCACTGATCCGCTATAAATTCCATTCTGTGACGTCATACGCCGAGATTTATGCGGATTTTCTGCTGAAATGCATTGACGAAAACGACATTTTCTGCGATAGTATTACTTGGGTTCCGGTAAGCCGCAGACGGCTTCGCCGCCGCGGCTACGATCAGTCCCGTCTGATGGCCGAGGCTTTATCGAAAAAGCTTGACCTGCCATGTGTGCGCTGCCTTGAGAAGGTACGGGATAACCCACCCCAATCCCGCAGCGGCGGCAGAGAAGCGCGCAAAAAGAATGTGCGCGACGTCTATCGTTCTCTGGATGACAGCACGATTAAAGGACAGCATCTGCTGTTGGTTGATGATATTGTGACAACCGGCTCCACGCTGTCAGAGGCGGCCGGCGTACTCCGTAAAGCCGGTGCTGCCGCTATCGTTGGTATCACACTGGCACGCAGCAGACAATAAAAACAGATTTTTCAGTCATACTATAGAGGTGAAGCATATGATCCTTTTTGAGAGAGATCTTGCCATTGATATGGGCACATCCTCCACATTGGTTTTTGAACAGGGGAAAGGCGTGGTTTTACGCGAACCCTCTGTCGTTGCGCTCGACAAAGAACAGCGTAAGGTTTTGAAATTTGGCCAGGATGCCCAGAAAATGCTCGGCAGAACCCCTGCCAATATTGCGGCGATTCATCCGATCAGTGCCGGTGTCATTTCCGATTACGAGATGGCGGCACAGATGATGCGCGATCTGTTTGGACGCCTGACGACCACCAGTCTTTTCAAGCCCTGCGTGCTCGCCTGTGTGCCGAGCTCGATCACCGGTGTTGAGGAGCGCGCCATGATCGACGCCGCTATCGAGGCCGGCGCCCGCCGCGTCTACCTGCTCGAGACCGCTGTCGCCACCGCACTCGGCGCAGGCATCGATATCTCCAAGCCAAACGGCAATATGATCATCGATATCGGCGGCGGTAAGACAGAGATCGCGATCGTCTCCGCCCAAGGCGTCGTCTCTTGTGAAACGCTGAAATTTGCAGGTAACAGCTTTGACGAATCGATCGTCCGCTATATCCGTAAAAAGCACAATATGCTGATCGGGCTCGGTGCGGCGGAAGAGCTCAAGCGCAGTATCGGCGGCGTGATACAGCGCCCGGATGTCGGTGTGGAGGAGGTCAAGGGCCGCAGTCTGACGAACGGTCTGCCGAAGGTCGTGAGCGTCAGCTCCAACGAGCTGATCGAAGCCTTTGTCGAGCCGATGAACCGCATTCTCGAGGCGATCCACACGGTGCTCGAAATGACGCCGCCCGATCTGGTTGGCGATCTGAATAAAAACGGTATCATTATGTCCGGCGGCGGGAGCATGCTGTATGGTGTCGATCGACTGATCGAGCGCAGCACCAATATCCGCACCTCTGTTGTCGACGACCCGATTTCCTGCGCGGCCTATGGTGCCGGTAAGATGCTGAAGAGACTCGACGACATGCAGGACGGTATGCGGAACTTCTACCGCAACCGGCAGTTTGACACAACGCGGAGGAGTGCACAGTGAACTTGAGCAGCATTTTCTCAAAGAAAAAGGAGAAGGTCCCTCACTGCAGCGCCGTGGTTCTCGGCGCCGGGAATGCGCTTCGCATGGGTATGGATAAGATGCTCTACGAGCTTGAGGGAAAACCTGTCCTGGCCCGCACGCTGCTGGCATTTGAGCGCTCCGAGCTCGTGGACGAGATCGTCGTTGTCACGCGCGCGGATTTGCTCGAGACAGTAGCGGAGCTCTGCAAGAACTACGGAATCAACAAGGTCAGCCGCGTGATCAGCGGCGGCTCGACCAGAACGGAATCCGCCCTGGCCGGCGTGTCTGAGGTCTCGTCCAAGGCAAAGCTGATTGCGATTCACGACGGTGCGCGTCCGTTCGTGACGACAGATCTCATTTTACGCACGGTCTATGCAGCGGATGAGTATCTGGCGGCCGCGCCTGTGATCGCAAGCACCGACACGCTGAAGGCGGTCGATGATAAGGGCTTTATGCAGGGGACAGTGGACAGAGAACATACTGTTCGTGTGCAGACACCCCAGATTTTTAAAGCTGAGCTTATTAAAGCGGCCCTGACCCGCGCTGTCGAGAAGAATCTGACGCTGACAGACGACTGTTCCGCTATCGAAATGCTGAACGTCAAACCCCACACCGTTCAGGGGGACGAGGATAACATCAAGCTGACGACGCCCCGCGATCTGCTGGCCGCCCAGGCCATTCTTCACGATAGGGAGGACCTGCAATGAGGATCGGACACGGCTACGACGTCCACCGTCTGGTAGAGGGCCGCAAGCTGATTCTTGGCGGTGTCGATATTCCCTATGAGAAGGGGCTGCTTGGCCATTCTGACGCCGATGTCCTGCTGCATGCGCTGATGGACGCGCTGCTCGGTGCCGCGGCGCTCGGTGATATTGGACAGCACTTCCCGGACAAGGATCCGCGCTATGAGGGGGCGGACAGTCTGGTGCTGACTCGTGAGGTCTCCGCGATGATTCACGCTCAGGGCTATCGTATCGGCAATGTTGACTGCACTGTGCTGGCGCAGCGCCCCAAGCTTGCGCCGCATATCCCGCAGATGCGTCAGAACATTGCCTCCGCGCTCGGTATCGCACTCGAGCGCGTCAGCGTCAAAGCGACGACCGAGGAAGGGCTCGGTTTTACCGGCGAGGGCCTGGGCATCGCCGCCCATGCCGTTGCCTTGCTTGAGGATGCATGAGCGCAGGGCTGTGTGCCCGGAAACAGAAACAGATCTGCCGCATAGGATGAAATGCCTGTGCGGCATTTTCATGCCCCGACAGGCCCGCTATCAAGTAATAAACTGTGATATAGGAGGTGCGCCATGTCGCAGCATCTGATTCTATGCCGTTCCCTGACTACGGCGCAAAGAGCGCAGCGTCTTCTGGAGCGATCCGGGATCGTCAGTTCTGTCGTCAAAGCACCGCAGGAGCTGACCGGCGCAGGCTGCGGCTACTCGCTGAGCCTGTACCGCCATTTTGAAGAGGCGGATGCTATTTTGCAGCGCAGCAATATTGCCACCGGCAAACGATTTGTGCTGATGGAAGACGGTCGCTTTCGGGAGCTGAACCATGATATACCTCGATAACGCCGCGACTACACTGCCAAAGCCTCCGTCTGTCACGGCGGCTGTCAATCGAGCGCTGCTCACGATGTCAAGTCCAGGCCGCGGTGTATATGCCCCGGCCATGCGCGCGTCCAATGTGCTGCTGGACTGCCGGATCGCGGCCGCTGAGCTGTTTCATGTGCCGGAACCGGAGCAGGTTATTTTCACCTTCAATGCCACGCACGCGCTCAATCTCGCTATCCGAACGCTTGCTGCGCCGGACAGTCATGTCTTGATTTCGGGGTTTGAGCACAACGCGGTCACACGGCCTCTGCACGCTCTCGGCTGTGAAGTGCGTGTAGTCGGCCGCCGTATTTTTGATCCGGTTGATACACTGGCAGCGTTTCGTGAGGCGATCGATTGGGCAAATCTCGTCGTTTGTACGCATGTCTCGAATGTATTTGGGTATATCCTGCCGATTGACGAAATTGCGCATCTCTGCGGGCAGAAGAATATCCCGCTGATTCTCGATTGCTCGCAGTCAGCCGGCATGCTCGATCTTGATTTCGCTTCTCTTGGTGCCGAATTTGCCGCCATGCCGGGGCACAAGGGACTGCTTGGCCCGCAGGGAACCGGATTGCTGCTGTGCAAGGACAGTGCCATGCCTCTGCTATACGGAGGAACCGGATCGGACAGTCTTTCACAGGAAATGCCTCCGTATCTGCCTGACCGTCTGGAAGCGGGAACGCACAACATGCCGGGCATCGCCGGTCTGCTTGCCGGGATCCGAGCCGTTCAGTCACACGGCACAAACCGGATCCTTGCGCATGAAAAGCAGTTGCTGTCAATCATGCTGGATCGGCTGAATACAGTGCCCATGCTGGAGCTCTTTTCTGACGGCGGCCGCAATCAAAGCGGCGTCTTGTCACTCTGTTGCCGGGGGCTTGACTCCGAGACCCTGGCCGCAGCCCTCGGAGAGCAGGGAATATGCGTCAGGGGAGGGCTGCACTGCGCGCCCTGTGCGCACGAGAGCGCCGAAACAGCACCGGATGGGACCGTTCGGTTCAGCCCGTCTCCCTTCACAACGGAGGAGCAGATCATTGCGGCCTGCGATGCCTTGCTTCGCATCGTAAGCTGAAAATCCGACAAGAGGATTTTATGAATTCTCATTGCGTTTTTCTTCGTTCTGTTATATAATACAGTAATACTATAGTATGGTATGCGATCCTGTTAGGATGCCGCAGTGGAGACGTATAGATGGAAGCAATACGCAGTCTTGTGACGCAGTCCCTGAACATGATCTGGAATATTGGCCTGAGTGATACCGTCGATATCCTGATCGTGGCCTATCTGATCTATCGAGGGATTCTGTTTCTGCGTCGGACAAATTCATACAACCTGACAAAGGGCATTCTGCTGTTGCTGTTGATTGCCGTATTCGCACGGGTGCTCGATCTGAAGATGATCAGCTATCTTCTCAGCAGGGCGCTTGAGTTAGGCGTGATTGCGCTTGTCATCCTGTTCCAGCCCGAGCTTCGCCGCGCATTGGAACGGCTTGGCAGCGGCTTCTTCAAAGGTCGTGGAGAAATCAGCGGCGAAATGGAGACTGCCGTTGCTCAGACGGTTCTGGCCTGTCGGGATCTTTCCAATTCGCGTACCGGTGCACTGATTATATTTGAGCGCAACATGCTGTTAAACGACGTCATGAGCACCGGTACGATCATCAACGCCGATGCCACGGCGGAACTGATCAAAAACATTTTCTTCAACAAGGCGCCGCTTCATGACGGGGCCCTGATTTTACGGGAAGGGCGTCTTGCCTCGGCAGGCTGCGTGCTTCCTTTGTCCGGCAACACCAATCTCAGCAAAGAGCTGGGGACGCGCCATCGCGCCGGTATCGGTCTCAGCGAGCAGTCTGACGCTGTCGTCGTCATTGTTTCGGAAGAGACAGGAACGATCTCTGTTGCCATTGACGGTATGCTCAAACGTCATCTCTCCGCCTCGAGCCTTGAGAAGCTTCTGCGCAAGGAGCTGATTCAGGAAGATGAAAAACCCGAGCGCGGTGTTGTTGCCGCAGTTAAGAAGATATTCAAGGGGAAGCAAAATGAAGAAGACACAGCCGCTAAGGAAACTGACGGAAAGTAAGGTTTTCTGGGCATTCATTTCACTGCTGATGGCCCTGGCCCTGTGGATTTATATAGTCAGTCTCAGTTCGGATGAATTTACCAGAACATTTCGGGGTGTCCCGGTTCAATTGATCAACGAAGATATTCTTCGCTCCTCGCGGAACATGGTCATCACGAACCTCGATACCAATTCTGTCACTGTCACGGTCGTTGGGCCTCGCCGCATCGTCTCCGCCCTGTCTGCCGAGGATATTGTGGCCCAGGTCGATGTCAGCCGTTTGAGTCAGGCCGCCTATACTTCGCAGCAGTATACCGTCGTGTTCCCGGATGGGAATGCCTCATCCCTGACTACGACTTATCGGAGCCCTGAAACCGTAAACTTTATGGTCTCTGAACAAATCAAAAAACAGCTTCCGGTACGCGGCAGCTTCGAAGGCCAGACAGCAGACGGCTTTACCGCTGAGGTTCCTGTTTTTGAGCCCAGTATCATCACGGCCTTCGGCCCCGAAGCGTATCTGAAAAACGTCGACCACGCCTGGGTCAATTTCGGCGCAAACGAAGAGGTCTCACAGACCTACAGCGTAGAAACCGGCTTTTCGCTGCAGAATAAGGACGGCGAAGACCTGTCCACCACCGGGCTGAATTTCTCCACCGATGTGATCACAGCCACGCTGCCGATCCTGTCGGTGAAAGAGGTGCCGTTAGCGGTCAACCTGATCGACGGCGGCGGAGCTACGGCAGATAACGTGATCGTCAGCTTCGATCCGGTCTCGTCGATCACATTGGTCGGCGATTCGGCGCTTCTGGCCGGGAAGAACAAGATCATTGTTGCAACGATTGATCTCAGCAGCTTCGAAAACTCCTTCAGCGACACCTATGTGATCCCACTGGACGACGGCGTCCGCAATCAGACCGGCGTGAGCGAGGTCAAAGTGACTGTTGAGGTCATCGGTCTTGCATCCAAGACCTTTACCGTCACGGAGATGAGCTGTATCAACGTGACGAGCGGTTATGAGGCCAGCATCATTTCTGAGAGCATCAATGTGAAGCTGCGCGGATCGGAGGAATCCATTAACCGTGTCCAGTCGCAGAACATCCGCGCTGTGGCTGATCTGACCGATTATCTCAACTCTACCGGTACGTTTATGCCGGAGGTCAAGATCTATGTGGACGGCTTCAGTGACGTCGGTGCGATAGGAAATAACACGATCTCGATCGAAATCCAGAGGAGGCAATCCTCATGACACAGGAAGCTGTTGTCACCAGAGTCTTGCCGCACCGGATGGCCGAGGTGGCCGTCACCAGAAAGACAGCCTGCGGCGGAAATTGCGGCAGCTGTGAAAGTTGTCTCTTCCAGAGCGAGATGAAGACCATGGCATACAATCGCTGCGAGGCATCTCTTGGTCAGCGCGTTCTGATTGAGACGCAAAGCTCCCGGATTTACGGAGCAGCTCTGCTGGTATACATTGTTCCGCTCATCTGCTTCCTTGCCGGATACGCGGCCGCGTATCTTTTCGGACTGACGGAAGGCGGCTGTGTTGCCGTTAGCTTTGCTTCGCTGATCATTGGCTCAGCGCTCATTGTTTCCCTTCAAAAAAAGAAAAAACCGGATGAGGAGATCCGCTTCGAGATCGTCTCTCTTCTGGAATAACGGAGGATACGGATGATAAAAAGTATGACCGGCTATGGCAGTGCCAAAGGCTCGGTTGAGGATTTAACGATCACAGTTGAACTGAAGAGCGTCAACAATCGGTATCTGGACACGTCTGTCCGCATGCCAAGAAGTTTTCTCTTCGCTGAAGACGCTGTCAAGAACGCGGTTCAGTCCAAAATCAGCCGCGGTAAGGTGGATGTCTTTGTCTCTGTGGACAGCTCGGCTTCGGATGATGTTGTTGTCCGGGTCAATGAGCCGCTGCTGAAAAGCTATATTGACGCACTTCGCCATATTGCCGATGAATATGCGCTCAGTGATGATCTGACTGTCTCGACGGTCAGCCGACTGCCGGACGTTTTGTCGGTTGAGAAGAAGGATCAGGATGCCGACGCAATTGCGGCCGGAATCCGTGAGATCACCGATCGCGCGCTCGTCGATTTCGATATCATGCGCGAGCGTGAAGGACAGAAGCTCAAGGATGATATCCTATCGCGGCTTATTACGATCGAAACACTGCTCGCTGTTATCGAGCGTGAGGCGCCGAAAACTGTGGAAGACTATCGGGCAAGACTTCGTCAGAAAATGGAGGAGGTCTTAAACGGCGCCGGTGTCGATGAGAATCGACTGTTGCAGGAGGCCGCGCTCTATGCCGACCACATTGCCGTAGATGAAGAGACAGTCCGTCTTCACAGCCATATTGCCCAACTGCGTACCATGCTTGCCGGCGGCTCACCGATCGGCCGTAAGATCGACTTCCTGATCCAGGAATTTAACCGCGAGGCCAATACGATTGGCTCGAAATGCCAGAACTCCGATATTGCCCATGTCGTTGTCGATCTCAAATCCGAGATTGAAAAGATCCGCGAGCAGATCCAGAACATCGAATAAGGGGCTGTAAATGAAGCTTATTAATATCGGATTCGGTAATTTGATTTCCGACAGCCGTGTATTGACGATCGTCAGCCCGGAATCCGCTCCCATCAAGCGTATGATCCAGGATGTCCGTGAGAGGGGACTGCTGATCGACGCCTCCTTTGGCCGCAGTACCCGTTCCGTAATCGTCATGGACAGTGGACATGTTGTATTATCGGCACTGTCGCCCGAGCTGCTTTCGGCCCGGTTCGACGGGAAATCTGAGCAGGAGGACTACAAAGGCAATGAGTGAGAGAGGAAAACTGATCGTGGTCTCCGGACCGTCCGGAGCAGGGAAGAGCACGGTTGTGTTCAAGGTGATGGAGCAGCGAGGCGACGTCTGCTTTTCCGTCTCGGTCACAACGCGCAGCCCCCGCCCGGGTGAGCTTGACGGACGCGAGTATTTTTTCATTGATCATGAACGCTTTCAAGAGATGGTCGACCGCAATGAATTGCTGGAGCATGCCACCTATGTTTCCAACTCCTATGGTACACCGCGGCGCTACGTTGAGGAAAAGCTGAACGCCGGATTCAATGTGGTGTTGGATATTGAGGTTCAGGGGGCACGGCAAGTCAGTGAAAAAATGCCGGACGCCGTGAAGATATTCATTGCTCCGCCTTCACTGGAGGAACTGGAGCGCCGCCTGACCGGCCGCGGCACCGAGAGTCCCGAGGTCGTGCGTGGCCGTTTGGATCGTGCCCGCCAGGAGTATTTAGAGGCCGATTTTTACGACTATCTTATCATCAACGACGATGCCGGCCATGCGGCCAGTGAATTAAACGCCATCATTACGGCCGAGCATTGTCATTTTTCCGATCGCGCACAGTTGCTTCGCGATTCTCATTAGTTTATTATTATCAGCCGCAGCTGCGGCAGAATGGAGTAATACCTATGATGCTTTATCCCCCCATGGCCGACCTGACTGAGAAGGTCGGCAGCCGTTATCAGCTCGTCAACCTTGTTGCCCGCCGTGCCCGCGAGCTCTCTACAGAGGCCGCAGAAAAAGAGCTGCCTCTTGAGAAGAAGCCTGTCTCCATCGCCATTGACGAGGTATATACCGGCAAACTGACGATTGCGAAATAAGTAAATCCCCATGCGCGACAATGCACACTAATATAAAAAATACTAACACATGGGGATTTACTTGCGCATGAAATCCGGTTGCTGCGTAAGCGGCGAGGATTTCGCGCACTCAAATAATACTATAAAAGCGTCAGCTTTTATAGTAAACAAAGGTGGTGCCGGATTGACCTTCTCTGTAGCCAAAATTGCGGTTGCTGCCGCCACCTATTCCTTTGATCGTCCTTTTGACTATCTGATTCCCGAAGAGCTCGACGGGACGGTGCTGCCCGGATGTCGGGTCACTGTCCCGTTTGGACGGGGCAACCGCCCCTCTGAGGGAATCATTCTCGCTGTCAGCGAAAGCAGCCAGCGTGAGAAATTGAAACCGATCGCCTGTGTGTTGGACAGGGAACCTGTGCTCTCCGAGCGTCAGTTGAAGTTGGCGCTGTTCATGCGTGAGCGCTTTTTCTGCACGGTTTATGATGCTGTAAAGGCCATGCTTCCGGCCGGTCTCTGGTTTGACAGCGACGGAAAACGCCGTGTCAAGGACAAAACCGTGGAGATCGCCCGTCTGTGTGTTTCTTCCGAGGAAGCCATGCGGATCGCGCAGGCCAAGCGTCTGCGCTCACCCCGGCAGGCTGAACTGCTGGAGCTGCTGTGCAGTTTTGAAGCGCTGCCTGTCCGTGATCTGCTGACGCATACCGGCGCAACACGCGCTGTATTCAATGCGCTGAAAAAAGCGGAGCTGGTTGAGACGGTTGAGCGTGAAGTTTTCCGCCGCCCCGAGCTTCCCAGAGAAGAGCAGCGCGCGCTTCCGGTGCTCAACGACGAACAGGAAAAGGCTTTTCACTCGCTCTCCGTGCTCGCTGCTTCGGGGCAGGCCACTGCCGCGCTGCTGCTCGGTGTAACCGGGAGCGGAAAGACGAGCGTTTACATCCATCTGATCGAGCGTCAGCTTGCCATAGGTAAGGATGCTATTCTCCTGGTTCCTGAGATTGCCCTGACACCGCAGATGCTGCACACCTTTGCCTCCTATTTTGGTGACAAAATCGCTGTGCTGCATTCAAATCTCTCGCCCGGAGAGCGCTACGACGAGTGGAAGCGCATACGCGGCGGACAGGCCAGACTTGTCATCGGTACACGCAGTGCGATATTTGCTCCGGTCCGTGAACTTGGACTCATCATCATCGACGAAGAGCAGGAAGAAAGTTATAAATCCGAAAACAATCCGCGTTATCACGCCAGAGATGTGGCAAAATATCTCTGTGCCAAATCGAATTGTCTGCTGCTGCTCGGTTCTGCCACTCCGGATATCGCTACCCGGTACTATGCGGAGATCGGGCGTTATCATTTTTTCCGCTTGAATCAGCGCTATAACGAGCAAGCATTGCCTTCCGTTCGCATCGTGGATATGAAGAGGGAACTGCGGCGCGGCAATTCCGGAGATATCAGTTCACTGCTGTGTGAGGAGCTGCGGGAAAACATTGATCGCGGTGAGCAGAGTATTCTGTTCCTCAACCGCCGCGGCGCGCACAAGCTGATCAGCTGCGGCGACTGCGGTTTTACCTACAAGTGTCCCCGCTGCAGTGTGTCGCTGACCTATCACAGCAGCAACAAGCGCCTTATGTGCCACTATTGCGGTCATATCCAGCGGGTCGATTCCACGTGTCCGGAGTGCGGCGGCACGCTGAATTATCTCGGTACAGGCACACAGAATGTCGAAGCCCAGTTAAACGAGCTCTTTCCCGGCGTTCCCGTGCTTCGAATGGATACCGATACCGTCGCTCCGGCCGGTTCACACGAAGCGTTATTTGCCCGCTTTCGGGATGAAAACATTCCGATCATGGTCGGCACGCAGATGGTCACAAAGGGCCTGAATTTTGAGAATGTTACACTGGTGGGCGTTCTCTCAGCCGATCAGAGTCTTTATTCCGGCGACTACCGCGCCGGAGAGCGAACTTTCTCACTGATTACGCAGGTTGTTGGACGCAGCGGACGAGGCTCCAAGCCTGGACGTGCCGTGATTCAAACGTTTACACCTGAAAACCAGACGATCCTTCAGGCAGCCGATCAGGACTACGACTCTTTTTACAGCAGCGAGATTGCGCTGCGCCGTCTGCAAAACGCGCCGCCGATCCACGACATGCTGAGTATTACCTGTTCCGGCATGGACGAAGATCAGGTGCTTGCTGGCATCCACTCCATTAAAAACTGGCTGGAGGATGCTCTCGGCAGTCAACGCGGCGTTTCTGTGCTTGGCCCTGCACCATTGCCCGTTGTCAAAGTCAACAACCATTTCCGCTATCGTGTCAATGTTGTATGTGACAGCAGCGCCGAAATCCGCCGTCTGATTTCTCAAATCGTCATTGATTGCGGTGGAGACAAGCGCTTTAAAGGGGTCTCGGTGTTTGCCGACAATGACCCGATGGATTCCTAAATACAGAAACAGGAGAATACTGATGGCTCTTAGAAATATTTTGACGAAAGAAGACGCTACGCTCTATAAGAAATGCCGCCCGGTCACCGATTTCAACGAACGGCTGCACCAGCTGCTCGACGACATGGGTGAAACGCTGATGGAGGCTGACGGCGTCGGGCTGGCTGCCCCGCAGGTCGGTGTGCTGCGCCGCGCCGTTGTCGTGCTTGAAACCAATGTCCCCGAAGGCGAAGATCCCTATATCATTGAGCTCATCAACCCCGAGATCATTTCGACTTCCGGGGAGCAGACCGGGGCCGAAGGCTGCCTGAGTGTTCCCGGAGAATACGGTCTGGTAAAGCGCCCGATGGACGTGACTGTGCGCGCACAGAATCGCTTTGGCGAGACCTTTTCCGTCAGCGGCACCGGCTTGACAGCCCGCTGCTTCTGCCATGAGCTTGACCATCTGGACGGTGTGATCTTTACCACAAAGGCCGAGCGTATGCTGACCGAAGAGGAGCTGCAGGGCAGAGAGAAAGAAGAGGACTGATACTTGTCTCCCATAAAACGCCATATAAGCGTTTTATAGCGCCATAGGCTCAATGCCTTTTCAATAAAACAGCTGTTTTACTGAAAAATAGTATATTTTCGTCTCCAATCGCTGAAAGCGATTTAGGAAAAACATAGTTTTTCCTGATCCTTTGCATGTTTTCATGCAAAGGATCAGAGACTACAATGCAATTTATTCCCAATACACGCCTAACGGCGTGTGTTCAGAGAAGTTATAACTTCTCTGTGGCGGCGTTTCGCCGCCTGGGGAATAAATTATAAGGAGCGTTTCATGCGTATTGTATTTATGGGCACACCGGATTTTGCCGAGGCGTCCCTTCGCAAGTTACTCGACGAGCATTTTGATGTCGTCGGCGTATTCACCCAGCCGGATAAGCCCCGCGGCCGCGGTATGGAGATGAGCTTTTCCCCTGTGAAAACACTGGCTCTGGAGCACGGACTGCCTGTCTTCCAGCCGACCAAGATGCGTGACGGTACGGCGCTTCGTCAGATCGAAGCGTGTAAACCGGATATTCTGGTCGTTGTGGCCTATGGTCGGATCCTTCCGGACGATATTCTGGCGGTTCCCCCATACGGTGCGATCAACGTTCACGCTTCGCTTCTGCCCAAGTATCGCGGGGCCGCCCCGATCCAGTGGGCTGTTTTGAACGGAGATAAGATCACCGGCGTGTCAACGATGTATCTGGCCTCTGAAATGGATACCGGTGACATCATCTTCACTGAGGAAACCGAGATCGGCGAGTTTGAGACCTCGGGCGAGCTCTTTGACCGACTGATGGTTATGGGTGCCGATCTGCTTGTTAAGACGCTGCGCGCAATTGAAGACGGCCGCAGGACCACAGGCGGGCGAGCTATGTGTCGATGCTGGATAAGTCCATGTGTCCGATCAATTTTGACAAAAGCCCTCGCGAGGTAGTCAAATGGATCTGCGGTTTACAGCCCTGGCCTGTTGCCACGATGGAGCTTGAGGGCAAAACCGTTCGTGTTTTCGGTGCATCTTACAGCCAGAACCGTACGGACAAAGCACCGGGCACGATCGTATCGACAGGAGAAAAAGGCATCGAGGTTGCCTGCGCCGGAGGAGAGACATTGTATATCACCGAGCTGCAGGCCCCCGGGAAAAAGCGTATGACCGCCGCCGACTATCTGCGCGGGCACAATATCCGTGTGGGAGACTAAGCGATGATGACAGCCAGAGAGGCGGCGCTGCTGGCGCTGGAGCGCTGCCGGCGAGACGGTGCCTGGTCCGGGGCCGCGATCGACAGTATCCTGAAAAAACAGACACTTTCGGCGCGCGATGCGGCCCTGGCTTCCCAGTTATGTCTCGGCGTTCTGCAAAACAGCAGACTGCTCGATTTTTATCTCGATTATTTCTGCAGCAAAAAGCTGGAGCCTAAGCTGCGCGATATTCTGCGGCTTGGCGCCTATCAGCTTTTGTTGCTCGATAAGGTTCCCGACCACGCCGCTGTCAGCGAGTGTGTGGAGCTCAGCAAGCAGCAAAACCTGTCGAGAGCCTCCGGCCTGGTCAATGCCGTGCTGCGTAAGCTCTCCGCCAACAGAAACGATCTTCCGACTATCCCCGGGGAAGGGAGCGCCGCTTATCTCTCGGTTCGTACAAGTCACCCGCAGTGGCTGTGTGAGCGATTGATTGAGCAGCGCGGCTATGCTTTTGCCGAAGCCTTCCTTTCCGCAAACAACGAACCGCCGTCTCTTGATGTGCAGGTAAACCGTCTGAAGATTTCCACGGCCGACTATGAGGCGCTGCTTGCGCAGCAGGGGATCACATATCATGCCGATCCGCAGTGTGACGGCTGCCTGTCCCTCCATGGCGGTCGTGTGACAGCGCTGCCGGGCTATGAAGACGGCCTTTTCTACGTGCAGGACCGGGCTGCGCGCTGCGCGGTCGAGATTGCCGGGGCTGTCCCCGGGAATACAATTATGGATCTCTGTGCAGCTCCTGGAGGAAAATCCTTCAGTACGGCCATGGCCATACAAAATCATGGTCATATCACGGCCTGTGATATTCATGAAAAAAAGCTCGCACGTATTCAAGAAGGTGCGAAGCGGCTTGACATCACGTGTATCGACTGTCAGGCAAATGACGCACGCATTTATCGCGAGACCTGGGATTCGGCCTTTGACCTGGTGATTGCCGATGTGCCGTGTTCGGGTCTGGGCGTGATCCGCAAAAAGCCCGAAATCCGCGATAAAGAGGCCCAAGAAATAGCCGCCTTGCCGCAGATCCAGCGTGCGATTTTAAATACTGCCTCCCGCTATGTCAAGCCCGGCGGGACGCTGCTCTACTCAACCTGTACCGTATTAAAAGAAGAGAACGAAGCTGTGGTCGAGAGCTTTCTGGCGGACCATAGCGCGTTTGCGTTGACGTCTTTTTCTGCCGGTGAAATGAGCTCAGACAGCGGGATGTATACTTTCTGGCCGCATATTGACGGTACAGATGGATTTTTTGCAGCAAAGCTGAAACGGAAAGACACATGAAACAAGATATCGTATCTTTGCTTCCCGAGGAGCTTGCGGATGCGCTGGCCGAATTGGGGGAACCTAAATATCGCGCCGCGCAGGTATTCCGATGGCTCTCCCGCGGCGTTCGCGACTTCGACGAGATGAGCGATCTCTCCAAATCTCTGCGTGATCGGATGAAGGAATCGTTTTTTATTTATCGCCCGAGGGTATTGAGCAAGCAGGTTTCAAAAATCGACGGGACGATCAAATACCTGTGGGAGCTCCGCGACGGCAATGCAGTCGAGACCGTTGTAATGACCTATAAATACGGCAATACCGTCTGCATCTCCAGCCAGGTCGGCTGCCGTCAAGGCTGCGCCTTCTGTGCCTCGACGATCGGCGGACTGGTACGCTGTCTGGAACCGTCGGAGATTCTTGACGAAGTGATGTTTTCCCAGCTTGACTCAGGAAAACCCATTTCGCATATTGTGCTGATGGGTATTGGCGAGCCGCTTGACAACTTTGAAAACGTTATGCGTTTTCTCGAGCTTGTCAATCATCCCAAGGGCATGAACATCGGTATGCGGCATATTTCGCTGTCTACCTGCGGCATCATTGAGCGCTTTGATGAGTTGGCCGAACGGGATTTACAGCTGACGCTGTCTGTCTCGCTGCACGCACCGGATGATGAAACCCGTTCAAAACTCATGCCGGCCAACCGCGGCCGCGGTGTCGACGCGCTGATCGACGCCTGCCGGCGCTATACCGAGCAGACCGGAAGGCGCATCTCGTTTGAATACGCGATGATCGACGGTGTCAATGATACCGCGAATCACGCCCAGCTCCTGGCCAAGCGTGCCAGAGCGGTCGGTGCGCACGTGAATCTGATCCCGCTAAACCATGTGGAAGAGCGGCAATTTCGCCCCTCGACACCGGGACACATGAAGGCCTTTATCAAAATCCTGGAGGAGGCCGGCGTCAATGTGACCGTGCGCCGCAGACTCGGCAGCGACGTCGACGCCTCCTGCGGCCAACTGCGCAGAAAAATGCAAAAGCACAGCGAAAACGGCGTTCCAGCGGGGAGCGCTGACTGATCCTTACGGAGGACCCGATATGAAAAGCTTCGGTCTGACAGACAAAGGAAGAGTTCGCCAGGACAATCAGGACTGTTTCATTATTGAAAAATGTGACAGCCGGGATTGCCTGGTTCTTGCGCTTTGCGACGGCATGGGCGGCGCCAAAGCCGGAGGCCTTGCCAGCCAGTTGGCCAACAAGGCGTTTGTGGCACACATATACGGACGTCTTACCACCCGTGTCAAACGCCATGTGGACTATCCGAGCGTGCTGCGTGACGCCTGCCGGGAAGCCAACGGGGTAGCCTATGAGTACTCTCAGTTTGACGAAGCCTACAGCGGTATGGGCACAACAATTGTCGGCGGTGTAGTGAAAACCAACGGAAGTGGGTATATTATCAACGTGGGGGACAGCCGGGCCTATCTCATTTCCCGCCGCTACCACGCCATCTCACAGATCACAACAGATCATTCCCTGGTGGAGGAGCTGGTAGAATACGGCGCCATCACGAAGGAAGAGGCCCGCGTACACCCCAAGAAAAATATCATCACCCGCGCGATCGGAACCGAGCCCGAGGTGGAACCCGATTATTTCGAATTCACCCTGCAGACCTCCGATGTGCTGCTGATGTGCTCTGACGGTCTGTCCAACACGATCACGGACGAGGAATTGCTGGATTATACCACACAGTATGCTGATCCCGAGCAGCTATGCCGTGCTTTGATGAGCAAGGCATTGTCCCTCGGTGCCAAGGACAATGTCACGGTTGTTGCCGTCTACAGGTGACGGAGACGAAGGAGACCTTATGAACGAGAACGATTCTTATATCGGCAAAACACTCGATGGCCGCTATGAGATCATGAATATCATCGGCGAAGGCGGAATGGCCATTGTATACCGTGCCCTTGACCATCGACTCAACCGCTATGTCGCCGTAAAGATTATGCGCTCTGAAATGGCGACTGACGAGGATTTTCGCCGCCGCTTCAACGCGGAATCTCAGGCTGTCGCCATGCTGTCTCATCCGAATATCGTCGCTGTCTACGACGTAAGCCGCAGCGAGGCTATGGAATACATAGTCATGGAGCTGATCGACGGTATTACTCTCAAGCAGTATATGGATAAGCGCGGCATGCTGGCCTGGCGTGAGGCGGTGCACTTCTCAAAGCAGATCGCAAAGGCGCTCTCGCAGGCTCATGAGCGCGGTATCATCCACCGCGATATCAAGCCGCAGAACATTATGCTGCTGCGCGACGGCACCATCAAGGTGGCTGACTTTGGCATTGCCGCCCTGGAAAACGAGGTAGAAGAAAAGCCGGACGGGCAGGCCATCGGCTCAATCCACTACATTGCGCCGGAACAGGCCCGCGGAGAATCGCCCGACGCCCGCAGCGATATTTACTCTCTGGGCGTACTGATGTATGAAATGCTGACCGGCAATGTGCCGTATTCCGGCGATACGCTGGGCGAGGTCGCAATCAAGCATATGCAGTCTGCTCCTGTATCTCCTCGCGAGGTAAATCCTGAGATCTCCGAAGAGCTTGAGCGTATTACGCTCAAAGCCATGGCCTCTCGGATCGACATGCGCTATCAAAGCGCCGCTGAACTTTTGCGTGATCTGGACAAGCTTACTGCGGTCAAGCCCCAGCCTGAGGCAGAGAAGGAGCCGACCGACGAAGGCGGACACGGTGTAAAACCTGTACGTTCAAGCACAGAGCTGTCCAAGGCAAACTACCAGCGCCGCCGCAGAAGAGCAAGCAAGGTCAGCTTTGCCGCCGGTTTTTTCCTGCTGCTGGTGCTTTGTCTCGGCCTGTTCAAATATCTATGGGATTTCTGGCTGTATGATGTTTTTTCTCCAGCGGTACGTATTCCGCTGCAGAATTTTATCGGTATGAACTACAGCCAGATCGAGTCGAATAGCGAGCTGCTGTCCCGCTATAATTTTGATGTGATTTTCGTTATCAATACGGACAGTCCCGCCGGACAGGTCCTTGAACAGGAGCCCAGTGCCGGCCGCAGCATGATGGTCACGCCCGAGGGGATCGACGTCACGCTGAAGGTCAGCACCGGTGGGAATGTCGCTACGGTTCCCGACCTGCGCAACCGGAGCTACGTGGATGCCATGAACACGCTGAGCAATCTCGGGTTTGCGGTGGAGATCGAAAACTCTGTCTCCGATACGATCACTCGTGATTATGTGATTTCGACGAGCCCCGTTTCCGGTGAACAGCTCAGCCTTGGTTCAACCGTTTACCTTCTCGTCAGCAGCGGACCGGAAATACAGTACGTCGAGATGCCGAATCTCGTCGGACTTTCGGAAGAGGCTGCCCGCAGTAAGCTGGAAAGCTCCCGACTGAGCTATGGCGGTGCTACAAGAGTTATCAGCGATTATGACGCCGGCACGGTTATCGGACAAAGTTACGATGCTTTTTCAAGTGTAGAAGAGCACAGCAAGATTACTCTGACCGTCTCGACCGGGCAAGAACAGGGATAAACTATGGCAGAAGGCAGAATTATCAAAGCACTCAGTGGTTTCTATTACGTCGATACTGCAGACGGTCTGCTGGAATGTAAGGCCCGCGGGAAGTTTCGGCTTGACGGCACTTCGCCTCTGGTGGGCGATCTTGTTCAGTGCAGCATTGATAACAGCGGAAAAGGACGGATTGACAAGGTACTGCCGCGTAAAAACTGGTTTATTCGCCCGGCTGTTGCAAATATTGACGCTCTGGTTTTCGTAGCAGCCTGTACGAATCCTGTTACTGACCCATTTCTGATTGACCGCGTCTCTGTGATTGCTGAGGAATCCGGCTGTGAAACGATTGTGTGTATCAACAAGACCGACATTCACAGCGGCGATTCCCTGTATGAGATATACTCTGCGGCCGGTTTTCCCACGGTGCGGACAAGCGCCGCGACAGGGGAGGGGCTTGACGAGCTGCTGCAGCTGCTGCGCGGAAAGGTCTGTGCATTTACCGGCAACTCCGGCGTTGGCAAATCCAGTATCCTGAATGTACTGCATCCGCAAGCGCAGGCTGAAACCGGGGCCGTCAGTGAAAAGCTCGGCCGCGGTCGGCACACAACGCGCGCCGTAGCTCTCTATGAGCTTGGCCATGATACATATCTGGCGGACACGCCCGGCTATGCATCTTTCGAGCTGGAAATGATGAAAGCCATCCCAAAGGAAGCGCTGGCTGCAGATTTCAGGGATTTTACTCCTTATCTCGGTGACTGTCGTTTCAATGACTGTGCCCATCTGAAGGAGCCCGGCTGTGCTGTCCGAAAGGCGCTGGAAGAGGGCAAGCTCAAGCCCAGCCGTTACCGTTCGTATGAACGGCTGTATGAACTCTGTGCTCAGCAGAATTTCTGGGAACATAAAACGACCTGACAACCAAACACCGATTGATCGCTCCCCGCATAGCTTAGAGTATAGTAAACTTTCGGGGGGCGATTTTTTTGCGCCGAGGGCGTCACTGTTTCTGGCCGGTGGCCTCTATTCTGGCGGGCACAGCCATTCTGCTTGCTCTGGTCCTTCCGAGCACCTTCTGGTGGTTTCTGCTTGCTGATGGTTTGATTGCCGCCGGGATATGGCTGCTGCGCTGCTGCTGAACGTGGCTGCTGTCGTTTTCAAAGGCACATAAGCATAGCTCGTTTTGCTGCCGCATACGCTGTAGCAAAAACAGTTTGCAAGGAGCGTGCCTATGGAAGTCAGACTCAATACCAAAACCGTTTCCATTCTTCAGCAGCTCTCCGATCAGGAGCAGCAGACACAGATCGATCTGGAGTCTGTTGTTCCTGACACGCGGGATGATATCGGCCGAATCGTCACTGTACAGTCCAATGTTTATCTGAAAAGCAAGGACATAACGAGCCGCGGTCTTACCGTCGGGGGAGAACTGGAAATATCGGTCCTGTATATCACCGAGGACGGAAAAAACCTATCCGTACTTCATACCGGACAGGGCTTTTCTATCGATTTTGAGTATCCGGAGCGTGATGGTGAGCTTATCACCCTGGCCCGGCTGCAATTGAAGGCCATCGAGGCGCGGCTCATCAATCCGCGAAAGCTTTCACTGAGTGCCGAGATTCTCGGAAAGCTGCAGATCTTTTCCGAACAACAGCTGCCGATCCAGTATTTCTGCCCGGAGGAAAGTGCGCAAGCCGTCCATCTTCTCTCGGAGCATCGGCAGAGCTGTACCATCAACGCCGTATGTGAAAAAAGCTTTACCATCAACGAGCAGTTCCCGTTTCCAGACAGCTCTGTTTCAACAGCCGGACTTTTATTTCAGAAAGTGCAGTTCCAAATCGGGGAGACGCAGCTGATCGGCTCGCGTCTTCTGATCAAGGGCACTATGGAGCTGACTGCGTGCTGTCTCAGTGAGAGCGGAAATCTGCCGATTACCGCATCTTTTTCGGCACCATTCTCTCAACTGCTCGAGCTGGGAAAAGAACAGATGGACAACTGTGAAGCATCGATCCAGCTGAGTGCGGCCTATTATAATATTGTGGACACTGTCGGAACAGGAAAGGTCCTCGACTGCGAAATCCACGCGGTGGTGCAGGCTCAAAGCCGCTGCACCGAGTCGATTGAACTCGTCACCGATGCCTACAGCAATCAATACCCGACGAAAATTGATAGCTGTGAGCTCTCTCTTCTGGAGCTGCCGGATGTGCAGACACTCCCGATCACGGTGGAGGAACGTGTGGAGCTGCCCGAGGACTGTTCACAGTGTCTTGCAGTCTTTCCAAGCACCGGGCTGCCCGGTATTCCGGACGGGAAACTCTGCTGCCATGTCACGCTTGACCTGCTCTGCCGTACCGCTGAGGGCACATTCAGCACAGTCAAACGTGTGCTGTCTTCGGAGACAGTTCCGGCGGCGCGTATAGACGCAGTGCCGGCAATCAGCCTGCAAAGCATCTCGTATCGGCCGGACGGCTCGGGGATCTTTGTCAGGGTCAATCTGTCAGCAGCGTGGAGCATAAACCGTGTCCACACGCAGCGGGCCGTTGCTGCACTGATTATGGACGATGCAGCACCGCTTGATCTGACATCTTTCCCGGACTTGACCGTAGTGCGGCCGAACGGAGAGTCGCTATGGCAGCTGGCACAAAACTACCACTCGAGCCCGGAGGCGATCCAGAAGCTGAATGACGCGCTTGAACTCTCCGCCGATACGATGCTGTTTATTCCCCGTGTAGTATAGCGAATCTGAAATTAATACTTGTCAGTCTCGATAAGATATGCTAAAATATCTTAGTTAGTGAAGAACTACTATTTTTTCTATTCTATCGATAAGAGGAGCTGTTAGCATGTCCGGACATTCCAAATGGCACAACATACAGAAGACAAAGGGTGCCGCAGACGCCAAACGCGCACAGGCCTTCACCAAGATCGCCCGTGAAATGATCGTGGCTGTCAAGGAAGGCGGCGGCGGTGATCCCCGCAGCAATTCCAAGCTCGCCACCGTTATCGCCAAGGCCAAGGCCGCCAATATGCCGAACGACAACATCAAGCGCACGATCGACAAGGCGCTCGGTGCCGGTAATACCGAAAACTACGAGAAGATCACCTATGAAGGCTATGGCCCGCAGGGCGTTGCCGTTATCGTTGAGACGATGACTGACAACCGCAACCGTACCGCCGGCGAAATTCGCCACTACTTCGATAAGTACGGCGGAAATATGGGCGCGGCAAACTGCGTCTCCTGGTCCTTCGACCGCAAGGGTGTGATCGTCATCGACAACGAGGACGAAGAACTGGACGAGGACACCGTGATGATGGACGCACTCGACGCCGGCGCCGCCGATTTCGAGGCTGACGGTGAGATCATGACGGTCTATACAGCCGAGGATGACGTCGCTTCGGTGGCCGACGCACTGAGCGCAAAGGGCTATAAGCTTGTTGAGGCGCAGGTCGAAATGCTGCCCCAGAACGGCTATATCAAGCTGTCCAACGAAGACGATATCAAAAACATGCAGAAGATGCTTGATGCATTTGAGGATTTCGACGACGTCCAGAACGTCTGGCACAACTGGGAAGACGCCGAGTGATTTGGATAGTATGGATAGTAACCGGAAAAAACTATTTGAGTGAATTGACCGAAAACGTACAAAACACCTCACTCCATTGAAAACACAAGGCAATTGATCATCTGCTGATTTGTACGTTATATTCCAGTTACTTCTTCAAGAGATCTGACTGAATTCGTCCAAACCGGGCGAAAAGCCTGCAAAACATCAGACACTGGATTTTTGTTTTCCAGTGTCTGATGTTTTATATTTCTTTTGCGGTATGAACGCTGCTCTTGTTTTCGAGTCTTATATTATGTTTGATACCGACTATAGTCAGCGATCGATTTGACAATCAGATCAGAATCGTTTATGATGATTCAAGTAGCACCATTGCTCCTGAGCGATGCAGCCGAGAGAGGAGACGACAGCGTATGACATGGAATATCAACACAGTGGCCTTGCTGGTTCCACTGTGCTTTATGCTGATCGGTCTGACCATCACAGTGCTGAACGACCCTTATATCAGCCGAAAGCACCGTTGGGTCATGGGAATCATCCTTGTGCTCAGCGCCTTGCTGATCGTCCAGAATGTCTGGGAGGAGTACCTGTCTGCTGGTCCGCTTCAATGGGGCCTGCGAACCACGCTGTCCGTATTTGGATATACCGTTCGCCCGGTGTTCCTGGTCTTGTTTCTCTATATTGTCCGGCCGGAGGAGAAGCATCTGGGCTGCTGGGTGCTGGTCGCTCTCAATGGGCTCCTGCAACTGACAGCCTACTTCTCGCCGCTGGTATTCCATATCGATGAGAACAATCGCTATCAGGGCGGAACGCTGCACGATATCAGCTATATGATCAGCTTGATCCTGCTGGTTTACTGGCTGTTTCAGAGCTTTCGCAATTACCGCACTTCCCGGAAGCAGGATCTTCTCATTCCTCTTTTGGTGGCACTGATGATCCCCGTATCTGTGCTTTT
Source organism: uncultured Eubacteriales bacterium (assembly GCA_900319275.1). Classification (GTDB taxonomy): domain Bacteria; phylum Bacillota; class Clostridia; order Oscillospirales; family Oscillospiraceae; genus Limivicinus. Next base: position 49,799 of record ONNS01000011.1, read on the forward strand.
GGACAGACAGACAGGCTCGATGGAGCAGCCCGTCACCATTCTGACCTTTTCCATCGTCATCAGCTGTGTATTCTGTTACATCTGGCTGCATATGCGTTTTGTGCGGGAGCACGAGGAAGATTTGAAAGCGCGGCAGCGGATGCAGATCATGCTCAGCCAGATTCAGCCGCATTTCCTGTATAATACGCTATCCGCGATCCAGTATCTCTGCGAACACGACCCAAAGGCAGCCGGAGCAACAACGGAGAAATTCTCCCGCTATCTGCAGGGGAACATGAGCGCCCTCAAGGTCGATGGAGAGATCCCGTTCACGCAGGAACTGGAGCATACGAAGATCTATCTGGATATAGAAAAGGTTCGCTTTGAAGACGCGCTCCGTGTCGTATACGATATTTCCTGCACAGACTTCAGTCTCCCGACGCTGACCCTGCAACCTATCGTGGAAAACGCTGTGCGACATGGGGTGCGCGGAAAGCGAAAAAGCGCGGGGACCGTAAGGATTACCACGCGAGAATATCCTGACCGCTATGAGATCACCGTTGCGGACGACGGGCCAGGGTTTGATCCCAACGCGCCGGTGATGGCAGATGATGGGCGCGAGCATATCGGCATCGCCAATGTGCGGAAACGTCTGGAGCAGATCAGCGACGGAGACCTTCACATCCACTCTGAGCTGGGGAAGGGCACCGTTGTCATTATTGATATTCCGAAGAAGCAGGTGAACGCGATATGATGATTCTTGCCATAGATGATGAACCGAAGGCGCTACGTCTCCTGCATGACGCTATTGCCGCAGCAGAGCCAAACGCCGAGATCGTGGATTTTGCGGACGGCGAGGACGCTTTGCAGGCTATCCGGGAGCAGCATATGACGCCGGATGTGGTTTTTTCGGATATTGAACTGCCGGAAATGTCCGGGCTCGCCTTTGCCGTAGAGCTTAAGAAGCTTGTGCCGGAGACGAAAATCGTCTTTGTTACGGGCTTCCCCAAATACGCCGCCGACGCCTTTATGCTCCATGTGAACGGGTATATCGTGAAGCCTGTCTATGCTGACCGTGTTCGGGATGAACTGGATCATCTGAATCTGCTTCCTGAAAAACCCAAACCAGACAAGCTGCAGGTACGCTGTTTCGGGCATTTCGAGGTGTTTTGGCACGGAAAGCCGGTCATCTTTCAGCGGAGGCAAAGCAAGGAGCTGCTGGCCTTCCTCATCGACCGCGAGGGGCGCGCCTGCACCGCCGAGGAAATCGCCGCCGCCCTGTGGGAGGACGAAGACAGTAACGCGGCCAAGGCCCGCATCCGTCAGATCCTGCACGACCTTCGTACCACCCTTCGCGAGATCGGGATGGAGGACCTTCTCATTCGGGAGCGGCGGCAGCTCGCCATTCGGCGGGACATGGTGGACTGTGACTATTATCGGATGCTGGAGGGAGATATTGCGGCAATCAACGCCTTTGGCGGTACCTACATGACGGAATACAGTTGGGCGGAACTGACCGCCGGACGACTCCAGTTTCAGAAAAGACGAATATAGAATACAAATACTCTGTGTATTTCAGATGAATGATTGATGAGCCGTTTTTGTAACGGTTGAGAACGCTTTGCGTGCTACTATTACTGTGAAAGTTCCGCATGGGGATTTATTTTAAATAGTAAATTGAACAAATAATTAAGGAGAAATTAAAATGAATCTTCAAAAAATTTCAGCAAAACGATTGATCGCTGCGGTACTGGTTCTGGTACTGCTGCTGGCTCTGTCAGCCTGCGGGCAGCGTGCGTCTGCAGAAGAAGAGGCGGGAAATGCCGACACGCTGAAGGGCATCTATGAGGCGCTGGTCGCCCCAGAATCCGATTACAGCGAGAACAGGGCCTTGATGACCGATTTTTACCCCGAGTTGGAGTACAGCGAGACGCTTGGCACCGACCGGATCACAATCACCTTCAAGGCCAACGGGAACGAGTATTTCACCGACGGCACCTGGGAGTTCGTGCAGGACGGAGACCGGTTGACCGCCGTGATTGCCGACGGTGATTATACCGGCGCTGTGTACGTGATATATGTGGCGAACGCGATCGGCTCTTATTTTGGCATGGAGCCCGCTCTGGTCAGCGGGTATCTGAACGGCCTCAGCGTGCTTGGTGCAGAAAGCGATAATATCAGCATAACAAGGGATGAAGCCGCCGGAACCACGACCTATTCCCTGAATATTGCTGGCCCTTGGGATATGAAAGAACTGGATCAGATGCTGCTTACCGAGGCGGCGCTGGACGCAGAGCCGCTGGATGAAAACTACACCGGACAGGGCGGCAACGTGGGCAAGCTGCTGTATATGACCAACGGAAATGTTAACGGTTTTACCGTCCTGATTGCCGAGTACGGGGAACTGGACGACATTGCGTATCAGTCTATCGTCAATCTGGTCACCTTGCGCAAGCCCGTGGGCTATGAGGCGTTTCTTGTTGACTTTACCGAGCTGAAGGCCCTGGAAACCGACGATTACACCGTGGTTCTTGACCCGGACGACAATACCATCGCGGAAATCATGGACGAGCGGAACGATAAATACAGCTATGTGCTGCTGCACTTCGGTTCCGAAGAAAATTATGAGGAAGACTACGTGGTCTCCGTGCCCGACGCGGAGGCCTTTGCGGATGCCTATTTCCGCGCGGTGGCCGGGATCCCGGAGGCCACTGCCGGCGCCTCTCTGGCCCAGGCGCAGGTCGCCTGCGACGTGCTTGGCTTCGCGTTCTACAACGAACTCTGGCTTCCGGATACGGATGCACTGCGGGCTAATATGCTCGAGGCTTGGGAGAGCCTGTCGGACGAGGAACGGGCGAACTTCGACTTGAACTTCCCAGCGTTTAACGAACTGCTGAACAGCTGCTTCGAGGATTGGGAGGCCAATCGCAGCCGTTTTGAGGACGCCGGCGTCGCGGAAACCATGGAAGAACTGATGGAGAATGGGACCGCACAGTGGTCCTGGGATGAACTGAGCGCCAACACCTGGACGCTGGGCAACAGCGAGGATTGATCAGGAGGAAAGTATGATCTCATTATGGCGGCAAAGATTCCGGCGCAGGGCTTTTACCGCGTCTGGACACGGGAGGAAAACCTTGATCTTCTTTTCGTGACCTTGCTGGCCTTCGCCCGCAGCGGCGCGTCAGACGACCGGGGCGGCAGCCGCGGCGCATTGCTTGGTACACTCAGAAAAAGCTGAGAATCAAAGGATGAGACAAGAACCATGCTGAACATTGAGAAGAAATCAAACGAGACAGAGTTGACCTTCGTCCTGAAGGGGCGGCTGGATACCACCACCGCGCCGGAACTGGAGAAGGAACTGAAGGCCTCTATGGACGGAGTGACTGCGCTGATCATCGACATGGCCGCGCTGGACTATATCTCTTCCGCCGGTCTGCGCGTGCTGCTCTCGGCCCAGAAAACCATGAACATGCAGGGCAAAATGAAGGTCGTCCATGTGAGCGAGACGATCATGGAGATTTTTGAGGTCACCGGCTTCTCCGAGATTCTGACAATTGAATAACGCCAATACGACAGGAAGTGTTTCCATGTGTACAGAGATAAAATCCAGTGTATTGAGAGCGAAACCCCTGCGCGTCGGACTCGTTTTGACGATCCTGATGGCCATCTGTTGTGCGGCGCTGAGTTTTCGCTTCCTCGGAAATCCCCGCATCGACCAATCGCATATGTACCATGTCGGCATGGACGTTCTGGGCGTGTGTGTCTGTGCGGTACTGTATTACGGCTGCATGTGGCAGGCGGAGGAAACTTCACGCAGCTTTATTGCCCTGGTCATTCTGACAAGCCTGGGCTTTTTCTGCAATGAAGTCATCTGGTTCGTCGCAGAAACACCGGAGTTGCGGTTTGTGCTGCTCGTCTGCTGGGAACTTTCCAAGTTTCTCAACCTCGCCATGATCTATCTCTTCTTCCGCTACGTGTACGCAACACTGGCGTTCGAAGGAAAACTCGCGCGCTTTGCCGATAAACTATCACCGATCCTGTTCTGGATCTCGATATTGATCGTGCTGATCAGTTTATTCACCCCCTTTACCTTCTCGGTAAATGAGGCCGGCGTGTACGCCAAGACGAGTTGGGGCTGGCTCGAGGACATCTATCTGGTGGTTCTGGCGAGCATCGCCGCCGTGCTGATCGTGCGCTGTGGCAGCCCGCTGCGCCAGAAGACGGCTGCGCTCTCGTTCATTCTGATCCCGATTATGGTATATTTGCTCACCGGCGGCGCCGACGGCTATGCCACGCAGTATGGGTCTGTGCTGCTGTCCCTGATCTTGATGTACTGCATACTGTTCAACGACAGGAGCAGCAAACTGGCTGCGACGCAGTCCGAGTTGAAAATGGCCAATCAGATCCAGGCTTCCATACTCCCGAGCATTTTCCCGCCTTTTCCGGATCGACCGGATTTCGACGTGTATGCGAGCATGGACCCAGCCAAGGAAGTTGGGGGAGATTTCTATGACTTCTTTCTGATTGATGAAACGCACTTGGGTATCGTGATGGCGGACGTCTCCGGTAAAGGTGTGCCTGCGGCGCTCTTTATGATGATCTCCAAAATTCTGGTGCAAAACTATGCCTTGACCGGCTACAGCCCTGCGCAGGTACTGCAGGCAGTTAATAAACAGATCTGTTCCAACAACCGCGA
>ONNS01000136.1 GCA_900319275.1 uncultured Eubacteriales bacterium
GCTATGCAAACAACGATCCTGCTTGTCGAGGACGACGCCGTTTTGCGCGGGGGACTTGCGGAGCTGTTTACCCGCGAAGGCTACCGGGTGATCGAGGCCGTGTCCGTGCGCGAGGCAAAGGAAAAACTGAATAGCGAAGTGCGGGCCGTAGTGCTGGGCGTTGGCCTCCCGGACGGCGACGGGGTCACGCTCTGCCGCGCATGGCGGGAGGCCGGAGAGCAGAGGCCGATCCTGTTCCTCACGGCAAAGGACGAGGAGCTGGACGTGGTACGCGCGCTGGACTCCGGCGGAAACGACTATGTGACCAAGCCCTTTCGGATGCAGGAGCTGCTTTCTCGTGTCCGCGTCCTATTGCGCAGCGCAAAGCCCCAGACCGTTCAGCGCGACAGCTTTACCGTTGACGAGAGTAAAATGCAGATCGTGAAGGACGGCGAACCTCTGCCCTTGACGCTGACGGAATACAAGATCGTAAAAATGCTGATGGAGCGCCGGGGCGTCGTGCCGCGCAATCTCTTGCTGGAAGTCCTGTGGGACGACGGAAGCAAGTTCATCGACGACAACACCTTATCCGTTCACATGAGCCGCCTGCGCGAGAAGATCGGCGGGTCGCAAATCAAGACGATCCGGGGAGTGGGGTATCAATGGTCGGATACATGATTTCAGCCGTCCTCCTGCTCGTCGTGATCGTTCTGGCCGTGAAGCTCCTGTTGCAGAGGAAACGTCTGCGGGACTTGGCCGAATCCATGGAGGACTATTTCAACCGGGGCGGCGAGCCTGCGCCGTTTTCTCTCCGCGAGGACACGGTCGCTCCCGTGGAGAACGCTGCCTCGGAGCTGGAAAACCGCATTGCGGTACTGACGGAACGGCTGCGAGAGGAAAACGAGCGTACCAGCTCCCTCACGGCAGATATTTCCCATCAGTTGAAAACGCCTTTGGCCTCTCTGCGCCTGTTCGTGGAAATGGACGAAAGCGCACACATGCCCGAAGAGCTCGGTCAGATCGAGCGCATGGAAAAGCTGATCGGCAGCCTCCTGCGGCTGGAAAAGCTATGCGCCGACGGCTATGAATTTACCTTTGCTGAGCAATCAGTACGGCCTCTGATTGAAAACGCTTGGGACAGCCTGCACGCCTTGTGGCCGGGAAAACATCTGGAGATCGAGGGCGACGCCGCCCTCCGCTGCGACGGCAAATGGCTTGGCGAGGCGTTTCAAAACCTGCTGAAAAACGCCTGCGAACACACCGCGGCTGACGGCTGTATTTGGGTAAAGCTCGAGCAAACGGAACACACGGTTTATTGTTCCGTCGAGGATAACGGCGGCGGTGTACGGGAGAAAGACCTGCCGCACCTGTTCGAGCGCTTCTATCGCTCGGAGGATCAGGCGCAAAGCGGCTCCGGTCTGGGCCTCGCCATCGTGAAAGAGATCGTGTACCGCCACCACGGACACATCAACGCGGAAAACACCTCAAACGGCCTGCGGATCAATGTGGAGATCCCGATCCTCAACCTTACGAAAACGTAAGGTAAAAGTCACCGAAAAGTAAGATTGACCTTGTATGATACAGCCAAAGGGCAAAATCGCTCTTTGGCTGTATTGATGGAGGAATCTATATGAACATTATCAGCTGTGAAAATCTGACCAAGACCTATGGCAGCGCCGCCGCACCCGTTCATGCGCTGCAGGACGTGAGCCTCACCTTTGAGCAGGGCTCCTTTACTGCGATCACCGGCAAATCAGGCAGCGGCAAATCCACGCTTCTGCATCTTTTGAGCGGGCTGGACAGGCCGACCAGCGGCGAGGTCATCTATCAAGGGAAGAATCTCTTTTCCTACAACGACAACCAGCTTTCGGTGCTGCGCCGTCGCCGCTTCGGTTTCGTGTTCCAGAGCTATAACCTTGTCCGGGAACTGACGGCACAGGAGAACATCCTGTTGCCCGTGATGCTGGATGGACGCAAGCCGGACGAGGCACACATCGGCCACTTGATCGAACTGCTGGGGATTGAGGATCGGCTTTCCCACCTGCCCGGCGCCATGAGCGGCGGCCAGCAGCAGCGGGTGTGTATTGCCCGCGCCCTTTCAAACAAACCCGCGATCCTGTTTGCAGACGAGCCCACCGGCAACCTGGACGGCAAAACCGGGCGCGAGGTGCTGTCCCTCATGCGCACCGTGGGCAAGGAGCTGGGCATCACGCTCATCATGGTCACACACGATCTCGGTGTGGCAGAGCAGGCCGAGCGCGTGATTCGTCTGGAGGACGGCCAGGTGGTCGAAGATAGTGGGGCGGTGAGCGTATGAAGCAGCTCAGCATCAACCACATTTCTGCCGCCTCGATCCGCGCCAACCGCAAGACCTACGTCAGTCTCTCCGTCGGGATCGTGCTGGCCGTTGTACTGGCAACGGTCATGACGCTCTGTGCCTTTGGGCTCATCGAAGCCCGCGAGCAGCAGGTCGTGCAGACGGTAGGTCATACCGACTGTGTTTTGCTGGACGTGCCGGATATTACAGACGAATCGCTGCGGCAAAGCGGCTTGTTTGATCGGATCGGGCATCAGTTCGTCGCCGCCTCGGTCAAGGACAGCAACGTATATCTGGGTTATTTGGACGAGGCAGGACAGGACATTCTCTGCCGCGCCTTGGCCGAAGGGCGTATGCCGGAAGCCAGAGGTGAGATCGCCATCGAGCGCAGCGCGCTGGAAAAATTGCGGCTGGAAGCGGAAGTGGGCGACACGGTGACCTGGACGCTGCTGCCCGTGGACGGAGTGAAGGAAGAACGCAGCTTTACTATCGTGGGTATTCTTCGGGAGCAATCCGGGGCGCTGGATGTGAGCGGCTTCTTTTGGTCGTCCGATGGCGTTCTGAACTGGCCTTCGGCGCTCATTTCCCCCGCTGAATCCTTTGCACCCGGCCGTCTCGTGCAGCACCGCGCTATGACCTATGCCCCCTTTGCTTCTCTCTCCCAGGTGGAGAAGCGCTATGACTATGGCCGTTTCTTCGGCGTAA
>ONNS01000117.1 GCA_900319275.1 uncultured Eubacteriales bacterium
CCACCGCCCCGGAGATGAATTTGCCCTCATAGATGCGGCTGTAATAGGTGCGCACGCCGGGGAAGGGCATGGAAACCGAGCAGTTCAGGATCCTGCAGTCGGGATATTTCGCCGAGGCCTTGCGGCAGGCGGAAATCAGCGAGGGCGTTGTGGCGAAGATCACCTGCGCGCCGTCGGCCACGGCGGCGTCAAAGAGAGAATCCGGCTCGCAGCCGTCCAGCGCGGTGTAGACCCGGACGCTGAGCTTGTCGCCGAAGTATTCCTCCATGGCCAGACGCCCCTGGTCGTGGGCATAGACCCAGGGACTGTCCTCACTCTTGCGGTCGTTGATAAAGGCGACGTTCAGATGGTTGGGGAGGAGCACAGCGTCAATGATCTTGGAGAAGATGTTCTTGTCCGCCTGCTCCGGCTCGGTGCTCATGTCGATGGGCTCACGTTCGCCCTGCAGACGCGCGTCCGGCAGCAGCTTGGCGATCGACTCGCCCAAAGCCTTGGCCGACATGGTCTTCAGCTCGCCAAGGCTGTAGAGCTGCAGCCAAAGCAAAAACAACTCGCTGGCCGAGACCTGCTGTGCCGCGCCGCGCTGGGATTCAAGCGCGCGCTCAAAGGCGGAAAGAGCCGCCAAGAAGCTGCGGCGTTCATCCTCCGTCCAAACGTGATCCGGCTCAAAACCAAGAGCGGCCTGCAGCTTCCGGTATTGTCCCGGACGGCTGAAACGCACGCGGTAGAGCTTGCTGAGCGCATAGAACTCCATGAACTCGTAATAGACGCGGATCTCTTCCTCCTCGGACCAGACGGGGATGATGCGCACAACGCTCGCCGCGATCGAAGGCGAGTCAAAGGCACGCAGCACGCTGACGCGCTTGTTGCCCTCCTGCACATAAAAGCGGCCGAGGTATTCGTAGCAGCGGATGGGATCGCGGATCCCCTCGCTGCTTAAATTTGCCTCGCACAGCGAAAGCCACTTCATACCGAACTCCGTCTCCATGGGCAGAAGAGGCATGAAGTTGGAGGCAAAGGCATTGCGGCGGCCCTGGCTCTTGGTTCCGACGATCTGATCCATCGGGATATTCATGGTGCCGAGCTCGACCCGGCCGGCGGCAAGATGCTCGTCAAAGATCTCGTCAAGGACCTGGGGATAAGGATATTCTCCTTTCAGCACTGCCTCGCGGTAGCATTTCTGCCCGGCTTTAAGAGCGGCTGCGTAATACTGTTGGGCTTCACCTGTTGCCATTTGGATACCTCCGGTTTTTAGTGTCGCCATTATATTACAGTCCTATGGTAATTGCAACCGCATTTTCCTTGACAAAGAGCGGTTTTTTACACTATCATGGGACGGAAAGCGAACGGGAGGAAGAAGGATGGAAGATCCCTTTGTCAGAGCACGAATTCTTTTCGGCAGCGACGGCCTTGATCGGCTGCAGAATGCCCGCGTGGCAATCTTCGGCCTCGGCGGCGTTGGCAGCTTCGCCTTTGAAGCGCTTGTGCGCAGCGGCGTCGGCGCGCTGGATCTGATCGACAACGATACGGTTTCCCTCAGCAACCTCAACCGCCAGCTTCTTGCGCTGCGCTCCACGGTGGGCATGCGGAAAACCGATGTAGCCGCCGCCCGCGCCGCCGACATCAACCCGTCTGCCGTGATCCGGACTTACCCGGTCTTTGTCACGGCCGAGAATATCGACATTTTTCCTTTTGCCGAATACGATTATGTGATCGACGCCATCGACACCGTCAGCGCCAAAATCGCGCTGGTGCTGCGCTGCCGGGACGCGGGCGTGCCGATCCTGTGCAGCATGGGAACGGGCAACAAGCTCGATCCGAGCGCTCTGCGGATCGCGGACCTTTCCGAGACGCGCTACTGCCACCTGGCCCGCGTCATGCGCAAGGAGCTGCGCCGCCGCGGCGTGGAGCATCTGAAGGTCATCTATTCCGAGGAGATTCCTGCCATCCGGGAGGAGGGCAGCGAGACCAAGGGCGTCCAGGGCCGCCCGGCGCCGGGCAGCACGGCCTTTGTGCCGCCGACGGCGGGGCTGATGATCGCGGGTGAGGTCGTCCGATACCTTGCCGGCGTCTGAAAAGGTCTGAAAAATCGAAAACCGCTGTGCCGACTGGCACAGCGGTTTTTCATCGGAAACTCACTCGATGCCGAGAACTTTGTAGTCCTGCGCCTCGACGGCGTTCCTGAGCGTGTCGTTTGCCACGTCGGCACTGAGCATGACGACGGCGGTGCCGGCCACATGGCTGACCTCGGCGGCGGCTACGCCGTCGACGGCCTCCAGCGCCTTCTTCACACGTGCTTCGCAGTGGGGGCACATCATGCCTTCAATCTTCAGGGTTTTGGTCATGTTTTTTTCCTCCTCTTCACGCTCTTTGAGCGTGTTTTTGATTTTTTTGTCCCGCGTGGGATCATAGAGCCTGCAGAAGTTCAGGCGCAGCGCGTTTGTTACAACGCAAAAGCTGGAAAGGCTCATGGCCGCCGCGCCGATCATGGGGCTGAGCGTCAGCCCGAAACGGGCGTAGGCGCCTGCGGCCAGGGGAATGCAGATGATGTTGTAGAAAAAGGCCCAGAACAGGTTTTCCCTGATATTGACGAGCGTGGCACGGCTCAGACGGATAGCAGCGAGCACGTCGCGCATCCGGCTCTTCATCAGTACCACATCTGCCGCATCTACGGCCACGTCGGCTCCCGCGCCGATGGCGATGCCCACGTCTGCGCGCGTCAGAGCGGGGGCGTCGTTGATGCCGTCGCCCACCATGGCGACCCGCCCGCGCTCTTGAAGAGAACGGATCACACTCTCTTTTCCCTCCGGCAGCACGCCGGAGATCACCTCGTCGGCGTCCACCTGCGCACCGATGGCGGCGGCGGTGCGGGAATTGTCACCGGTCAGCATGACGACACGGATCCCCATGCCCTTCAGTTCACGCACGGCCTCCACAGCGTCGGGTTTTACGGTGTCCGCCACGGCAATCAGCCCGAGCAGCAAGCCGCCCTTTGCAAAGAGCAGAGGGGTCTTTCCCTTTGCGGCCAGTTCTTCCGCCCCGGTGCGCAGCGCGTCCGGCACGGAGACGAGGGAGGAAATATACGTCATGCTTCCGCCCAACAGCACTTCGCCGTTTTGCGTTGCGCGCAGGCCGTTGCCGGGCAGAGCCGTAAAGTTCTCGATCGGTGCAGCGGCAACGCCTTTTTCCTCGCCATAGGCGGTGATAGCCCTGGCCAGCGGGTGCTCGCTTTTCTTTTCCAGCGCCAGCGCCGCGGCGAACAGCTGCTCTTCCGTCACCCCCTCGGCAGGGATCAGATCGGTGACAACAGGCTCACCGTTGGTGACGGTGCCGGTCTTGTCGAGAACGACGATCTGCGTCTTGCCGGTCTGCTCAAGGGAGACGGCGGTTTTAAACAGGATGCCGTTTTTCGCCCCCATACCGTTGCCCACCATGATCGCCACGGGCGTGGCCAGCCCCAGCGCACAGGGACAGCTGATTACCAGCACAGCGATGCCGCGGGAGAGGGCAAAAGCAAATTCCTTCCCCAGCAGCAGCCAGATCCCAAAGGTGGCGAGGGCGATGCCGATCACGGCCGGAACGAATATGCCGGAGACCTTGTCGGCCAGCTTTGCAATGGGGGCCTTGGTGGCAGAGGCGTCGCTGACCATTTTGATGATCTGGGAGAGCGTGGTGTCTTCGCCCACGCGCGTCGCCTCGCAGCGGATGAAGCCGGCATTCTGTAACACCTTGTTGATATTCAAGACGTCAACGATATCCGTCTGACCGTGGTCACCCATGATGACGATATTCGTGTTTTCGAGGTCTCCGTAACGTCTTAAGGATTCCAGTAAGACGCCTAATTCTTCATCGTGACGGTTGAGCTGGATCTTGGTTTCATTCGCGTAGACACCGTACGTGTGACGGATCGTATCCAGGTCGCACATCTTGACCAGCATGACATCCGGCTGACCGAAGTCGCGGATGAGATCCGGTGCGATGGACATTGTCAGATTGTCCAAAGAGCTGTCCGGTCCTTTGATGTATCTGCCGTATTTCCAGAAATACTTCTCCATCATGGAATCGCTGATACGCGCAAGGATTATCTCTTCGTTTTGGCAGATCCGTTCCGTCAGAGAATCGGGCTTAGCCGGATCAATAACTGTCTTCAATAAGATCCGCTTTTCAAAGCCGCCGCGCTTGGCGGCTTTTTCAGATCGCACCCGCTCTAAATCTTCCAGGGTGTATCCGCGTGCAACAGCAATCGCACGAATGACTTCCAAAAGATCCACAAGTTCTTCGATATTCTGATCCGTGTGG
>ONNS01000047.1 GCA_900319275.1 uncultured Eubacteriales bacterium
TTTTGCAAATTTTTAGATTTGCGTGCGCGGGAGGGGCAAGCCCCTCCCCTACGTGAGTGACCGGTTTTTACGCGGGTTCTCGCATTTTGCAACACGCCCGCATTTTTTAGTTGCTCACCGCTTACTGAACAATCTGTGAACTTTCCGATTTCTGCGCTGCTCAGCCCTTGACAAAGACGGGCGGGAATGGTATATTAGCACTCGAAGAGCAAGAGTGCCAACAGCCGAAGGCCGGGAGTGCTAACGATGGCGATCAGTGAACGCAAAAAGAAAATATTGATCGCGGTCGTCGAGGAATACATCCGCACGGCCGAGCCGGTCGGCAGCAAGCACATCGCCGAGCACGCGAAGCTCGGCTGCTCCTCCGCCACGATCCGCAACGAGCTCGCAGAGCTTGTGAATTTGGGCTATCTCGAACAGCCCCACACCTCCGCCGGGCGTGTCCCGACCCCGATGGGCTACCGTATGTATGTCAACGACATGATGGAGCGGCAGCACCTGGGCATGCAGGAAAACGAGGAGCTCAACCGCCGTCTCAGCCAGCGACTGCAGGAGCTGGACGACAGCATCTGTGAGGTCAGCCGTCTGGTCTCGCAGCTGACGGATTATCCGGCGCTCGCCGTGACGCACCAGGCGGCCGTCACGATCCGGCGCTTCGATGTCATCTATGTCGACGCCAACACCTTTATTTTGGTGGTGCTGCTGTCGAACAACGCCGTAAAGAACAAGCTCGTGCATCTGCCGATCTCGGTGGACCAGAGTATGGTGCAAAAGCTCTCGACGCTCTTTAACGCCAACTTCACCGGCATCGGCGAGGAGCAGATGACCCCGGTGCTGATCCACTCGATCGAGCGGGCGGCCGACGATACGATGGGGCTGAGCGCCGTGATCGCGGCCTTTGCGATCGAGGTGCTGTCCGACAGCGCGATCCCCGCGGCCGTCATCACCGGCGAAAACCGGCTGCTCAACCAGCCGGAGTTCCGCGACCCGGACAAGGCCCACGCGCTCATGAGCTATCTCTCCGGCGGCGGACATATCCTCCCGCCGACAGACAGCCTGGCGCCGAACGATGTCAAGGTGCTCATCGGGCCTGAGAATGTGGCCGAGGAGCTGAAGAACTCGAGCGTGATCGTCGCCAGCTACGACGCGGGCGACGGCACCAAGGGCCTGATCGGCGTGGTCGGCCCGACGCGCATGGACTATTCCGCCGTGGCCGCCAAGCTCAGCGCGCTGGCCGCCGGACTCTCCCGCCGCCTGGGCGGAGGGGAGGCGCCCCCCGAGGGCATGCACAACAAGCTGATCATTAAGGGAGATGAACCTGATGGACGATAAGGAAAAGCAGCAGACGGCCGAGGCCGAGGAGACGAAAGCCGAGCCGCAGACCGAACAGGCTGCCGAAGAACCGAAGGAAGCGCCGGCTGACAAAAAAGAGCCGGAAAAGGCTGAAAAGAAAATCGACCCCGTCGAAGAGCTCCGCGGCGCGAACGACCGCTATCTCCGGCTGCTGGCCGAATATGATAACTACCGCAAGCGCAGCCAGAAGGAGAAGGATAATCTCTACGGCGACGTGAAAGCCAACGCCGTGACCGCGTTCCTGCCGGTCTATGACAATCTGGTGCGGGCTCTGGCCCAGAGCACCGAGGACGAGGCCTACCGCAAGGGCGTCGAGATGATCATGACCCAGTTTGAGCAGACGCTGAAAAAACTCGGCGTCGAGAAGATCGAAAGCCTGGGCAAGACCTTCGACCCGCAGCTGCACAATGCGGTGATGCACGTCGAGGATGAGACGAAGGGCGAGAATGAGATCGTCGAGGTCTTCCAGGAGGGCTTCCGCCTGGGCGAGCACGTCATCCGCTTCGCGATGGTCAAGGTAGCGAATTAAGCTAAAACCGGCGTAAGCCGTTTATAATAATATAGTATATTCAGATTATTTCATACAGGAGGAAAATACAATGAGTAAAATTATCGGTATCGATTTAGGAACCACCAATAGCTGCGTCGCCGTTATGGAAGGCGGCGAAGCGGTCGTTATCGCCAACGCCGAGGGCGCGCGCACCACGCCGTCCGTCGTGGCCTTCTCCAAGAACGGCGAGCGCATGGTCGGCCAGGTCGCCAAGCGCCAGGCCATCACCAACCCCGACCGCACCATTTCGTCCATCAAGCGCGAGATGGGCTCGAACTACAAGGTCAACATCGACAACAAGGCCTATACCCCCCAGGAGATCAGCGCCATGGTGCTCTCGAAGCTGAAGGCCGACGCCGAGGCCTATCTGGGCCAGACCGTCACCGATGCTGTCATCACCGTCCCCGCCTACTTCACCGACTCGCAGCGCCAGGCCACCAAGGACGCCGGCAAGATTGCCGGTCTCGAGGTCAAGCGTATCATCAACGAGCCGACCGCGGCCGCGCTGGCCTACGGCCTTGACAAGGAAAACGATCAGAAGATCATGGTCTATGACCTCGGCGGCGGCACCTTCGACGTGTCCGTGCTCGAGATCGGCGACGGCGTCATCGAAGTGCTGGCCACGGCGGGCAACAACCGTCTCGGCGGCGACGACTTCGACGCCTGTGTCACCAATTACCTGGTCGAAGAGTTCAAGAAGGCCGAGGGCATTGACCTGAGCACTGACAAGGTCGCCATGCAGCGCCTCAAGGAGGCCGCTGAAAAGGCCAAGATCGAGCTGAGCGGCATGACCTCCACCAACATCAACCTGCCCTATATCACCGCGGACGCCACCGGCCCGAAGCACCTGGACGTCACGCTGACCCGCGCCAAGTTCAACGAACTGACCCACCACCTGGTCGAAAAGACCGTCGGCCCCGTCAAGCAGGCCCTGTCCGACTCCGGCCTGCAGCCCAGCGACATCAGCAAGGTGCTGCTGGTCGGCGGCTCCAGCCGCATCCCCGCCGTGCAGGAGATGGTCAAAACCCTGGTCGGCAAAGAGGGCTTCAAGGGCATCAACCCCGACGAGTGCGTGGCCATCGGCGCTGCGATCCAGGGCGGCGTGCTCGGCGGCGACGTCGAAGGCATCCTGCTGCTCGACGTGACGCCTCTGTCTCTCGGCATCGAGACCCTGGGCGGCGTCTGCACCAAGCTGATCGAGCGCAACACCACGATCCCCACCAAGAAGAGCCAGATCTTCTCCACGGCCGCGGACAACCAGACCTCCGTCGAAGTCAACGTCCTGCAGGGCGAGCGCGAAATGGCCGCCGCCAACAAGAGCCTCGGCCGCTTCCATCTCGACGGCATCGCCCCGGCCCGCCGCGGCGTGCCCCAGATCGAGGTCACCTTTGACATTGACGCCAACGGCATCGTGAACGTCTCGGCCAAGGATCTCGGCACCGGCAAGGAGCAGCACATCACGATCACCTCTTCCACCAACATGTCCAAGGAGGACATCGACAAGGCCGTCAAGGAGGCCGAGATGTACGCCGCCGAGGACGCCAAGCGCAAGGAAGAGATCGACGTGCGCAACCAGGGCGACCAGATGGTCTATCAGACCGAGCAGACGCTCAAGGACATGGGCGACAAGCTCGACGCCGCCGACAAGGGCGAGGTCGAGAGCAAGCTGCAGGCTCTGAAGACGGCCCTGACCGGCACCGACACCGCCGCCATCAAGGCTGCCACCGAGGAACTGACCCAGGCCTTCTACAAGGTCTCGGAGAAGCTGTACCAGGCCAACGCCGCGCAGGGCGCCCAGGGCCAGGGCTTCAATCCCGGCCAGGCCGGCGGTCCGACCGGCGGCGCCAATAACGGCGGCCAGGATTACTACGACGCCGACTACACCGTCGTCGACGACGACAAAAAGTAATAACCCAGCATTGAAATTAATGTCATTTAGTGTAGATGTGATTAAAGCTTGATGTTTGCAGCGTTGCCTTCCCCTTGAGGGGAAGGTGGCACGGCCTGTCCCCCGCAAGGGCCGTGACGGATGAGGTGTCTGGTGCTGAGCTCAATGGCTGTGATTGCGCTTGCGTAACGCTCCCACCTCATCAGTCATCCGCCTCGCAGGGGATCGGCGGCTGACAGCTTCTCCTCCAGGAGAAGCCATGGGCTGGTCGATTTCTTTTCATTTCATTTAACTTAATGACATTGATCGTTGAAATGTATCAGTCATTTTGAGCCGGAGCATCTCCGGCTCAAAACGCGCAGACGGAGAAGAATTTTCCGCCCGAGGAGTAGACAATATGGCAGAAAAACGCGATTATTATGAGGTCCTGGGTCTGCAGAAGAGCGCCACGGCCGATGAGATCAAAAAGGCATACCGCAAGCTCGCCAAGGAGAACCACCCCGACCTGCACCCCGGCGACAAGGCCGCCGAGGAGCGCTTCAAGGAGATCAACGAGGCCTACGAGATCCTCTCCGACGCCGACAAGCGCGCCAAGTACGACCAGTACGGCCACGCGGCCTTCGATCCGAACGCCGGCTTCGGCGCGGGCGGCTTCGGCGGCTTTGGCGATTTCGGCGATCTGGGGGATATCTTCGGCGATATCTTCGGGGGCTTCGGCTTCGGCGGCGGCAGCCGCTCGAACCCCAACGCGCCGCGCCAGGGCGAGAGCGTGCGCAGCAGCGTGACGATCTCCTTTGAAGAGGCCGCCTTCGGCTGCAAAAAGGACGTCACGGTAGGCCGCGTCGAAAGCTGCCCGGACTGTAAGGGCAGCGGCTGCGCCCCCGGCACGACGGCCGAGGTCTGCCCGGACTGCAAGGGCACCGGCACCGTGCGCACCACCCAGCGCACGCCCTTCGGCATGGCCCAGTCCACCGGGCCGTGCAGCAAGTGCCGCGGCACCGGCAAGATCATCCACCAGCCCTGCACCAAGTGCCGTGGCATGGGCCGCATCCGCCGCCAGCACAAGATCAATGTGACGATCCCCGCCGGTATCGACGACGGGCAGACCATCTCGCTGCGCGGCCAGGGCGGCGAGGGCGTCAACGGCGGCCCCGCCGGCGATCTGCTGGTGACCGTGATCGTCCAGCCCCACGCTTATTTCGAGCGCGAGGGCAACGATGTGCTGATCGAGCAGGACATCACCTATCCCGAGGCCGCGCTCGGCGCCGAGATCGAGGTTCCGACGCTCGACGGAAAGATCAAGCTGACGATCCCCGAGGGCACGCAGACCGGCACGAAGTTCCGGCTGCGCGGCAAGGGCATCCCCTATCTGCGCGGCGGCGGACGGGGCGATCAGTACGTATTTGTGAACGTCACCGTTCCGAAGACGCTCAACAAGGCACAGAAGGACCTGCTGCGCCAGTATGCCGAGTCGCGCGGCGAGGCGGGCAACCTCAAGGGCGGCGGCATCTTCGGCGGCTGGAAGAAATAAAGATATTGACAAATGGTTGTAGTACACTGTCACACTTAAAACTTGATGCTGTGTATACACCACCTCATCAGTCGCTGACGCGACAGCTTCCCCTCAAGGGGAAGCCAGGAATAGCGCGAATCCATGCCTTCCCCTCAAGGGGAAGGCTTTGTGCGCGCGCACTCCTTGAAGTTCCCTGATGACCCAAAAGAATGATCTTTCAATAATAAGTGCCGCGGATTTGCAAAACCTGCAAATCCGCGGCACTTTTTACTTTTGCCGCCCTGCGGCGGGATTACGCGCCGGTCATCCCAGCACCACGTCCACACGGACGCGGCTGCCGGCGGGGGAGACGGGGATGCGCCGGCCCGCGACAGCCTTGCCGTCGACGGTCATGGCTTTCACGCCGTGCTGCGCGCCGTCCGGGTTTTTAACCGTGATCTCATATGTTGCGCCGCGATACTTACGCGTCAGATTGAAGCCCTTGCAGCCGGAGGGGACGCAGGGGTCGATCTCCAGGCCGTCGAGCGTCGGCTTGACGCCGAGAATCGCCTGGGAGATGCTCAGGAAGGTCCACGCGGCGGTGCCGGTCAGCCAGGAGTTCTTCGCCTCGCCGAAGCTCGGGGCGTCCTTGCCGGCGATCATCTGGCTGTAGACGTAGGGCTCGGTGCGGTGGATGTCGCTGATGTCCTCAATAAAGGCGGGAGCGGTGCGGCGGTAGACCTGGAAGGCGCGGTCCCCGTGGCCGAGCTCGGCCTCGGCGCAGACGATCCAGGGGTTGTTGTGGCAGAAGATACCGGCGTTCTCCTTGTAGCCGGGGGGATAGCTCGAGATCTCGCCGAGCTCGAGATGGTAACGGGTGTAGGCGGGATTCAAAAGCACGATGCCGTATTGGGTGTCCAGCCGCTCTTCGACGCTCTTTAAGGCGCGGGCGGCCTCGCCGCTCTCCTTGCCGATCCCGGCCATCACGCACATGCCCTGGGGCTCGATATAGATCTGTCCCTCCTCGCATTCCTTCCCGCCGACCACATGGCCGTAGGCGTCGAAGGCACGGCGGAACCACTCGCCGTCCCAACCGGCGTCCAGCACTGCGGCCTCGACCGCGGCGACGGCCTGCAGGGCGTCTTCGGCCTCACTGTCAAGCCCCACATGGCGGCAGATCTCCGCCCAGGCGCGGCCGTACTTGACGAACATACCGCCGATAAACACGCTCTCGGCGACGGGGCCCTCGCTGGGGCCGGTGATCTGGAAGCTCTCGCCCGGATGCGCGGAGAAGCAGTTGAGATTCAGACAGTCGTTCCAGTCGGCCCGCCCGATCAGGGGCAGACCGTGGGGGCCGAGGTGCGTGCGGGTGAAGGCGAAGCTGCGGCGCAGATGCTCCAGCAGGGGCTGTGCCAGAGAGGGGTCATTGTCGAAAGCGACTGATTCGTCGAGGATGCCAAAATCGCCGGTCTCGCGCAGATAGGCGTCGGTGCCCGCGATCAGCCACAGCGGATCGTCGTTGAAGCCGCTGCCGACGGCCAGATTGCCCTTTTTGGTCAACGGCTGGTACTGGTGGTAGGCGCTGCCGTCCGGGAACTGCGTGGCGGCGATGTCCAGGATGCGCTCGCGCGCGCGTTCGGGGATCATGTGCACAAAGCCCAGCAGATCCTGGCAGGAATCCCGGAAGCCCATGCCGCGGCCCATGCCGCTCTCGAAGTAGCTGGCGGAGCGGCTCATGTTGAAGGTGACCATGCACTGGTACTGGTTCCATACGTTCACCATGCGGTCGAGCCGCGAATCCCCGGTGTTGACCTGATAGTTGTCCAACAGCTTGTCCCAGTGGACACGCAGGGCGTCCATGGCGGCGTCAAAGGCGGCGCTGTCGGCAAAACGGGCCATCATGGCTTCGGCACGCGTTTTGTTGATGATACCGGGCGCGGCCCACTTCTCGTCCTTCGGGTTTTCGATATAGCCGAGACCGAAAATCAGGCAGTCGCTCGCGCCGCCTTCGAGCTCGAGATCGAACTGCTGCGCCGCGATCGGCTGCCAGCCATGGGCGATGCTGCCGGTGCAGCCGCCGCCGAACACGGCCTCGGGATGGGCGGGACTTCCGTAGAGTCCGAGGAAGGCCTCGCGCTGGGTATCGAAGCCTGCGGGCTCACGGTTGGCCCAGAAGACGGCGTAGTGGTCGCGGCGCTCGCGGTATTCGGTCTTGTGGTAGATAGCCGGGCCGACCACTTCCATCTCGCCGGTGGAGTAGTTGCGCTGGAAGTTCGAGCCGTCGTCCATGGCGTCCCAGAGGCAGAACTCCACATACGGGAACAGGCGCAGACGCTTCGTGCACGCGCCCTCGTTTTTGACGGTCACGCGCATCAGAAGGCAGCGCTCGCCGACGGGAACCAGCAGCTCCTGAGTGACGCGCACTGCGTCCTTCGCGCCTTCGATCACACTGTAGCCCAGGCCGTGGCGGCAGCTGTAGTCGTCAAGCGCAGCCTGCACGGGCTGCCAGCCGGGGTTCCAGACGGACGTGCCATCCTTTATATATATATGGAAGCCCTCCTGGTCCAGCGGCGCGTTGTTGTAGCGGTAGCGGGTCAGACGGCGCAGCCGCGCGTCGCGGAAGAAGCTGTAGCCGCCGGCGGTGTTGCTCAGCAGGGTGAAGAAATCCTCACTCCCGAGGTAGTTGATCCAGGGAAGGGGCGTGCGCGGCGTGGTGATCACATACTCGCGCCGCTCGTCGTCGAAATGTCCGTATTGCATGATGCGCGCCTCCTGTACGCAAACGTTTAAGTTATCCTTATAAAATAGAATACAGCATATAATACGAAATCGCAAGAACTTTTTTCTGGTTTTTCCGGCGTTTTTGTGACGGCTTTGCAGGGACCAAAGGACAAAACAGCGGCTCACTCCAGTGCTCTTGTTGAAAACGCCCAAAAATGCCGTATTGATTTGATGTAAACTGCCAAATATGATCTTTTTGACAAAAAACACTTGCATTTTTTGAAAAGCTCTGGTATCTTGAAGCTACGAAAACGATTAAGTACGGAGGGCGGATACAGTGGCTTCCTTAAAGGATATCGCGCAGTACTGCGGCGTGTCGATCGCCACTGTCAGCAAAGCCCTCAACGGTCAGCAGGATATCGGCGAGGCAACAAAGGAACGCATTCTCCGCGCCGCGCAGGAAATGGGATATATGGCCAATGCCGCGGCCCGTGCGCTCAAAACAAACCGAACGTACAACATCGGCGTACTGCTCGTCGACCTGCAAAACAGCGGCCTGACGCATGAATACTTTGCGGCCGTGCTCAACAGCTTCCGCATTGAAGCCGAGCGAGAGGGCTATGATATCTCGTTCATCAACAGCAACGTCGGCCACCAGAACCGCAGCTATCTGCAGCACGCCCTGTACCGGGGTGTCGACGGAGTGGCGATCTTCTGCGTGGAGTTTCAGGACCCCATGGTGTTGGAGCTGGTGAACGCCGAGTTCCCTGTGGTGACGCTCGATCACGCCTTTCACAACCGCTCCGCTGTCCTCTCGGACAATATGAGCGGCATGGAGGCGCTGGTCCGCTTTGCGCACAGCCGGGGGCACCGCCGTCTGGCTTACATCCACGGCGATCCCACCGCCGTGACCGAGAGCCGTCTGACCGGCTTTTACCGCGGCTGCGAGGCGCTGGGGATTCCTGTGCCGGAGGCGTATATCGGTGAGTGCCATTACCACGAGCCGGTGAGCTGCAGCGAGGCGACGAAGCGGATGCTGGCCCTTCCCGAGCGGCCGACCTGCCTCTTCCTGTCGGACGACTATGCGGCTGTCGGCGCTGTCAACGCCATCCACGAGCTGGGCCTGCGCATCGGGAAGGATATTTCGATCGTCGGCTACGACGGGATGGATCTGGCCAAGGCGATGAGTCCGCGCCTGACGACCTGGGAACAGAACACGACCGAGCTGGGGCGCCTCGCCGCCCGGCAGCTCATCGAGCACATCGAGCGGCCGAAGACAACGCCGCCGGAGCACATCGTGGTCGAGGGGCGGCTGCTCGAGGGCGATTCGGTCGCCCGGCTGGAATACGGTGATTAGCAGGAAAACCTGCAAATAATACAATCACACATTATTTAAGGAGGAAACAACCATGAAGAAATTGCTCTCCATTGCGCTGGCTCTTGTCATGGTCTTCGCGCTGGCCGCTCCGATGGCCTATGCCGATGATCAGGTCGTCCTGACTCTGTGGTCCATCGCCACCGAGTCTGACTCCAGCCACCAGGCCTTCGTCGACGCGATCGCCGCGTTCGAGGAATCGCACCCCGGCGTCAAGATCGAGCACGTCACCACCGAGAATGAGGCCTACAAGACCAAGATCAAGGCCGCCATGTCTTCCGGCGAAGGCCTGCCCGACATCTTCTTTACCTGGGGCATGGGCTTCCTGGGCGAGTTTGTCAACGCCGGCCGTGTGGCCAGTGTGGAAGACGCCTATGCCGCCTACCAGGACGAGCTGCCGGAGAATATGACGGTCAACGTCCGCTACGGCGAGGACAACAAGATGTACGGCGTGCCCTACACCATGTCTCTGATCACCCTGTACGCCAACATGGATATCCTGGCCGAGGTCGGCTATGAGGACATCCCCGCGACCTATGAGGATATGATGGCCTGCTGCGACAAGCTGGTCGCCGCCGGTTATATCCCCTTCGGCGTTGCCGGCAAGGAGAAATGGTGCCTGTCCGAGTATGTTGAGCCCCTGGTCATCAAATCCGTCGGCGCCCAGAATCTCCGCGACATGTACAACGGCGTCACCTCCTGGAACACCGATGGCGTGATCAAGGCCATCGAGGCTTTCCAGAGCATGATCGACAAGGGCTACTTTGATCCCAGCGCCAACGCCCTGAGCAACGATGAAGTGAAGAACAACTTCATCCAGGGCAAGACCGCCTTCTATCAGAACGGCTCCTGGAACAACAAGGACATCGGCGAGCAGGCCAAGTTCACCGTGAAGGCCGGCACCTTCCCCGTGCTGAATGACGAGGTTCCTCTGCTCAGCCTGATCGGCGGCCCGAACAACACGTTGGCCGTCACCGAGAGCTCCGCGAACAAGGATCTGGCGATCGAAGCCGCGTTCTATCTGGCTCGCTATATGTCCGATGCCGACTACAAGAGCGGCGCGAACCTGCCCTGCTGGGCCGCTGATCCCGACGCAGACGTGAACGAGCTGATCCAGGCCGCCGCTGACATGGCCTCTCAGGCTGCCGACCTCGTTCTGTTCGGCGACAACTTCCTGAGCGCCGACGCGGCCAACACCTACCTCGACTACATCGAGATGGCCTGGGCTGAGGAAGTCACCCCGGCCGAGTATGTCGAGGGTCTGGACGCCGAGCTCCATTAAGCTGAATACTCCTGCAACGATCATTTGATGTTAGCATGAACGGGGGCGGCGCCCGGCATCGGGAGCCGCCCTTGTTTCATCATAATGATCATCGGATAGCGAAATCAATCGTATAATCATGATAGCTGCCTGATGGGAGAAACAGACGATGAAAAAACCGCTGCTTTATAAAATCAATATTTTTTTATTTCTTTTACCTGCGCTGTTTCTGTTCATTGCCGTGCTGATCGCCCCGATCGTCCTCTCTTTTTACTATAGCCTGACGGAATGGAACGGCTTTACGACCCCGGAATTTATCGGCATCAAAAACTATGTCGAGCTCTTTACCAGCAGATCCATCAACATTTCCCGCGCACTGAAGAACGCCTTCCTGCTGGCGCTGCTCTCCTGCGTCATCCAGCTCCCGTTCGCGCTGTGGCTGGCCTTGCGCCTGTCCCGGCCGATCAAGGGAAAAACCGCGCTGCTGTCCATCTATTTCATGCCTGTGCTCATTTCCACGGTTGTCATCGGCCAGCTGTGGCTGAAGATATACAATCCGGACTACGGTGTCCTGAACGTACTGCTCCGCGCGCTGCACCTGGACAGCTGGACACGGGTCTGGCTGGGCGACAAAAAGACCGCGCTGGGAGCGGCCTTTGTCCCCATACTGTGGCAGTATGTCGGCTATCACATGCTGCTGATGTATGCGGGGATCAAGGGCGTCCCGACTGAGCTGACCGAGGCCGCCATGCTGGACGGCTGCACCCCCGCCCAGGTCAGCCGCTACATCGTCATCCCCTATATCCGCCCCATTCTTCGCGTCAGCGTGATCTTCGCGATCACGGGCTCGCTGAAATCCTTCGACCTGATTTATGTGCTGACAAACGGCGGACCGAGCCATGTGACGGAGGTGCCGAGCACCCTGATGATCAGCATGCTCTTCCTGCGAAACCGCTACGGCATGGGCTCGGCCATCGCCGTCATGCTGATTGTCCTGTGCTTCTTCTTTGCGCTGCTGATCAATGCGATCTTCAAGGAGGAAAAGTGAGATGAATACCCTCTATGAGAAAAAGAGCAAGATGACGCTTATATATATCCTTCTGATCATCTGGGCTGTGATCAGCTTTTTCCCGGTCTACTGGATGCTAACGTTCTCGCTGAAAACCAACACCGAGATCTTCGGCGAGAACGTCGCCGGTCTTCCGCGGGAGTGGGTCTGGAGCAACTATACACGAGCGCTCAACACGGGCAATATGCCCCGCTACTTCCTCAACAGCCTGATTGTCGCCATCTCGACGATCGCCATCACGCTGGCGGCCTCCGTCATGGCCACCTATGCCATGACCCGCCTGCGCTGGAAGGGACGCAAGCGCATGAACGGCTTCTTCATGCTCGGCCTGACGATCCCCATCCACGCCTCCATCGTGCCGCTGTACACGACCCTGGCCAAAATCAAGCTGCTTGACACGCTGTGGGCGCTGATCATCCCGTATTCGGCCTTTTCGCTCGCGATGGGCATTCTGGTCTGCACGGGCTTCATGGGCGACATCCCCTATGATCTGGACGAGGCCGCCATGCTGGACGGCTGCGGCACATGGGGCATCTTCTTCCGCGTAATTGTCCCGCTGATGCGGCCGGCCGTCGCCACGGTCGGAATTTACACCTTCCTGCAGTGCTGGAACGAGCTGATGTTCGCCAACGTCTTCATCAATTCCGATAAGTGGAGGACCCTCCCTGTCGGTGTGCAGTCCCTGTCCGGACAGTATACGACCGACTGGGGGCCCATCGGCGCGGCCTTGTCCATTGCGACGATCCCGACGCTGCTGTTCTATGTTTTCATGAGCAAGAAGATCCAGGACAGCTTTATTGCCGGCGCCGTAAAGGGCTGAGAGAGGGGGCCGCAGGATGGATCGGGAACAAGCCCGAAAAAAAGCGGAGGCCCTGGTTGCGCAGATGTCCCTGTGGGAAAAGGCGAGCCAGCTTCGCTTTGACTCGCCCGCCATTGAGCGTCTGCATATTCCCGCCTATAACTGGTGGAACGAGGCCCTGCACGGCGTAGCCCGTGCCGGAACCGCGACCAGCTTCCCGCAGGCGATCGCGCTGGCTGCGACCTTTGACGACGGACTGGTGGAGCAGCTCGGCGACGCAGCGGCGACGGAAGGCCGGGCCAAATTCAACCAGCTTTCCGCGAAGGGAGACCGGGATATCTACCACGGCCTGAGCTTCTGGTCGCCCAATATCAACATCTTCCGCGATCCGCGCTGGGGCCGCGGGCACGAGACCTACGGCGAAGACCCGTATCTGACCTCCCGTATGGGACAGGCCTATGTGCGCGGCCTGCAGGGGCAGGGTGAAACACTCAAAAGCGCGGCCTGCGCCAAGCACTTCGCCGTTCACAGCGGGCCGGAAGCGCTGCGCCACAGCTTTAACGCCGTCGCGGCGCCCAAGGATATGGAGGAGACCTATCTCCCGGCCTTTGAGGATCTGGTGAAGGAGGCCCATGTCGAAGCGGTGATGGGCGCCTATAACCGCGTCAACGGCGAGCCCTGCTGCGGCAGCCGTGCCCTTCTGGTCGACACGCTGCGCGGTAAGTGGGGCTTTGAAGGCCATGTGGTCTCCGACTGCTGGGCGATCCGGGACTTTCACACAGGCCATCAGGTGACCGCGACCTCGGCCGAATCGGCGGCGCTTGCGCTGAACATGGGCTGCGACCTGAATTGCGGCAGCACTTACCGCTGCCTGATGAGCGCGTACGAGCTGGGGCTGGTCTCCGAGGAGCAGATCACCGAATCCGCGGTGCGCCTCTTCACCACGCGTTACCTGCTGGGCATTATGGGGGAAGGCTCGGCATATGACGCCATCCCCTACGCGGCGGTCGAATGTGAAAAGCACCTGTCTCTCGCGCACGAGGCCGCGCTCCGCGCCTGCGTACTGCTGAAAAACGACGGCCTGCTGCCGCTCAAGCGGGAGGGCACGGTCGGTGTGATCGGGCCGAACGCCAACAGCCGCGGCGCGCTGATCGGCAATTATTACGGGACCTCCTCGCGGTATATCACCGTGCTCGAGGGAATACAGGATCAGATGGAGGGACACGGCCGGGTCCTGTACTCGGAGGGCTCCCATCTGTTTCACGACCGGGTCGAGCCCCTGGCACTTGCGGACGACCGCCTGGCCGAGGCCGTCACGGTCGCAGAGAACAGCGACGTCGTGATCCTCACCCTCGGCTACGATGAGCGTCTGGAGGGGGAGGAGCCGGACGACGGCAACAGCTATGGCTCGGGCGACAAGGAGGACCTGCTCCTGCCCGCAACCCAGCGCAGACTGATGGAGGCCGTGCTCGCGGTCGGGAAGCCGACGGTTGTGCTGCTGATGGCTGGCAGCGCGGTCGATATCGGCACCGCCCAGGAGAAGGCAAACGCCATATTGCTGACATGGTATCCCGGCGCGCGCGGTGGGCGCGCGGTGGCGGAGCTGCTCTTTGGGGAGCACTCGCCCTCCGGAAAGCTGCCGCTGACCTTCTATCGGAACAGCGCGCTGGCCGAGCTGCCAGCGTTTACCGATTATTCCATGCGCAACCGGACCTATCGCTACTATGCCGGCGAGCCGCTCTATCCCTTCGGCTACGGACTGAGCTACGCGGACATGAGCCTCGGTGACCTGCACGCTGAACGGACAGCGGCGGAGGTAACAGTTACCAACAACAGCCCGTTTGCCGCCGACGAGGTGGTGCAGCTGTACCTGAAGGACGAGGAATCCCCCGACGCGCCGGCGAACCCCGTGCTCTGCGGCTTTCGGAGACTCCGCCTGGAGGCGGGGGAAAGCCGCCGCCTGCGTATTCCCATCGACCCACGGGCCATGACCGTGGTCAATACGGCGGGCGAGCGCCTGCCGGGCAGCGGCCATTGGACGCTGTACGCCGGCTTCGGTCAGCCGGATCGACGGACAGAGGCGCTCACCGGGCGCTCCGCGCTGCGCTGTGCGCTCCGCGCGGAGACGGCGTAAGGGACGAGCTTCTGGAACGTTTGAAAAAAGCAGACAAGTCAACAGCACAGGGGCGGCCCGGCGGCCGCCCCTGTAGATTTGATTCGCTTTTATGCAGCGGTTGCTTTCCCGAAGGGCTTGCCACACTTCTGCCAGGCGAGACAGGCACCCAGCAGCACCAGACCGATGCCATCGGTCAGAGGCTGGGGGTCCATCATCATCAGGCCGCCGGCGGCCAGCAGCAGGCGCACCGGCCAGTCGATTTTGCGCAGCAGGAAGCCGTTGAGGGCAGCGGCCACGCCGAAGATACCCACGAGCGAGGTCACGACCACGAGCACGACCTGCAGCGCCGTTGTGTCAACCAGCAGCATGGCGGGGTTGAGCGCGAAGATGTAGGGGACGATGAACGCGGCGATCGCAAGCTTGGTGGCGTTGAAGGCCGTCTTCATCGGCGGCGCCTTCGCAATGGCCGAGCCGGCATAGGCGGCCAGCGCGACCGGCGGCGTGATATCGGCCACAATGCCGAAATAGAACACAAAGAAGTGCGCGGCGACCGGGGGCACGCCGATGGTGATCAGGATCGGCGCACAGGTGGACGCCATGATGCAGTAGTTGGCTGTGGTGGGCACGCCCATGCCGAGCACGATGCAGCAGAGCATCGTGAGCACCAGGGCGATCATGGTGTGTCCGCGGGAGATCGTAACGACGGCGGTAATGAGCTTCGAGGCGAGACCGGTCGAGGTGACGGAGCCGGCCACGAGTCCGGCCATGGCGCAGGCCACGGCGACCGTGATGCAGCTCTTGGCCCCGGCCTCGAGCGCGTCAAAGAACTTGCCGAAGGTCAGGTTGTCGCTCTTGTCCTGACTCTTGGTGGCAATGGTGACAAGGTTGTTGTACACTCCGACCAGGATCGTGATGCCAATGGCGACAGAGGCGGAAAACTGCATGGTATGCCGGTTGGAGGCCACAAGCCAGACCAGGATGATCAGCGGGAGCAGCAGATACACCTTGGGCAGAAGCTGACGCAGGCGCGGGAGCTCTTCTTTGGGGATGCCGCGCAGACCGAGCTTTCTGGCCTCCAGATGCACGGCAATATAAATACCCAGGAAGTACAGCACCGCGGGCAGGATTGCTTTGAGGGCGACCTGTCCATAGGGGAGGTTCATGTACTCGGCCATCAGGAACGCGGCGGCGCCCATGATCGGCGGCATGATCTGCCCGCCGGTGGAGGCGGCTGCCTCGACCGCACCGGCAAATTCGGCTTTGTATCCGGTGCGTTTCATCATCGGGATCGTGACCGAGCCGGTCGTGACCGTATTGCCGACCGACGAGCCCGATACCATGCCGCACAGCGCCGAGGAGATGACCGCGACCTTGGCCGGGCCGCCGGCGGAGGCTCCGGCGATCGAGTTGGCGAGATTGATGAAAAAGGCGGAGATCCCGGTCCGCTCCAGAAACGCGCCGAATATGATAAAGACCACGATATACTTGGCGCAGACGTTGATGGGCGTTCCCATCATGCCGGTCGTGGTGTAGAACAGGTCATAGATGACCTTGCCGAAGCGGACGTTTAAAAAGGCATAGGCCAGCAGCACACCGACCACACACAGAATCGGGATGCCGACGCAGCGGCGGCACAGCTCCATATACGATAGGATGGCCACGACTGCCATGACCACCATCTTGGGGTCGCGCGTGACACGCGCGGCCAGCTTGATAATCGAGTGCGCGTGCAGGGCACAGTAGAAAAAGGGGATGGCCCCGATCACCATCAGCAGGATATCATACCAGGGCAAATCGTTGGGGCGCACATGCTTTTTGCTGATCGGGTAGTTGAGGTAGCCGATGATCAGCACGAAACCAAGGAAAATATTCAGCCGTTCCTCCGGCATCATGGTGCTCAACAGCGTCACCCAGATACAGTAAAGCGAAAACGCGGCGCAGAGATAGCGGATGATCTTTCCGGGGACACCCTCCCACAGCCGGACGTTGGACTCCCGGTCGTATTTTTTCATCAGCTCCTCGGCGCTGTTGCCGACAGCGTCCGAAGTTTGGGGTTTGTGGGTCATGACATAGCCTCCTATGAAACAGGGATAAAAGCGGCCCGCATTTTTCGGAATGCGGGCCGCACGTTCAAAACAGGGTTACCGACTTGCAGCGAAAATCGGGATCAGGCAACAGGGACGTCAAAGCCCTTGTCGGCAAAGTAAGCGGCAGCACCGCTGTGATAGGGAACGCCGTTGAACGAGGTGGCAAATTCCAGACTGAGCTCAGACGCTTTCGCGTGGATCTGTTCGAGCTCGTCGAGGTTCTCAAACACGCCGTACAGGAAGTTGTAGACGTCGGCGTCCGAGACGTCGTTGGAGGCGATGATCACAGCGCCGACGGCAACCGTGACGGTATCGGCCTCAAGACCGTAGACGTCAGCGGGAATGGTGACCTTGATGTAGGAGGGGTACTTCTCGATCAGCGCGTCGATCACGTCGTCTTCCAGGCTGATCAGATACATGGTGTTGGTGGCGGCCAGAGAGGTGACAGCGGGCGTGGGGGCACCGGCCACGACAAAGGCGGCGTCGATCTGACCGTCCTTCAGCGCCTCAACGCTTTCGTCAAAGGACTGATACGTGGGCTTGATGTCGTCCTCGGTGATCCCAAACGCACCGAGAACGTCGATCGCATTGTAATATACGCCGGAGCCGGCGGCACCGATAGAGACAGACTTGCCCTTGAGATCGGCGACGGACTTGATGTCGGGGTTCAGCGTGATGATCTGTACCTGCTCCATGTACAGGGGAGCCACGACAGAAAAGCCGGTGATGGGCTCTTCAAAGGTACGCTGACCGGTGTAGGCGGCATAGAGAACGTCGGACTGCGAGAAAGCCAGCTGGGCATCGCCCATGTCCAGCGCGTCGATGTTGGCGGAGGAACCGCCGGACGTAATCGCGGTGATATTGCTGCTGGTGACCTCGCTGACCTTCTGGGCCATGACGCCGCCAAATGCGAAGTAGGTACCGGCAGGGCCGCCGGTGGTGAATTTCAGATCCTTGCTGCCGCCGTCCTTCGGGGCCGGGGCGTCGGCAAAAGCGGCACTGACGCCCAGCGCCAGGACCATCGTGAGTACGAGTACGATAGAAATGATTTTTTTCATGGCTTTGACCTCCTTGGATGATGCCGGGCACCGGCGTGCCCGGGAATGAATTACGCCTGATATGCGTAAATAATACAACCAGCGCTTAAACTTTGCAAGAGCAAAGTGATAAATCGAAAAATTTTGGGCAGAACATGGGAAGACGGCAGTGCCCGATTATGCCTCTTTGTTGATTTTATATACAACCGATAAGGAAACATCAGGAGTGGAAAGGGAATTTCCTTTAATTGACGAAGCGGCGGCAGCGTGTTATATTAGCGTATAAAGCTATAATGAATATAGGATGGCAAAAAGCCAAAAAGCTTTTCGCCGCGCCACTTTGTGGCGCAGCAAAACAGCACAGCTGTTTTGCCGTATATTCATTGCAATGAGCATCGGGCGAATGATT
>ONNS01000027.1 GCA_900319275.1 uncultured Eubacteriales bacterium
GTAACCCAGCTTTTTCTAAGCGGCGTTTCACGCCGTTTGATTTGGAATGGGCGCGCCGTTCCTCCGGAACGCGCGCTCCGTTTCACCGGATTCTGCAGCGAAAACGGCCGCTATTATCTCATGAGCTCCTCCACGACCGGATGGATGTCCAACCAGGCGCGCATGTGGTCGGCCGACAGCATTTTCGGCCGCTGGCGTAGCGACGGCAACCCCTGCGTCGGGAGTGGGCGCGGCGTGACCTTTGACACGCAGAGCACGAGTCTCTTCTACACGGCCCAGGGCCAGCTGATCTACTGCGGTGACCGCTGGAACAGCGAAGAGCTCGCCGACAGCCGCTATATCTGGCTGCCGCTGCGGCTGAACGGGGAGCGGCTGGAGATTGCCTGGGAAGAGCACTGGGAACCGATGACATGAACACAGGCCTGTAGGGGCTGACGCCCTCGGCAGCCCGGCAGAGGAATCTAAACAATTGCAGAAATCCCCGGCAAATTCGCCATATGTGCGTTTTTGCCGAGGATTTCTGCATAATTTTTAATTTGTGCCGCACGGGCCGCCAAGGGTGTCGGCCCCTACGGCAGAACCGTCATTTGTGCAGCTAATCCGCATTTTGCAACAGCCCCTTACAGTACCCGCTCGGCCAGGGCCATGACCGCGGGCATCGTGGCGATCGAGAGCAGCGTGCTCATGACGACGGTCTGGCAGGCGTAGGTATAATCGCGGCCGTTTAATTGCGCGTAGATGGCGACGTTCGCCCCGACCGGGGCCGCGGCGGCGATCAGCACGGTCTCGCGGATGCGCACATCATAGGGCAGCAGTGCGAGGATCAGGATCGTCGCGGCCGGGACCAGCAGCAGCCGCACAGCGCTCACCGCGTACAGCCGCCAATTTCCAACCATAGCGACGAGATCCGCCTGCGCGAGATACACGCCGAGCACGATCATCGCAAGCGGCGAGTTCACCGCCGCAATCCCCTGCATCGTGCTGCCTATAACCTCTGGGAGCTTATCTCCAAGTCCGCTGAGGAACAGCAGCAGTCCGATCGCCGTGCTGAAGGTGAAGGGGTTAACGAGAATGGCCCGCGGCCTGAGCTTTCCGGGATCGCCGGTCATGATGGCAACGCCGTAGCTCCACTGTCCGAGATTTAAAAGCACCACAAAGGGTACGAGGTAAAAGACCGCGTCCGCGCCGAGCACAGACTGCACCAGCGGCAGGCCGATGAAGCCTGCGTTTGAAAAAGCCGTGCCGAAATCTTCGATCGGCTCCCTGCGGTAAACAAGGCGCGCGATCAGCATCGACGCGCCGAGGGCCAGCACAGCCACGACCGTGCTGGCGCCCAGCGCCGCCAGGCGCGCGGTGCTGCGCTCGACACAGAAGCTGCGCACGATCACGACCGGGATCACAATATTCACCAGCAGCGCGGCGATGTCCCGGCTGCCCTCCTTTGTCAGCTTCCCCCAGCGGTAGAGCCCAAAGCCCACCAGCATATAGAGGAACATGATGACGATTTGATTTAAGATGATCCCGGCCACGGTTTTTCTCCCTGTCTATTTCTTTAGTCTATGTGGATAATTGGTTTCTGCAAATCCGCCGGGGTGACGGCGGGGTTGTGGTAGTGCTCACGCCGATCGGTGATGCTGCCGAGCGAGATGGCCTGCTGCGGGCAGAACTGCAGGCAGCCGAGACACTGCACGCAGTTTGTACCGATCTGCGCCCGGCCGTTGACAATGCGGATATTCTCGCGCGGACAGAGCCGCTCGCAGGTGCCGCAGCCGATACAGGCGCCGCTGACCTTAAACTGTGCGGCCTTCTTTGCGGCGATCACCGACCAAGCCTTGTTCTCGGCGGCGTTGAGCACGTTGCGTCCGGGGCGGCCCTCGCTGCGCTTTCCGGCGAGCACGTCGGCGGCGATACGCGCGGCATTTTTCTCCTGCAGCTCCTGCGCCTTCTCCACCGAGACGGGCGGGACCATCATCGTATGCGGGAACAGCCAGATGCAGCTGCAGTGGTGGTGCGTGGTCGTCCAGTAGTCAAGCCGCACAAGCTTGTCGAGATTGCTGAGGCCGACGCCGGCGTAGCTGGCCGACTGGCTGACGGCGAAGGTATAGGCATAGGGGCTCAGATCGATGCCCTTGGCTTGCTTGAGCACGTCCTCGGGCACACCGCCGCCGTAGCAGGGGAACACGAAGCCGACGCGCTTGTAGGCGCGCGCATCGGTCACGGCCGGAGTCTTGCGGATGCTGACAACGTCGGTATCGCCGAGGTGGCGTGCAATGCGCCGCGCGAGGTCAAAGCAGTTGCCGGTGCCGGAAAAATAGAAAATCACATTGCTGCTCATGCTGAACTCTCCCTTTTTTCAATTATTATACGACCTGGAACAAATAGAATTTCAGATAGTCGGTCTCGGGCACGTTCCACAAAATTGGGTGATCCGGGGCCTGCTGGCGCGCCTCGATCTGTTTGAGCTCCACGCCCGCGTCCAGCGCGGCCGAACGCAGCATGGTCACAAAGCGCTCGGACGGCATGAAGTGGCTGCACGAGGCCGTGGCGAAGTAGCCGCCGCGCGGCAGCAGCTGCAGCGCGCGCAGATTGATCTCTTTATAGCCCCGCTCGGCCCGGTCGGCGGTTTTGCGCGATTTGGTGAAGGCTGGCGGGTCGAGGATGATGAAGTCATAGGGCTTGCCGCCCTGCGCCTGCAGCGCCGGCAGCAGCTCGAACACATCGGCGGTAATAAAATCCATCCGCCCGTCGAGTCCGTTGCGCACGGCATTGGCGCGGGCCATGGCGATCGCCGATTCCGACACATCCACGGCTGTCACGTGCTCCGCGCCGCCCTTTGCGGCGTTGAGCGCGAACGAGCCCGTGTGCGTAAAGCAGTCGAGCACGCGCCGTCCCGCTGCGAGCTTGGCGACTGCGAGACGGTTGTATTTCTGGTCGAGGAAAAAGCCGGTCTTCTGGCCGTTTTCCACATCGACGGCGTAGAAGATGCCGTTTTCACAGATCTCGGTGCGCGCATCGCCTTCGCCGCAGTACCAGCCCTTGCCCTGCTCAAGCCCCTCGAGCGTGCGGATCGCGACGTCGTTGCGCTCGTAGATGCCGCGAATCGTCTGACCGTCCGCGCGCAGCAGCTCCAGCAGCTGCGGAAAAATCTCGTCCTTGCGCTGCTCGATGCCGAGCGAGAGCGTCTGCGCCACCAGAATATCGTTGAAGCGGTCGACCGTCAGCCCCGGGAAGCCGTCGGCCTCGCCGAAGATCAGGCGGCAGGCCGAGACGTCCGCGCCCATGACGCACTTGCGGTAGTCCCAGGCGTATTGCAGCCTGCGCCGCCAGAAGGCTGCGTCGAAGCGGTCGTTGGCGTTGCGCGAGAGCAGGCGGATGCGGATCTTGCTGTTTTTACTCAAAAAGCCCGTGCCGAGGTACTTGCCCTTTTCGCTGACGGCGTCGACCAGCGCGCCGTTCGGGCAATCCGCCGCCGCGACGATCTCGCCCTCGTAGATCCAGGGATGGCCGCTCTCGACCCAGCGTGTGCCCTTGGCCGAGACGGTAAAGCGCGGATAGCTTCTGTCTGACTTCATGTGGTATCTCCCCGATTGGAATATTTATTATATTGTATCACATGCTCTGCCGCGCCACAAGCACCCGCGGCAAAAAATGAAAAAACCGCCATGCACGGCAAGCGGGGCAACGCCGAAGCGCTGCCCCGCTGCTTTTATTTTGTAACAAGGTTTAGTAGTTCCTGATAGCTGTTTACCACTTCGTACTCCACCTCGCCACGGGAAATCGCCTTGAAATGTTCTCTGGCGCATTGAATCTTCGCCTTTTCCGGTGTTGACGTATGATCCTCAAGCAGGAGTGTCTGCATAGTGCCTTTTGTCTCGGCGACAAAATAAATGTGCTTGACGCTGCCCTCATAAAACGCTATGGCCCAGTCCGGATTGTATTTTCCGATCGGCGTCGGGATATAAAAGCCGTCCGGCAGCTTAGCATAGACGGCCACCTCATCGCGGACATCCAGATTACTGGCAAAATCGCGTTCCTTCTCAGAATCATACACGACATGGTCATAAATGCTCCGGTTCGCTTTTATCGCATTCACGCCGAGTTTCCCGCGAATCGTCGCATCGGAAAAGACCTCTTTATCGTATCTTTCATCAAGGACATGGTAGATGATATGCTCAATGATCACACTGGCCTTTTGATCGTTGATGATAGCGGAAGCCTTTGCGATAAACTCCTCCGGATTTTCTTTGAACATATTAAAAACAGGTGTTTCAATCCCTTTCAGTATGGCGACAACGTCTTTTCTTGTGAGCCCTGTTCTCTCAACGATTTCCCCGATCAGATCATAGGGAACACTTGCATTAGCCGTTGCAGAAACAACATAGCTCTTCGCCTGCTCCTTTACAAAGGATTTACCGGAACGCAGCTTCTCTGTTTCGATCAAATCCATGACGCCTGTTTCGACATGGAAAAAGATGTTGTTTACCCGTAACTTCCCATTCAGCGCGGATACGGATTTAGCGATCAGCTCATTGGCATCGAAACTGACGGTATACGCCGATTTTGCATTGATTCTGGCCCACAGCGCCTGAAACTCTGGTTTTGCGAATTGATCCTCTTGAAAATGAAGCTCCACATTATTCTTACGCGCGTCCTCCGGCTTCAAGGCGTTGGGATCATAGACCGCATCCAGGATTTGAAGAATAGACGCCGCATAGTCCTTCATCTCGTCCAAGACCTGAACATTTCCGTCCTTTTTGTCAGCGGAATACTTATCCGTGAGAGCATTCGCCCGGTCGATATAGCCTTTGACGCGCAAATCCATCCAGATTTCCCGCGCCATATCTTCACTGATCACTGTGATATTGCCATTCATATCAGTTACTGTCTTTCCGGCAAACAGCTCCGGCAGAACAGCACGCGGACGGTCCGCTACTGCATCGGAGAGCTCCGCCTGCAAACCACGGGTGAAGCTGTCATAACTCTCGCTGGCAATGACGGTGAGGACATTGATATCATGCACCTCGTTACCCAATACGTTTTCATCCATGCGCTCACCGTCGCGGTTGACACACAGGCGCAGGCCACGCCCGACCTCCTGCCGTTTGCGCACTTCGCTGCTGCTCTGCTTCAAGGTACAGATTTGAAAAACGTTCGGATTATCCCAGCCCTCACGCAGGGCCGAGTGGGAGAAAATAAAGCGCACCGGGGAGCGTTTCGGGTCTCGATCCAGCAGCAGCTCCTTGTTTTTCATGATCAGTTCGTAGGCGCTGACGTCGTCGGACGTGGTTTCTCTCCGGCCAAGCTTGCTGTTGATCATCTTACCCTTGCCGTCCACCGAGAAATACCCGGCGTGCGTTTTCGAGGCCGGTATGCTGTCCAGATATTGGATGTAGTCATCCTCGCCAATGGCAAGCTGGAGATTGCCGACGATATCCGCGTACTCTTCCTCGAACATGTTGGCATACTTTCCGTTTTTCGGCTGGCCTGCCGCGTCATATTCCCGGTAATTCGCCACTTCGTCGATAAAGAACAGGCTGAGGACCTTGATCCCTTTGCGGTAGAGCTGTCTTTCCCGCTGAATATGGGAGAGGATAGTCTCGCGGATCTGTATGCGGCGGAGCTGATCTTCATCGACATTTCCCACCACATCCCCGACATAAATCGTTATACCGTTGAGAAAGTGTACCGAATTGTCGCGCCCGTCGATATGTTCAATGACCCAGAGATTGCGATACTCTTCCAGTCCGTTCGATTGGACGTACAGATTGTCCCGTTCCCGCATGATCTTGCTCTTTTTCGTGATCGGGCCGCTCTTTGACTGTACTTCAAACTGGATCGTAGCTGTCGGGTCGCGGTGAGAGCAGTTGACGCTTTCGAGATACACATAGCTGTTGGTGGCTGTGGTGCCGGTCTCGGTAATCCCCTTGACCGCAATTTTCTTCACCAGATGCTTGTTATAGGCCTCCACCGCGTCCAGCCGGTAGACCATGTTATAGATACTGTCCGCTTTATGTGTGGCCGAATAGCGCAGCGTCAGCATGGGCTGGAACTGTTTCAGGTTCTCTTTCGTCTGCGGGCCCTCGACAGACTGCGGCTCGTCAATGATCAGGATCGGGTTGGTCCTGGCCAGAATGTCGATCGGGCGGCGGGAGCGGAATTCGTCCAACCGCATGGTGATGCGGCGCGCATCCTTGCCCCTGGCATTGAACGCCTGAGAATTGATGATCATCACATTGATCGCGCTGTCAGCGGCAAAGCGGTCAATCTCCGTCAACTGTTTGGAGTTGTAGATGAAGAAGCGGATTTTCTTCCCGTATTCCTCGGCAAAATGGTCCTGCGTCATTTCAAAGGTCTTATACACGCCCTCGCGGATGGCAACGCTGGGCACAACGACGATGAACTTGCTCCAGCCGTAGGCGCGGTTGAGCTCGTACATGGTCTTGATATAGGTATAGGTTTTTCCGACGCCGGTCTCCATCTCGATCGTCAGGTTATACCCGTCATCGCGCCCCTCGAGCTTTGTGGAGGGCTTGATCTGGTTTAAGCGCTGGATTTTCTGGATATGCTCTAAAATCAGCGCGTCAGTTAAGGCCGGTACGACCGGCTCGTTGCGCCAGCCGGTAAAATCCGTGACTGTTCCCTGCATGGAGCCGTACGCACTGCCGACGCCCTGCCTGCCCTGGTCGATGCGATACGTCGGGGTCAGGTAGGGCTGGCCCGCAAAAACATCGACCACGGCTCTGGCCGCGTCAGCCTGGAATTTCTGGTGCTTGAATTGGAGTTTCATGGTACACCTCTGGTAATGTGGAGTGAGGAGTGAGTAGTTTGAAGTGTGCAGTGAGGAATTTGTGCAATGACCATTGCACAATATACAGCTTGGTTCGTTTGCATTGACATTTTGCACCTGATTGCATATAATATAAGTAAAGGAGGTGCTTTTATGGGTCAGGCAACTTTCAGCGTCCGTATGGACGAGAATTTGAAAAACGATTTTGATTCCCTGTGCGAAGATTTTGGAATGAGTATGACCACCGCTATCAATGTATTTGCGCGGGCCGTCGTGCGGGAACGCCGCATTCCTTTTGAGATTGCGGCATCCAGTGTCGGAAGGCCAAGGCTTTCCGGGGCAGAGGCATTGAACGCCCTCCGTGCGCAGGCAAAAGCGAACGGCATACAGGACATGTCTCTGGATGAGATAAACGAGGAAATCCGTAAAACGCGGTATGGGGAGGGCTCCTGATGCGCTGTTATGCGGTGCTGGATACAAATGTAATTGTATCGGCCTTGCTGTCGTCTAAAGCAGACGCGGCTACCGTGCAGGTACTTCAAAAGCTCTTTTCCGATTCCTTTTGTCCCCTGATCAGTAAAGAAATCATGGCCGAGTACACGGAAGTCCTGCATCGGGCCAAGTTCCATTTTTCACCGGCGATCGTCGAAGACCTGCTGTTTGCGATCGAGGAAAAGGCGGAATTTGTTGTACCCACTCCATCCGGTGCAATCCTCCCCGACATGAAAGACCTGCCTTTTTACGAGGTGGTCATGGAGAAGCAAACGGATGAAGCTTATCTGGTGACAGGCAATCAGAAGCATTTTCCGGCGGAGCCGTTTATCGTCACGGCGAGGGAGTTTTTGGAGATTCTGGACGGGAAAGAGAAATGATTATTTGGGAGTGAATGAAACACTCCCATTTATATTTCACGATTTATACCGGTTATCAGTCTCAAATAATCCTCGTATATTTGGAACGTTGCTTAATTCTTTCGAAATATTATCGTATATACAAACACCTTGTGGGAGGAAAAACGAGTGTTTTAATCCGGGAAGACAGTAGCACGCTATACTTTGTTCGTCTGTTAGCTCAGCTAAATCAATAATGAATTTATCTGTTTCATTATTATGAATAGAAACATTATCCATTGTTAGAAAGCCCCCAAAAGAAAAAATTACGCTATCTAATAACTGTAAACATGATTCTATTGACGAGTTTCTAAAATATAGTTGAGACTTTTCCATACGGATTGCACCGTATGTACACTCAAATATCTTTGAGCCGTTGACAATGATACTCTCACTATTCTCTATTACAAGTCCATATGTTCCGCAACCGAAAAACTCACAGCTATCAAATTGAATATTTTTGCAGTTTATTAGTTTGATAACAGCGCCTTTACAATAACCCCTATAAGGAACATGTCCGAAAGCAATTCCTGTAAACTTTATATTCTCACAATTATTTAGTGTCAAAACAGTTGCATAGCACGGACGCGTCAAAATAGACGCTGAATCTCCAATTATTGAAAAATTACTCAAATTTGAAAGATGAGCTTCTTCACCATCAGATACTTTTACCTTTGACAAATAGTCAGTAGGATTGTTAAAACTTAAAATATCATAAAATCCTTTTTCCAAGATAATGCGATTCCCTGGTGCTATGTTAACAAGCAATTCTGAAGCAGTTGATACTTCTTTATGTGTGGGAGTATTTGGTTCAATTGGATTATCCGTTTTAACCTTACTTAGTACGGCAGCCTGTATTATTGTGTTGATCTTACTTCTAAGCGCATCAACCGTTTCGAATGAATTATATAACCCCATTGGTTGTAAGCGGTGCGCAATCTCTTTTATATATAGACTGTCAGCTTCTTTCGCCTCATCGTCAGTCATGCTCTTGAAAAAGACTTTTACATCCGGTTTTCTATTTTTATTGAAACTATCTATAGCGATATTTAACTCATGCTCTGTTCCTGCTATTCCTTCTGACGGTATAATCGTTCCGACTCTTTTCCAATACAAGCATATAAAAATATCCGCCTTTGGTATTTCAAGATCAATATCGACAACACCTTGTGGCCCCTTTTCATTCATTCCAGGCGCTGAGTTCTCCCACATGCGCAGATCAATGACCACTTCATTTCTCATGCAAACAGGATTGATCTCATCGACTAAACGACGAATCATATTACGTTCCTCTGGTAAATCTGATGGGGAAGCTAAAACAATTTGTATTTTTTTCATTGCATCCTCTATCTTTCAATATGAATCCTATATCACCTTAACAGCCGTACCCTGGGCAAGGCGTTTGAAGGTCTCATAGACGTTGATCTTGTCCGGGCTGGAGGTGAAGCACTCTTCCCGAAACACCGCGCGGAGCGGATTGCGGCGGGCGATGGTCTCGATCACGCTGGTGGGGACGTCTTTATCGAAGCAGGCAATCAGCGCGTCACGGATTGCAAGGTCAGGATCGCCCGGCGCATAGGTATGGACGGTGCAGCCGTCAATCGTTTCGCTCTTGTAGGGCAGCGACAGCGGCAGGCCCCAGTCGAGCAGGCAGCCAAACAACAGGTCAAGGTCTGTGCGGTCGGGTTTGATGTTGGATTCCATATCATCCAGCATTTGCTGTCCATAGTCTCCGGCGCTGAAATATACGTCGGTCATGTTGGAGTCGGCGAGTTTGAGGACGCGGAAGCCTATGTCCAAACTATGTGATTTCTCAAACTTCTGGTCAAATCCTTCTAAAAGCGTCTTCTCATACTCAGGGGTTGAAGTAGCTGCAAAGAGATTCGCGGTAGCATCTCCTGCTAAATCAAGTTTGATTTTTTGTCCGGCACGTCGAATACGTTCTTTGCCGATATCGCAGATGGTTCTATATCCCGCTTTATAAGCAGGAGTTTTTTCTTCACATTTTTCCGGAATCTGAATTAAAATGTATTTCCTTTTCCCACCATCTTCGGCATTAAGCTGCATCAACGCATGGGCTGTGGTTCCCGATCCAGAAAAGAAGTCCATAATGATAGCTTCTTTATCGTTTGAAGTATAATACTCAATTATTTTTTTGATATCGCTGGTTGATTTTGGATTTTCAAAGACTCTGACATTATCAAATAATTGGTTAAATTCTTGTGTTGCAGTCTGCGCATAGCTGAATATAACCGAACGCATTACTTTTGTATTCTGCTCAAAAAGATTAGTGCGAATTCGTGGGGTAGTAGTTTCGTCTGGCCCAAAAACAACTCTTCCATTAGCAATCTCTTCTTGCATCCTGTCAATGTTGGGATAGACCCAACCTCTGGAGGGTATTTTGCATGGCTTTCCCGTAATCGGGTGAATTACTTCATATCGAGGACCTCCGCCACCAGGCCAGCTTATATTACCATCATCTCGATAAGGGCCTTTATCATCTACTCTTGTATATCGAGCGAGTTGCTTTCTTTCATCATCTTCCGGCCAAGAAGAATATAGCTTTTTTAGTCCCTCATTTACTTTATCCCAATCGTCATTGTACAGTTTTCTCAACCTGTTGAATTCATCTTTGACTTCATCAACACCGGCTTTTGGTGCACGTAAGATAGTTCCCAGTTCATTAACCGTTACGGCACTTTTGAAGTATACAAGTATATATTCATGACCAATGGAGAAATACTTTGCGTCATTTTTTCTATTTTTATCGTACACTAAACACGCAACGAAGTTATGCTCGCCAAATATTTCATCTGCAATTTTTCTGAGATTTTCAACTTCTGCATCGTCAATGCTAATAAAGATAATACCATCAGCACTCAGCATGTTTCTTGCCAGCATCAGCCGCGAATAAATCATACTGCACCAATCAGAATGGAAACGTCCGTTCGTATCGGTATTTCTAAAAAGCTTGTCGCCGGTCTCTTCATCTAACATGCCGAGTTGTTCTTCGTATTCATCAGCTTTTGTGGCAAAGTTGTCCCGATAGATAAAATCATTGCCGGTATTATAGGGCGGGTCGATGTAGATCAGTTTGACTTTACCGAGATAGCTTTCCTGCAAGAGCTTCAGGACTTCCAGATTATCGCCCTCGATGTAGAGATTTTCGGTGGTGTCCCAATCGACACTCTCCTCCGGGCAGGGGCGCAGGGTTTTGCGGATGGGACGGTTGGCCTCGACAATGGCCGCTTTTATTCCCACCCAGGTAAATTCATATGCTTCGTCGCCCTCGGCCACTTCGCCGGACAGCATCTGCCGCAGCAAGTCAAAGTTGACCGCCTTTTTCAGCTTCCCGTCCTCGCCCCGCGTCTCCGTCACACAATTCGGAAACAGCGCCTCAATCTTCTCTATGTTGCCCTGCACCATATCAGGG
Organism: uncultured Eubacteriales bacterium; assembly: GCA_900319275.1. Lineage (GTDB taxonomy): Bacteria > Bacillota > Clostridia > Oscillospirales > Oscillospiraceae > Limivicinus. Next base: position 11,111 of record ONNS01000027.1, read on the forward strand.
GATTCAAACTTCATGTGATCCATAATCATGGTTTCCCTTCGGAATTGTTTAAATTATTTTTCTGGTCAATATTTATCTCGTAATACATTTTACGAACTTCTGAGAGAGTTAAAGGAGCGTATAGCGCCTGATCCAGCAATTTTTCTTTCTCCTGAATTACATGTTCTTTTTCTATGAAGAATTTCCCACGTAATTTATTTAATACATCGACATTTATATTTTTTATATTCGACTTATCTTCATATATACTATTCAAGACCTTTTTAAGTTCTGAGTAGTAATCATAGCAAATTATTACGAACGGACTATTTTCGCCTTTTTTCCTTTCAAAGTCTCGGTTTAATTCTCTCATAAGGCGATTAAAAGCTTTCTCTAATTGATCTTCTATTACATATACTTTGCCATTAATATATGTATCTATGTTGTAAATAGTTTTGTTATCCGTTTCAAAAACAGATAACAATGTTTCACGATCACTAACTTTGTAGAAATCGTCGATAGCCTCTTTCAACCGAGCTAACCGCGCAGATTCAATCTCAATTATTTTATTCATCGCTGCAATCTCATTAGCTTGACTGGTCAGTTTTTCAAGTCGAGCTTGTGCGATATCATTTTCTTCCTTGAATCTTTTGTTCTGCCACAATGCCAAAAGCCCCAGTGCAACTGTACTTGCATATGTAAGAATATCTCCAGCTTCCCATTCTGCTCTTAGCCATTCTGGCCCAGTCTTGATTTTAAACAGGATATGGATAGTTATTGCAAAAAGAACGCTATATACCACCCACAAAATAACTGAATGTTTTTTAAGATATGCCTTTAGTGATTCCACGATTAAGAGTACACCTTCTTTTTTGTTTCTCTTTATTAATAAAAAGCGTCAATGTAATAAGTCTTTTGATATACGTAAAGTGGTTAACTTTTCAGTTTTGAATAAAGGAACATCGCTTCTAAAATCAGTTTGTAAATCAACTCCGCCATTGTCCAAAAGAGGAAATTCATTAGCATAATCGTGGATGAGGAATCTCCATTCATTCTGCGGCCCATATTCTGATTTGTCTTTTAGGAAAAACTCACTGTACATATACCCATTATCTCGCATATTCTTGAGGCATTGTTGAACAGCATTATAATTGTGGATATCGCAATAGCGAACAGGATGGTATTCATAATTGCATTTATATCCTGACAGAGCAGCTTCCATACTTGGAATAATATGAGCTGAATTAAGCGTTATGAAAAAATCCCCAAATCCCTTCATCTTTTCAACAGCATCATCGTTTATCGTATATATACCTTTTTCTACTTCATGACAGTTATCCATGTTTATTTGGAAAAAAGACATCGACAAAATGTTTCCCTCAAACTCTCTTGACCAAATAATACTCTCTATCCATTGCGAAATATCAAAGCCATTTATCTTGAAAGACGCTGCTGGATTACCAAATATCTTTCCTTCCATTGGATCTCCACGATACTTCACTGGATCATCACGGTAAGCCGCAGTTGGTCTAAGATGGAAAATGCCTTTTTTTATTGGTTTAAGTCGTTCTTCTTTTTTAAATCTAAGTAAGATCATTTATATTTCTCCAGCTCTTTCCGAATCTCTTTCAACTCTGCGTTCATTTCCAACTGCCGATTAAACTGCTTTTCTTTCCGTATCTTCGCTTCCAGCGCGGCCATTTTCTTTTCCAGCTCCCGCTTTTTCTTCTCGCGGTCAACGGATTCTTTCAAACTCTCGCTGCTGCCTGTATTGAGCGCATCACCGGCAATTTGCCGCACATAGTTTTCATAGACTGCATCCAAATTCAAGCCGGTGAGAGGGAGCTGCAGCTTATCAGAGGGCATCCATTCCGTATGATAATAGCGATTGACCTTAAAGGCCCCTGTGCCGGAGGCTGCGGCTTCCTTGTAGCCGATCCACGCCTGTACCTTGTCCTCATAGGTCAAGAGAAATAGAATGTGATACGGTATCTCCTTGTCGATCAGCTTCAGAACCGCTTCGTCCAGTGAGGGCTGGTTAAGCTGGATTTCAAAGACTTCTATCTCTGTGACCATCTGCCCGCTCGCCAGATTCACTGTAGAGGCGGCGATTTTGTTTCGCCACCAGATCATTTTCATCTGCTCGACAAAGACGCGCCTGAGCGTTGGTGTTACGGATAGATTCTCATAAAACTTCTGCTTGGGTATACGACGATTAAATTCAGTTGACGCTGGTAAGTGAAGCATATGGATCTCCTTATTTTACCACGAGAAAACAGATCAGCTCAAAGTCGTCAATTCCGGACACAGCAGACAAAAGCGCAGATGTCCCGCCGCTCTTAAAGAGACTGTCAATGTCACTCGCCTCTTTTGTGTCTACAATGGAGTTTATGGCTTCGCTGAGAAGTTCGGACAAAACAGACATATTCCGTCCATCATCCGTCTCCCTGTTGAATTGCTGACAAAGCTCGCGAATTGGCGTTTCCTTTCCCCGGCAAAGGAGCCGTACCGTGTCCAGCAGCTTCTTCGGATTCAGGTAGTCACAGATGATCGAGCCGTCTATACCGATATAGACCATGTAAAAGGGATGGATTCTGTTCCGATTGTCGATGTTTACGCTGTTATTGATGTTGCGCAGGACGAATATCACGCCCTCCGGGTTCTCCGCATCAGCGGGGACAACCGCGTGCAGCCCTTTCGGCTTTTTATTCAGATCGTCATGCGTTTTGATATACTCCAGCAAATCCATCCGGAACTCATTCAGCCCGAGATCCATAATGGAGATACCGGTGGTCATATCCTCGATATCGACAACCTCCTCGTGCAGCCGCTTCAGCTGCTGCCGCCGATACTCGAGATCCCCCTTTTCCTCCGGGCTGATCAGATTATCGTCGCCGGTGGAGGTCATGACGGAAATTTTCATACGTGTCTCGACACGGGCTTTCAGGTTGATATACTCGTCCAGGTCCATATCGGGCCAGAAATTGACCAGCTGTATCTGCGCATTGCGGCTCCCGATGCGGTCGATCCGCCCGAACCGCTGGATAATGCGCACAGGGTTCCAGTGTATATCATAGTTGACCAGATAGTCGCAGTCCTGCAGATTCTGGCCCTCGGAGATGCAGTCTGTCGCTATCAGAATGTCAATATCTGCCGGATTTTCGAGCATGAGCGCATCCCTGTCCTTGGAGATCGGGGAAAAACAGGTCAGAATGTCATTAAAATGGGGTTTTAGTCCCTTCACTGTCGTTTTTCCGTCCACCGAACCGGTGATCAGCGCCGTGTCGAGACCGTACCTGTCTTTCATGAAGCGGCTGACATGCGTATACAGATACTCCGCCGTGTCGGAAAAGGCCGAGAAAACCAGCACCTTTTGATTGCCGGGGTTGATGGGATGCTCAACTTTATCCGAAAGCAGGGTGAGCAGCTGCTGCAGCTTGGAATCGTGCTCCGGCGTAATATCACCGACAAGCTCCGTCACCAGGGCCAGCGTTTCGGCGTCCCTTTGCAGAACCTGACGCCAGGGCGGATAGTCCATATCTGCCAGATCAATCGTCACCTTTTTGCCGTAGCTGAAGAAGTCCGCGTTTTGCTCATCCATGTCCAGATCAGCACTTTCGGCCAGTTCAAACATCGGAAAATCGGACACGCCCATACGCTCATAGCGGTCAATGGCGGCTATGGTATCCTCGATCAGCTTGCGAATACGGGAGAGTGTGAGAGTAAACGAGTATACCGAGCTCTCCAGCCGTTTGAGCAGATTAATACTCATCAGGCGCCGTATGCCTTCTTCACGGCCTTTCTGCGTCAGACTGTCCCCGCGGTTATGATTCAGGTTGCTGTATTTGTACATCCGGCTTTCAAAGATATACTTTGAGGGTGTATAGATTTCAAGGGACAGCGTGGAAATCTGCTCAAAAATCTCGTTGTAGTTGATTGCGCCGGGCAGGTCGGTCAGCCTGGGCTGGATGGAAATCGGCTTTCGGCGCTCCGGGAATTTGCCGATCTCGCTTGCGTTATAGTATTTTTCGATGTGCTTTCTCGAGCGCGCGATCGTCACACTGTCCAGCACCTCAAAAAAGTCAAAATCCAATGCGTGCAGAAGATTATCCGTTGTCCGCTGCTCCGTGCTGAGCTTGCTCCAGGCATTGAAGGCCTTTTGCGCCTGCCGGAAAATCTCGTCAATGGACTTTTCCGTGTGGAGCTTGCCGTCGATCTGTGCAGTATCGCCCTCATAGGCCAGGGCAAGCTGATTTCGCAGATCATAAAAGCGGTTATTGACCGGTGTAGCCGAGAGCATCAGCACCTTTGTCTTGATCCCGGCCCGGATGACCTTGTTCAGAAGCTGCAAATAACGGTTCTGCTTCTGATCCTCGCCGGAGACTTCTCCGCCGTTTCGGAAGTTATGGCTCTCGTCGATCACGACCAGATCATAATTGCCCCAGTTCAAACGGTCGAGGTCGAGACCGTTGGAGCTGCCGCGTGTTCTGGACAAATCTGTGTGAAACAGCACATCATAGCGCATGCGGTCACTGGCAATCGGGTTATTCTTATAATTGTCCTTGTATGTATTCCAGTTCCCGGCCAGCTTTTTCGGGCAGAGTACCAGCACAGATTTATTCCTGTTTTCGTAGTATTTGATAACGGCCAGCGCCGTAAAGGTTTTGCCGAGACCGACACTGTCAGCCAGTATGCAGCCATTGTATTTTTCGAGCTTGTTGATGATGGCAAGGACAGCATCCTTCTGAAAGTCATAGAGCATGCTCCAAATCTTGCTCTGCTTGAAGCCTGTCGCCTCGTTGGGCAGCACGTCCTCGGATATGTCCTCCAAAAACTCACTGAACACATGATAGAGCAGCATGAAGTAGATGAACTCCGGGGCGTTTTCGTTATAGGCAGACGTGATGTTGTCGATGATTTCATCGGTCACGTCCTCCAGCTTGCTCTTATCACTCCACAGCGTATTAAACAGCTGGAGATACTGCGTCGCAAACGGCGCATCCAGCCGGTTGACCATGTTATAGCTGTTATTGCCACGCTCACAGCCTATATCCACGGTTGTAAACCCGTTGAGCGGCATATAGGCGGCTTCCTCCGAGGGCGAGGATACAGTCATAAAGCCGCCCATATTCTCGCCGGTGATATTGGATTTGAAACGTGCTTTCTTCCGAATCCATGCCGCGCACTCCTGCGCCACTGCTTTCTGGCGCATCTCGTTGCGAAGCTTGATCTCAAACTCTGTGCCGTACAGGCTCTGCTCCCGGCTCAGACGGGGAATATAGAATTCCCGCTTCTGCTTCTCGGCTTTCTCAGTGACAAAGGTGGGGGAAGTAAAAATAAAACGAAATTCATCCACACTTTCCAACTGCTTTTGCAGCTCGTGATAGGCGTACATCGAAAAACAGGCCGCCGCAACTGAAACCTTGCTTCCTTTCCGGATCGTTCTGGCCAGATCGTCGCGGACGATTTCTGTCACATTGTCAAACAGCTTCATGTCTCTCTCCCTTTGGCCGGCCAGTTATTCCCTTACCAGTCGTTATCCATAAGGGCGGATAAGCCCTCGGCTTCCTCCACCCATGAGCTATCATACTTAGCGACGCCAAGTGCCGCGCCGCATGAGGGGCACTTCTTATACGGCCTGTCGCTTCCGGCGCCACATGCGGGACAGATATATTCATCGGCGCGAAAAAGATGTGTTTTGTTTGTCCAGTGCTCTGTTTTCATGCCTTTTATCGCCTCCGTTGTCAGGAAAAACACATTTTTGTATATTATATCATTTTCAAAGCATCATAACAAGCAAAGATTACCGCCTGGTCTGAAGTCTTCTGGGCAAAAAATGAAAAAACCGCCATGCGTAAAATACTATTATCTGCGCAAGCTATAAGCGAGGTGATGATACAATGAGTCCCAAAGAATTGCTCTATGTGGAAGACGCGCTCGGCCACGCCCAGTTTATGGAGATCCAGTGCCGCGAGGCCGTCAGCCAGCTGCAGGACCCCGCGCTCAAGGAGCAGGCCCAGACGCTGGTGCGCAACAACCACCGCCTGTTCCAGCAGTTTTACAACTTGGTTTAAGGAGGCAGCCCGATGACTGACAAGGAAATCATGGAGAACATTCTCCTCACGACGAAGGGCGTGTGCGATCTCTATCTGCACGGCACGATCGAGTCGGCGACGCCCGAGGTGCACCAGGTCTTCTCCGGTGCGCTCAACGAGGCGCTGGGCATGCAGGACTGCGTCTACAAGCAGATGCAGAGCCGCGGCTGGTACGCCGTCGAGCAGTCCGAGCCGCAGAAGATCCAGCAGGTCAAGCAGAAGTATTCCGTCAACGCGTAACCCTCTCTTCCCGCAGTCCCCGGCTCTCCCGGCGCGCAGACGCCGGGAGAGCCGGGTTTTCCTTTTGCCCGATCATAAAACGGTATTGAATTTTGGCCTGAAACGGTGTAGAATCAGTCAAAAACATAAAGGGGTACACCTATATGAACAGAATCATCCGCGGTGCGGCGGCCGCTTTTACGCTGCTGGCCGCTCTGACAGCATGCGGCGCTTCTGCCGCCGCGGCCGAAGATCCGGTCAGAATCGGGATCATCGGCGCAATGGACGAGGAGGTCGCCTCGCTGCAGGAGGCGATGACAGACGCCTCTGTCCGGACTGTCGCCGGCATGGAATTTCACGAGGGAAAGCTGGACGGGCGGGACGTCGTCGTTGTCCGCTGCAGTGTCGGCAAGGTCAACGCCGCCGCCTGCGCGCAGATCCTGATCGACCGCTTTAGTGTTGATCAGATCATCAACACCGGCGTGGCCGGCTCGCTGGATGCCGAGATTGATATCGGCGACGTCGTCATATCCACCGACGCCGTGCAGCACGATATGGACGCCTCGGCCCTGGGCTTTGCCCGCGGGGAGATCCCCTACAGCAGCGTATCGGTATTCCCTGCCGACGAAGGCATGCGCCATCGCGCCCTGGCGGCCGTCGCGGCCGCGGCACCGGATATCCGCGCCTTTGAAGGCCGCGTCTGCAGCGGCGATCAGTTCATCGCCTCCCGCGCGCAGAAGGAGGATATCATCTCCACCCTCGGCGGTCTGTGCTGCGAGATGGAGGGGGCCGCGATCGCCCAGGTCTGCTGTCTGAACGAGACACCGTTCGTGATCATCCGCGCGATCTCCGACAAGGCCGACGACTCCGAGGAGATGTCCTATATTGAATTTGTGCACGCCGCTGCCGAGCGCTGCGCCGCCATCACGCGCTATATGATCGCCCACTGATACTATTTTTCAATAAAAAGTCGACACTTTTTATTGAAAAGATGCCACCTGCGGCGGCATACAGTTGCTGACGCAACTGACGTCTCATACGATTTTCAACGCGCCATAAGGCGCTATAAAAAGTAGACGTTGTCTACTTTTTAATGAAAATCATTATGAAAAACAGCCGCTTTCTGCGGCTGTTTTTCAGTGTATTCAGGATTGAAACTCCCGGCAAAACATAGTATAATGGCACGCCTAACGGCAGATAATCTGTCCACACACAGAAAGGGGAACGACATGCAGAACAAATTTTGCAAAAAGCCGCTCTATGAGGTCACGCGCACGCTGGCTCTTGTGGCCATGGGCGCCGTCAAGGCCGAGCTTGTGATCCGCAACGCCAGACTGGTCAACGTCTGTACCGCGGAGATCCAGGAGGGCATCGATGTCGCCATTGCCGAGGGGCGCATCGCCCTGGTCGGCGACGCTTCGCACTGCATCGGTGAAAACACCAAAGTGATCGACGCGGCGGGACAGTATATCGCGCCGGGCTTCATGGACGCGCACATCCATGTGGAATCCGCGATGATCAGCGTCGGGGAATATGCGAGGGCCGTCGTCCCCCGCGGCACGACCGGCATCTTCATGGACCCGCACGAGATCTGCAATGTCTGCGGCCCCGAGGGCGTGAAGCTGATGATCGAGGACGCCAGGCGCTCGCCGCTCAAGGCCATGTCCAACGCGCCGTCCTGTGTGCCGGCCGTCGCGGGCTTTGAGGATACCGGCTCGTTCATCGGCCCGGATGAGATCCGCGAGATGATGACCTGGGACGGCATCGTGGGTCTGGGCGAGATGATGAGCTTCCCCAACGTTCTCAGCGGCAACGAACAGATCCACGGCGAACTGGCCGAGACGCTGAAGGCCGACCAGGTCATCACGGGCCACTATTCCGTGCCGGATACGGGCGCCGGACTGAACGCCTATATTGCCTCGGGCGTGCGCTGCTGCCACGAATCCACCCGGGCCGAGGACGTGCTTGAAAAGATGCGGCACGGCATGTACGCCCTGATGCGCTACGGCAGCGCCTGGCACGATATGCCGGTCATTATCCGCGCGATCCTGGACAACAAGATCGACGACCGTTTCGCCTGCCTGATCTCCGACGACACCCATCCCGACACGCTGATTCAGGAAGGGCATCTGGACCACATCGTGCGCTGCGCCATCCGCGAAGGTCTCGACCCGATCAAAGCCATCCAGTATGTCACGATCAACCCCGCCACCTGCTTCCGCATGGACCACGAGATGGGCAGCATCGCGCCGGGCAAATGCGCCGACATCGTGTTCTTTGACGATCTGAACGATATCCGCATCACCCGCACGATCATCGACGGTGACGTTGTGGCCGAGAACGGCCGCATGGTCACGGAGATCGGCAAGGCCGCCTTCCCGGACGCCGTCTGCCACACGATGCACGTCGGCGAGACGATCACGGCGGACAGCTTTAAAATCGCTGCGCCGCAGGGTGCAGGCGGCACCGTGAAGGCGCGCGTGATCGAGATCATCCCGAACCGCGTCGGCAGCTTCGAGCGCATTGCTGAGCTGCCGGTCGTTGACGGCTGTGTCGAGGCCGACGCAAACCAGGATATCATGAAGATGTGCGTCTTCGAGCGGCATCACGCCACGGGCACCAAGGGTGCCGGCTTTGTGAAGGGCTTCGGCTTTAAAAAAGGCGCCATGGCACAGACCGTGGCGCACGACGCGCACAACCTCCTCGTCGCCGGAACCAACGACGCAGACATGGCGCTGGCCGCCAACACGCTGATCGCCTGCGGCGGCGGTATGTGTGCGGTCGCCGACGGCCAGGTGCTGGCGCTTGTTCCACTGCCGATCGCGGGCCTGATGAGCGATCGGCCGGTCGAAGACGTCGCCGCGATGATCGAAAAGCTCAGCCTCGCCTGGCAGGAGATGGGCTGCACGATAAACTCCCCCTACATGACGATGGCGCTGATCCCGCTGGCCTGCCTGCCGGAGCTGCGCCTGACCAACCGGGGACTGGTCGACTGCCGGACCTTTACCTTCACGGAGCTCTTCGTGGAATAAACACCGCTTCATAAACAACGAAAAAACGGCCATGCCGGTTTGACGCCGGCATGGCCGTTGTTATCCGTTTTGCAGGTTGTTCACGATGCGATCGCAGAACTCCGTCAGCTTGTTCTTTTCCTCCTCGGTAAAGCCCGCGAAGGCCAGCTCTTCCGTGCGGAAAAAGCTAACGACCGAGGCATTGGCAAGGGCACGGCCGCGTTCTGTCAGAAAAATGCTGCGGCTTTTCCTGTCTCCATCGCGCCGGCGGCGCTCAACGATGCCCTGCTGCTCCATACGCTTGAGCAGGACCGTGACCGAGCCGGGCTCGAGCAGGCAGGCCTGGGCGATCTCCTTCTGGCTGTACCCTTCATGGGATCGCAGGAAGGCAAGCACCTTCGGCTGGCCGGTCGACAAGTCGGTCGGCTCCAGATTTTTCATCAGCCGCCTGTGAAACAGCGCCTGCATGCGCATGAGCTGAAAGGAGAACTCCTGCGCGGTCATCCCTCGAAGCTCAGGATCTGCTGGGTCTTCAGACCGGTCGCGGAGAAGGTCGCAAAGTCAAGCGTCGTGAGCGACGCAGCCTCGGGATACTTCTCCTGCACCGCCTTGAGGAGGCTCTCCTGCAGGCCGGTGTCGACGAACTGGCGTGCATAGCCGGTGTCATAGACGTTCAGGAACCAGGGCGAGGTCACGACAAAGCGGGTCGGCACGATCTGGTAGAAGTTCATCGGAGAATTGCAGAGGTACTGATACAGCGCCTCGTCGTCCATCGCCGCAAGCTGGGCCGTGGTGTCCAGGGTTTCAAAATAATAGTGCGCCTTGGCGACATAGACGGGGATCTCCTCCTCGCTCAGCTCCGCAAAGCGGATGGGCTTGTAGGTGCCGGTGATCTCCACGCCGTAGCTCATGAAGTAGCTGGGCAGTACGGGCGCCGCCTCGGAGCAGATGTCGCCGACACGGATCTGGCGCGTCCAGTACAGGTCGACCGAGGGGTTGACGTTCATGTTGTTGAGCTTGGCGGTGTTGGTCTCGCTCGAACCGAAGAGCGTCATGTCCGCCGGGTCCAGCACATATTCCACGCTGCCGATCGTGGGGACATTGTTGTAGGAGGTCGCGATCTGATACATCTCGCGGTAATTGCCCTCAGCGCCCTTGAGATAGTCAAGGATCAGCTCTTTTTTGAGCTCGTCCGAAAGCTCGACGTCGCCGAAGTTGATACCGCCTACGCCGGAGATCGTCGCGGAGGTGACCGCGTCAACGCCGGCTTCCATGTTGTACTCACCGGCCTTGACATAGCCGTGGCCCCTGGCCCAGGCGTCCAGGTCAAGATCGGTGCCGAGGATCTGGAGATAGGCATCCGCCGCCGCAGCCAGCACAGCGTTGCTGGTCATGGTAGCGCCGGAAACGCCGTCGACCTTGACCGAGTTCTTCTCCAGCATTGCGGCGGGAAGCTGCTCGAGCGCGGCGCCGCCGACCGGGCTGTCGGTCTTGTCCGACGCGGCCTTCACGTCGGTGATCACGCCGTCCTCGACCGTGAGCGTAACGGTCACGGTCTCGTCCAGGCCCTGGGCCGTCGCGCTCGCCGTCTGTGCGCCGTCGGCAAAGGCAGCGGGAACAAAGCTCAGGCTCAGGCAGAGTGCCAGGACAATTGCGAGTGCGGTTTTCATTGTTTTCATAGGGAATCGTCCACCTTTCTGTGATATAGTTTGAATTGAAACTATATCAAGTATAGCATGCGTCCCCTGCGCTGTCAAGCTGTACGGATGGCTCAGCTATAGAGATACCACTCCCCCTTCGGCGTGCCGGTGGTGCAGCCGAAGCCGCCGGGGATCTTGTAAACGACGTCGAGATTCTCGCGCGTGACGAGCATGTCAAAGGGGTTCAATCGCTCGTTGATCATCTGCAGCCAGGGCTCGAGATCGACAAAGGTGTAGCTGAGCCCCGCCACGTCACACGGGATATTCGGCATCGTGGCAAAGCGGATATTCTCGCTCTCGCACAGCAGTGCCTGGCGCAGGAAGAAGGCGATGTTGGCCGGGTACAGATCGGTCTCCATATGCTCGCCGAGCAGCACGGCGAGCTCCTTCATCTGCGGAAGCCCGCGCTGCAGCAGCTGCGTCGCCGCGGCTTTGAGAAAGCGCTGCTGCACCTCGACGCGGTCGAGATCGCCGTTTACATAGCCCGAGCGGTAGCGCACGACACCCATGGCCTGCTGCCCGTTCAGATGCTGCGGCCCGGCTTTCAGGTGGATGCTCAGCCCCTGCGTCGGATCGTCATAGTCCATATCGCAGGGCACGTCGAAATCGATCCCGCCGATCCGGTCCACGGTATCGATAAAAAGCGCCAGATCGACGATGGCATAGCAGTCGACACCGAAGCCCAGCAGATTTTTCACCTGCTGCTTCAAGCCCTCGATGCCGACGCCGCCGGCGTTGACCGTACCGGTATAGACCGCGTTGAGCTTGCGGATGTTCCAGCCGATATTGACATAGGTATCCCGCGGCAGCGATACGATATCCAGCCGGTGGGCCATCGTATCCAGGCGCGCGACGAGCATCGTATCGGTGTTCCCGTTGCCGTCGTCATTGCCGACGAGCAGCAGCGTATACGAGCGCCGCTCCCTCGGCGCCGAGACGCTTGCTATCTCGGCCGTGGGCGCCGCGCTCGGCTCTTCAACAGCCGGCACGGCGATCCCCTCCTCTATGTTGAGCTCCGGGGCGCGCTCCCAGAGGAGATAGCTCCCGATCGCCGTGCCGAACAGCAATCCCAGCGCCAGAAGCACATAAACCGTACGGCGCAGCCAAGTTCCGTTTCTGTCCATGATCCGTCCTTTCCGGAGCCCTTCGGGTTCCCTCGTGTGCGGATAGTATTCCCGCGATAGGACGGATTCAAACAGGCGGGCCCCGGACACGCGGATGCGTAAAAAAATTCGGCCCCACCATCGGGCCGAATCCTGTTTATTCAAGTTCTTGTAACTATTCAGTCTGCTCTGATTAGGGAGAGTTCAGAGGGGGAACGCCTCTGATTTTTCGCCTCGCAAGGCGAAAAAGATGTCAAAGCTGTTTTTTCCGGGGACATGCGCCTCGGAAAAAACTCTTCTCGCCCCGCAAGTGTGCGAGGCGTCCCCCGCAAGCCGAGTGCGCGCAGCGGGGTGCTTCCCCTTTAACTGTTTAGTCCCGTCAGGGACTAAACAGTTACAAGCTCTTTGTACATCGCCGGAGCGTTTGCTTTGTTGGCGGTCTCGTTGATCTCGGTGACCTCGACCTTCAGTGTGCGCTGGCCAAAGGCGATCTCGATCACGTCGCCGACCTTGACCTGATAGCTGGCCTTGACCTGCCGCCCGTTGACGCTGACGCGTTCGCCGTCGCAGGCCTCGTTGGCCACGGTCCGCCGCTTGATGAGGCGCGAGACCTTCAGATATTTATCCAGGCGCATGGTAAAACCTCCTCTACGAAAAAACAGCCGCCTTCCGGCAGCTGTTTTTCTTTAAAATCGAATCTGTTATCGAAATGCAGATGCTGTCCGATTACTTGTTGACAGCGTCCTTGAGAGCCTTGCCGGCCTTGAAGGAAGCGGCGCGGGAAGCAGCGATCTCGATGGTCTCCTTGGTGCGGGGATTCAGACCGGTGCGGGCGGGACGATCCTTGGTCTCGAAGGTGCCGAAGCCAACCAGGGCAACCTTGTCACCGTCGGCGAGAGCAGCGGTAATGGATTCGAAAACAGCAGCAACAGCCTTCTCGCTGTCTTTCTTGGTCATGCCGGTCTTTTCAGCAACAGCGGCAACCAGTTCGATCTTGTTCATATTCAATATCCTCCTTAAATCTGGCTCTGCGGCCAATCCGATAAATCCCGCCAGGAACCTGTGCAGGACATCGTTTGTCAATCTCTGCCGTTTTTGGGCAGCGGATAAACTCTATCATATTTTGTGCGAAGAATCAAGCCCTAATTCGTATTTGCCGGGAAAAAATCAGAAAAAAGTGAATTCCCAAAGTAAATTCCACAGTGGAAAATAAAATGGAATTTAGTTTGGGAAGGGAAATGCGGTAGAATTTAGTCTGGGAAGGAGGTATCCCA
>ONNS01000128.1 GCA_900319275.1 uncultured Eubacteriales bacterium
TCCGGCGAGCAGGAACACCATCTGCTCCTGGATGAAGTTCGTGTCCTGGTACTCGTCCACCATGATATGCGTGATCTGAGCCTGAAGCTCTGCCAGCACGCCCGGGTGGTCACGGAGAAGCTGGTACGCTTCCGTCTGGATGGATGAAAAGTCCATCAGGTTGTCCTCTGTAAGGATTTCCCGATAGGCGGCAAGAATCCTGCCCATAGCAGAGATGGACGAGTCCTTATCCGCCATAAGCTCTTCCGGGGCCACCAATTCCTCGGAGAGGTTATTTACATAGCCGCAGATACCGCCCGCCTGTTTCCAGGACCCGCCGTTCGGAAGGACGATATCGGCGCCATCAATATTTCGGAATTTGTAGATGTTCTGGAACACCATGTACTGCTGGTCAAAGGCATCCAGCAGCCGATAGTTCCGGCGGAGCCTCGTGTATTCCAGATGCTCCTTGAGGATGCGGAGGCAGAGGGAGTGGAAAGTGCCGATGTACATCTCATTGATGTTCGCAACGATTCCACGGTCAGAAAGCTCATATCCGAGGAACCGGCCAGCCGGGTGCCGTAGATCGCGCCGGTGCCGAACCGCGCCTCGATCTCTTTCAGGTCGATGCCGATGAAGTTGCCCTTGCCGAGCAGCCGCTCCACGAGGCTCTTGAGCTGGGATTTACCGGTGTCGCCGGCGCCGACAAGAAACAGGGCCTTTTTCATGCGCCAGCCCTTCACATTGGAGATGCAGGCGCCGATGAACTCCAGCAGAAGCTGTTCGACCGCTTTGTCCCCGTTGGTCAGGGTATGCAGATACCGGTCAAAGACGGGCGTGGGCGAAGGCTTCCCCGTCCAGCGACAAGGGATCTGGATGGTGCTGTAGATGGATGGCGTGTGAGGGACTGTTGTCATCCCGCGCGCGTCTACGCGGAGCAGGCAGTTGCTGAAATTGATCAGGGTCTCACAGGCGTCCAGCTCTTCCTGCCCAATGTACTGCAGATCCGTGATGATCTGCTGGTACGCCTCCGTGATAACACGCATCTTGACGAGCTCCGGATCGTACTCTTCTACAAAGCCCTTGATCACGCCTTTGAACATGTCCTCGGCGTAGAGCTTGTACACGCCTCCGTCGTAGACGTATTTCAGCAGCGCCTGTTTGCCGCTGTCCCGGACAAGCAGGTATTTCACATTCTCCCGGACGTACCGGGCCAGGAGCGCCGGAACGACATAGGCTTCTCCGTCGTCGTTGAAGCGGATGAAGTACGGATGCTCCATCTTGGATCGGTGGAAGGTGCCGTTGCAGGCCTCGATGCCTTTCTGGATCGTCGCTTCCCGGTAATCCTCCCGCTCCCATTTCTCCCGCATCAAGGCGGAGGATATCGACCTCAACGACATAACATATGATGTTGATGTTCTTATTATCGGCGGCGGCGGCGCAGGCGCGTCGGCTGCCATCGAAGCCGACAATGCGGGCGCAAAGACAATGATCGTGACAAAGCTGCGTATCGGCGACGCTAACACAATGATGGCGGAGGGCGGCATTCAGGCTGCCGACAAGCCGAACGATTCCCCTGCGATTCACTATCTCGATGCTTTCGGCGGCGGACATTTCGCCGCAAAACCAGAGCTGCTTGCAAAGCTCGTCTGCGACGCACCCGAAGCGATTCAGTGGCTTAACGGGTTGGGCGTGGAATTTGACAAAGCACCCGACGGCACAATGATAACTACTCACGGCGGCGGCACATCAAGAAAACGTATGCATGCCGCAAAGGACTATTCGGGCGCCGAGATAATGCGTACACTGCGTGACGAGGTGCTCAACAGAGGAATCCCCGTTGTCGATTTTACGTCCGCGATTGAGCTTATCCTTGACGACAAGGGTAATGCCGCCGGCGCTGTGCTCATGAATATGGAAACACAGGAGCTTACGGTCGCCCGTGCAAAGACGGTAATTATCGCAACGGGCGGCGCGGGCAGAATGCATTATCAGGGCTTTCCGACATCAAACCATTACGGCGCAACGGCGGACGGTCTTGTGCTCGCCTACAGAGCCGGCGCAAAGCTTCTCTATGCCGATACGCTGCAATATCATCCTACGGGAGCGGCGTTCCCGCAGCAGATCTTCGGTGCGCTTGTAACCGAAAAGGTTCGCTCTCTCGGCGCTAAGCTTGTTAACCGTGACGGCAGAGTGTTCATGCATCCCCTTGAAACGCGTGACGTTGCGGCAGCCTCTATCATCAGAGAATGCTCCGACAGGGGAGAGGGCGTTGACACGGGAAACGGCAAAGCCGTTTGGCTCGATACTCCCATGATAGAAAAAGTCGGAGGGGAAGGCACTATCGAAAAGCGTATTCCCGCCATGATGCGCATGTTCGCGTCTTACGGTATCGACATAAGAAAAGAACCCATACTTGTGTATCCCACGCTCCACTATCAGAA
The DNA here is from genome assembly GCA_900319275.1 of uncultured Eubacteriales bacterium. GTDB lineage: Bacteria > Bacillota > Clostridia > Oscillospirales > Oscillospiraceae > Limivicinus. Next base: position 2,424 of record ONNS01000128.1, read on the forward strand.
CGGCGGAATAGATATCAATGTTACGGGTATGAGCAGCTGCGTTGAAAACCTCTATGTCGCGGGCGAAGCCGTCGGCGGTATTCACGGACGCAACCGACTTATGGGTAACTCGCTGCTTGATATCATAGTATTCGGCAGAACTGCGGGCAGAAATGCCGCAGTTAAGTCAAAGGACGTGTCGCTCGGCTCGCTGACGCTTGAGCACATCGCAAGGTTTGATAAAGAGCGTAAGGACGCGGGCATTGTAACCGACGCCGTGTCTCCGAAGCTCCTGCCCGATTACCGCAGACACAAATAATTCAGAAAGAAGCTTTTTACATGAATGTTTCAATTATAACCGACCTTTTTGAAGCGCTTACTATTTTTTGCTTCGGACTCTCATGGCCTATTTCTATTCACAAATCATATGTTTCGCGCACCGCAAAGGGCAAGAGTCTTTTCTTTGAGGTCTTTCTCCTTATCGGTTACGCTTTCGGCATTGCCCGTAAGATTATACAGGTTACGGGCGGAAGCTCCGGATTCATTTTCTTCTTAAGCTTTTTCTTCTATGTCCTCAATTTCATTGAAATTTCAATAGACGTAGGACTTTATTTCAGAAACAAAAAGCTTGATGACGCCGCCGATGCGATTGCAGCAAAGAAAGCCGAATAATTAACAAAACGAAATAACATTTTTTAACGCAAAAAACCGTTACGCCGCATAAAAAGCAGTGTGACGGTTTTGTTTTTTGTATAAGGTTAACATAAAGCTGTTTTAGCGGGAGCGTGACGTTTTTCTGAAATCGGACGGCGTTTTGCCGACGTACTGCTTAAAAACACGTAGGAAGTTCGATTCCGATTGAAAGCCGCATTCGCAGCCGATGCTTGTGACCGACATGTCGGTTGTAAGCAGCAGATTTTTTGCGCAGTTTACCTTCAGTCGGTTTAGGTATTCCGAATATGTCTGCTTCATTTGTTCATGAAAGCATGTGCTGGAATGGCTTGTGTTGTAGTGTGCAACTTGAGCCGTTTGCCGCAAAGAGGGATTATTCATGAAATGCATCTGCATATACGCGAGTGCGTCGCGCATAGGTTCACGCAGTTCCGCCGTGCCTGTGTACAGCGGAATATTTTTTTGCGCTTTCAGCAGCAGACACCTGAGGATACAGCGCAGAACG
>ONNS01000110.1 GCA_900319275.1 uncultured Eubacteriales bacterium
CGGAAGTCTGGTGTGCTCCTCCTTGTAGCGATTGCAGAAGATGACCGCGTAATCGAGACTCAGTGCCAGCTGTAAGATCGAGGTCACCGAGTTTGACACAAAGGAGATCGTGCCCAGCAGAAAGTTCGTGCCCTGATTGACGATCATTGCCGAGACAAAGGTCAGCAGCAGCACCGGCACCTCGGCGTAGGTCTGGCTTGTGAGCGTCAGCACAACGACCACGATGACCGCAACGAGCACCATGATCACGCTGACCTCGCGCTCGATGATCTCGGCCTTGGCGTTGCCGAGCGAGGTGGAGACAAAAATGTCGTAGCCCGCGAGCTCGTCCTTGACGCTCTCGAGCGCCGCAAGACAGGCGTCGTCCTCCTGCGGATAGTCAAAAGTGATGCTGTAGAGGGCGGATACGCTGTTGTAGTGCTCTGCGCTTTCGTCAAAGGCGACGCCCTGAACGCCCTCCATAGCCCGCAGCCGCTCGCACAGCGCTTCGGCGTCGGGCAGGGAGATGTTGGCCACCATGACCTCGGCCGAACCGAAGGTGGTGAACTCCTGCTCCATCAGATCAAGGCCCTGGCGGGTCTCGGAGACCGCCGGCAGGTATTGCGCCAGATTGTCCTCGACCTGGACCCAGCCGCGGGAAAAGGCCGAAAAGATAAACAAAATCACGAATACAAGAAAGATCAGGTTGCGTTTATCGACGATGAACGCGGAAACGCGCAGCATGAAGTTGTTCTGCATACCCTCGTTTTCGTTCATGGAAACACTCCTTAATTGACATCAATTTGGTCTATACATTATGAACTCAAACATTGAAAAGTGCAACAGTCAAACCGCGCCAAATGCTCAAATTGCCCATGATTTACCGCTTGACAAAGTGTGCGCTCTATGGTAAATTAACTGTACTAACATAAATAACACAGTTGTGGAGGTGGCCCATTGATCCAGATTGATTTTCGCGACCCGCGGCCGATCTACGAGCAGGTGCGCGAGCGCTTCCGCGAGCTGATCCTCTCGGGCGCGCTGCCGCCGGACAGCAAGATGCCCTCGGTGCGCGAGCTGTCCTCGGCGCTCGCCATCAACCCGAATACGATCCAGCGCGCCTACCGCGAGCTTGAGAGTGACGGCTGCATTGTGTCGATCCCGGGCCGGGGGAGTTACGTCTGCCAGCCGGACGCGGCGCTTGTGGCCCGGCGGCAGGAACTGCTCGGGCGGTTGAAGCATACGGCGGCGGAGCTGCGCGCCCTCGGCGTCGGAGAAGAGGAGCTGATCGCCGCAGTGAAGGAGGGAGAAAGCCATGATTGAGGTTCGTGAGCTTGTCAAAAGTTTTGACGGCTTTCGCGCGCTGGACGGCCTGACGCTGACGGTGCCGACCGGCGCGGTCTATGGGCTTGTCGGGCCGAACGGCGCGGGCAAGTCCACACTGATCCGCCACCTGACGGGCATCTATCGCCAGGACAGCGGCACGCTGACGGTCGACGGCGTGCCGGTGTACGAGCACCCGGAGGTCAAGGCGAAGCTCGCCTACATCCCGGACGATGTATTCTATTATACCTCGGCCAGCACCGAGGACATGATGCGCTTTTATCAAAGTCAGTATCCCGGCTTTGACCGGCAGCGCTTTGAAGCGCTCGGTGAGCTGCTGCGGCTCGACCGCAGGCGGCCGATCCGCAAGCTCTCGAAGGGGCAGCAGAAGCAGGCGGCCTTCTGGCTGGCGCTGAGCCAGCGGCCCGAAATCCTTGTGCTCGACGAGCCCGTGGACGGGCTCGACCCGGTGATGCGCCGGCAGATCTGGAGCCTGCTGATGGGGGACGTGGAGGAGCACGGCACAACGGTGCTGGTCTCCTCGCACAACCTGCGCGAGCTTGAGGACGTGTGCGACACCGTCGGCATCATGAACCACGGCAAGATGCTCGTAGAGCGCAGCCTCTCCGAGCTGCAGGAGAATCTGGTCAAGGTGCAGCTGGCCTACGGCGAGGGCGGCGCGCTGCCCGAGGGGCTGACGGTCCTGCACGAAAACCGGACCGGCCGATTGCAGCAGCTCATATTGCGCGGGCGCGCTGACGAGATCCGCGCGCGGCTCGAGCGCACGAAGCCGCTCTTTCTCGACCTGCTGCCGCTGAGTCTGGAGGAAATCTTCATCTATGAGTTGGGAGGTGCGGACTATGCCGTCAAAGACCTGGTCCTTTAATCGCGGCATTGCCGCCAACTATCTCAAACGCTTCTGGCCGCTGTGGGGCGCGTGGCTGGCCGGGCTGCTGCTGGCCGCTGTCAGCCTCGCACAGACGGGCATCTCGAGCTTCGGACCCGACAGCACCTACAACGTCTGGAATTTCGGCGTTACGCTGCTGAGTACATCGGAGCTGTTCGCGATGGGCACGGCGGGGATCGGCGTGCTAACGGCGATGGCCATGTTCCACTATCTCTACCAGCCGCGTGAGAGCGGCATGATGCACACGCTGCCGCTGCGGCGCGAGTCGCTGTTCCTGACGGTCTATCTGACCGGGCTTTTGCCGCTGCTGGGGGCCGAGCTGCTCGTGACGCTGATCGGTATGCTGATGACCCTGCCGGGGCGCTACGCCCTCGCTGTCAGCTGGCTGCAGTGGTTCGGCGTGCTCGCGCTCGGCACCGTGGCCTTCTACGGCTTCGCGGTGTTCTGCGCCATGCTGACCGGCCATTGGCTGGTGCTGCCCGCTGTCTACGCGGTGCTGAACCTGACGGCCGTCGTTGTGGAGAGCACAGGGCGCGATCTGCTGAGCCTGTTCGTCTATGGCATGCGCATCCCGAGCGGGCTGAAGCTGGGCTTCCTGTCCCCGCCCTACCAGCTGGCGACGAAGCTGAGCCGCCACATGCTCACGGCCCCGGCCGAACGCATCGACGGCACCGGGATGCTCAACGTCTACGAGGTGGCGAACGGCTATACGCTCGAGGGCTATGGCTGGCTCGTCGGTTATGCCGTCGCCGGGCTGCTGCTGGCCGCCTGCGCGCTGCTGCTCTACCGCCGCCGCCGGCTGGAGACAGCCGGTGACGTCGTGGCGATCGCGGTGCTGCGGCCGGTGTTCAAGTACTGCCTGAGCCTCGGGACAGCGCTCGTGTTCGCCGATCTGCTGCTCGCGATGGTCTTCCAACAGCCGCGCGGCGGCTATGGCATGGCCGCGCTGGTGCTCGGATTGATGATCGTCGGCGCGTTTATCGGCTATTTTGCGGCCGAGATGCTGATGCAGAAAACGCTGAAGGTGTTCCGCGCCAGGGCGTTTCGCGGCTTTGCCGCCGTGTGCGCGGTGCTCTGTCTGTTCGTCGGCCTCAACGAGCTCGACGCCTTCGGCTACGAGCGGCGCGTGCCCGATGCCAACGAGGTGGACTATATCACGGTCCTGAACGCGAAGATCGACGAGCCGGAGACGGTTGAGGCGCTGATCGAGCTGCACCGCGCCGCGATCGCCGACAAGGCCCGCCAGGAGCGCGGCTGGGCAGAGGGCGCGCTGAACGTGATGACGTTTGAGCTGAGCTACACGCTGAAAAACGGCGGGACATTGGAGCGTTTATACTCGGTCTTTACGAATGCGGACGAGCTGGCTGACCCCGACAGTCTCGGCTGGCAGCTCGAGCGCTGCTACAACCTGCCGGAGTTTCTGCGCGAGCGCGTGACACTCTCCTTCCCGGTGACGGCGCGGAGCGTGCAGTATGCGACGCTCGACGTGCAGCAGCCGCGCATCGACGGCGACTGGCAGCCCTCGCAGAGCGTCACGCTGACGGGCGAGGAGGCCGCGGCGCTCTATGCCGAGGGCATCCTGCCCGACGCCGAGGCGCTGCACATCGGCCACCGCTGGTACATGGACCCGGACGGCTCGCGTGCCACGGCGGCCACGACAAACGTCACGCTGAATATGCTGCTCGTGGGCGATACGTCGGAGGAGCACGCATGGCTGGATATCCCGGTGGAGACCGATTCCAGGAACACGATCCGCTGGCTCGAGGAGAACAAGGGGATCACCGTCGTACCGATCAGCGAGCTGAACGGCGACGAGGCCAACCCCTCACCGATAGCCGTCCACAGATGAAAAAGAATTGCGGAGCGCTGTTTCGGCGCTCCGCTTGCATTATTTGCTTCAAAATGGTATAAACCATAGTAGATAACAACACCGACAGGGGAGGGCGTGCCTGTGAAGGAAAAAAGGGAAAAACGTCTATACGGTACGCTTATCGCCCTGCTGCTGTTTGCGCTGCTGCTGACGGCTGTACTGTGGTTGCCGCATGTAAACGCTGGGACAGGGGACGGTTCTCTGTCCCACCCACTTCGGGCTGGGACGGAGAACCGTCCCCTGTCCCCACGCTGCCGCAGACGGCCAACTATCCGCGGGAAATGCGCTATAACGAGACGACCGCGACTCTGAGGGACAAGATCATCCGCGATTTTGTCTCCGACGGCGTCGAGGGCATGGACGACATCCGCGAGATATTGGCGGACTATGAGCGCCTGGACAGGGGCATGGCAGAGCTCTGGGCGCGCATCATGGACGAATGGGCGGCGCTCAATACCGATCTTCATCTCTACTATGACGAGCTGCCCGACGGCCTGCCGACGGATGACAGATTGTGTCTCGTCGTGCTGGGCTACGCGCTCGAGAGCAACGGCGGCATGGCCGAGGAACTCGTGCGCCGCTGCGAGACAGCGCTCGCCGGAGCGGAGAAATACCCGAACGCCTATGTGCTTGTCACGGGCGGGCCGACGGCCTTCCTGTCCGACAGCACCGAGGCCGGGTGCATGGCCGCGTGGCTGATCGCACACGGCGTCGCCGAGGAGAGGCTGATCGTCGAGGACCAGGCGCTCACGACCGCACAGAACGCGCTCTACGGCGCGAAGCTGCTCCGCCGTTTTCCGCAGGTGGACAGCCTGGCCATCATCACAAGCGACTACCATATCGCTGTCGGCAGTCTTATGTTCGAGGCCGAGGCGCTTGCCGAGGAATACGAGAGCGGAGAGAAGCCCTTCTCCGTCGTCACAAACGCCGCCTGCGCCTATCCGGACAAGGCCGGCACACAGGGGATCTCGGTGCAGTCGGCATTCCTGCGCTCGCTGATGAACCCCACGGCGCGCTATCAATGATTTATTGTAACTATTCAGTCACCCTGCGGGTGACTGAATAGTTAGCGGCACTCGCGCTTATCGCAGCGGGCTTGCGTCAGAAGAAGCTCGCAACGCTCCGTTTCCGTCAAGCATGACGAAAACTGCGCTCTGCCCCTCCCCCCTT
>ONNS01000046.1 GCA_900319275.1 uncultured Eubacteriales bacterium
TGTCATGGTCATCGTTTCTGTAGTGACACAATTAGCGGCGATACCTTTCTATATCGCCTCAACACGACAAGCACGACGGATCGCTTAAATGGATCCCCAGACGAATGAAATGCCCTGACAGATCTGAACCCCTTGGGTTCGGACTTCTCAGGGCGTTTTTTATTTTTCCTTTTATTTATGCGGCTTTTCGAGATTTCGTGTTCAGTACGGGAATCGGACACGCGAAAGAAAAAGGAATAAAATCGGAAAGAGAAATGAAAAAGCTTCTTCTTCCTATATCGTGGGCTGCATTTTTGAACATTCGTTTCTTTTGCCCACCGGACAGACTCGCCTTTTTCACAAGCAATGTGTTCTGACGATCTCCACCAGTTCCTCAATGGGGATATCGCAATCCAGCAAGAACCATTCTGTGATCACGCCGAGACCCGTACAGGCCCGGCAGGCGTTGGTGTACTAGTCTTCGGCCGACATACCCCGGCCTTGTCTACGATCTCCTGGATGCTGATCTCGGTATAGGGGCGCCTCTGCTCGATCAGACGCAGCAGCGCGTCGCCATCGCCAGGGCCTTGATGAGGGAACCGAAGATCCTGATTTTGGATGACGGTCATGTTGCTGCTTCCGGTACGCCTGCCGAGCTGGAGGAAAACAACGCTTTCTTCCGACAACTCGTGCGGGAGAGCTGAATTTCAAAAACGGCAATCGCTCCGAATGGACGATTGCCGTTTTACATGATTTCTGGTACAATACCCAAAAGTGAAAGGGGAGTGCGGAGAAACGGATGAAACAGTATGACGCTTATGTGTTCGACCTGTATGGGACCCTGGTGGATATCCATACGGATGAGCATATCGCCGCGCCATGGAAGGCATTGGCTGACTACGCCGCCTCCTGCGGGGCTCATTACCGGCTGCCTGAGCTGCGGGAGAGCTATCTGCGGCTTTGCGCCGCCCAAGAGGAAAAGCTTCGCGGCAGCAGCGCCTGTCCGGAGATCGATCTGCAGCCCGTATTTGCGGCGCTGCTATCGGAAAAAGGCGTCTTTCCGGAGAAGGCAATCGTCCGGGAGGCGGCGTGGCGCTTCCGGCAGGCGTCCACCAGCCACCTGCGCCTGTACGCGGGGGCGAAGGAGCTGTTGGAAGCCCTGGGAAAGAGCGGGAGCTATGTTCTGCTGCTCAGTAACGCCCAGGCGCTCTTTACCCGGCCAGAGCTTCGCCTCCTGGGCATCGACAGGGCCTTTGATCGGGTGGATATCTCCTCGGATCGGGGCTGCAGGAAGCCGGACCCGGCCTTCTTTCAAACACCGCTGAACGCGCTGGATTTGGATCCGGCCCGCTGCCTGATGATCGGCAACGACCCGGACTGTGACGTCCGTGGCGCGGCGGCCGTGGGGATGGACAGCGTCTATCTTCATAGTGGCCTGTCCCCGGCCTATGATCCCAGTGCCCCGGCGACCTGGACGCAGCGGGGAATGGACCTAAAAAAGCTGATGAGAAAACTGTTAGAATAACTGGCATAAAAGAATGTCTCACGATCGGTCAGTACATGGATCTCCCGTTAGTTGTGTGAAATTGGACACCTTTTGGCGCAACACAGACAGAATCGTCTTGAAATGGTTCGTTTCAAGGCGATTTTTGCTTTATTGTTTCGTTTCTCTTTATATTGACTTGAGGTCAACAAAATGTTACCCTTAATAGTACAACAAAAGGAGGGAACCAAAATGGAGAAGTTTATCCCGTATGAAAAACTCTCGAAAAAGAAAAAGCGGGAGTTGGACGCAGACAGGCGAACGGTCTGGGCTATCAGTCCGGTGACCCGCAAAAGCGAAAACCCGAAAGCCTATAACAGAAAGAAAGCACAGAAGTGGAAGAATGATTCCGGTTCTGTGCTTTCTTTTTTCCCTGTTGCCATAATGATCATTCGCCCGATGCTCATTGCAATGAGTATATGGCAAAACAGCCATACTGTTTTGCTGCGCCGCAAAGTTTTTAAGCGTTTCGCTATCATATAATCATTATAGAGCGGTGAGGGTGCTTATGATTCATTCCTGTTCAGCTGCTGCTGGACAATATCCCGGCAAGCCGATACTATTATAACCATTTCTTCCTTTTGAACAGGATCAGGCAGTAAACGACGATCGCGACGCTTAAAACAATGACGGCCGGGTAGCCGTAGCGCCATTCCAATTCCGGCATATAGCGGAAGTTCATCCCATACCAGCCGGCGATGAGCGTCAGCGGCATGAAAATCGTGGTGACGACCGTCAGCAGCGTCATGATCCGGTTCTGGCGTACGCCCAGCTGCGCGTCATAAAGATCCCGCACCTGCATCGCATAGTCGCGCAGAGAGGCCGCGGAGCTGTGTCGGCGGGTCATATAGTTCATAAACAGGTGGATATAGCGCAGATTTTCTTCCCGGAAGAAACCGTTTTCGTTTTCCTCCAGCTCCTGCGTCATATCGATGATCTGCTCATAGTGGACAAGAAGCCTGCGGAGGTCGCTGCGGATCTCGTTGACGCGCGCCAGATCGCCCTGCCCTTGAGAGGACAGGATCGTGTCCTCGATCTGATCCAGCTCATCTTCATAGCGTTCCATGATCGCGAGGTCCCGATCCACGATCTTCTCCAGAAAATCATGCAGAAAACGTTCCAGACTCGGCTCCCGCCAGTGCTTGGTGCGGCGGATGGACTGCACCATCTGCTCCGCTTTGCCGCTGTCGTCGATGAAGACGATGCCCTTTTCGTCCAGGGCGAAGGCGAAGCAGAATTCGTTTTCCTGCAGATTCTCCCGGTCGGGGATCTGGAAAGTCCCGGTCAGCGAGTCAAAGTTGACCTCGGCCTTCGTGTTGTGAATGTCCTGGGCGTCCAGATCCAGCTCGATGCCCATATCGAAGCTCTCGCGCTCCCGCTCCCATTCCGGCGTCGTCAGGATCGCCGCGTACTGCACGCCCTTGCTGTCAAGAAGCTCCGCTTTTGAACAGGGCTGCACGGTTTCTTTCAAAAGATAATAGCTCATAGATATATCTCCCTTATTTGATTCAGCCGGATACAGGATACCACAGATTTGATCGCTTGACTATGGTTTCTTTTCCACTGCCGCTCCGACACAGCATATCTTCAACGCCGAGCACAAGAAGGCCCACCACGAAAAGCAGTTTCCGCTGGATCTGGAAAAAGCCCGGCATATGGGCAAAGAGCTTGTACAGCTGGCATAATGCCGGAGGTTTTGACTGACTTCAAACCATGAACTGCTTCATCCTGTCCGGCTGAAAGGCTGCGATCTGCGCCGGCGTCCTGTCCTCCCGGATGAGCCATTCGTAAACCGTGGCATAGTCCCGGAGACAAAGTAGCTGACGGGATATGTACGTCCTTGCCTGAAAACTTCCCCTGCTTCTGCAGATTCGTCTGTACAGTCTCGACAATGGGCTCCATCATTTTCCGGCGAAGGTGCAGATCGCCGTCGGGGTAATTATGAATCATGCCAGCTTGACTGTTGCTGGACAATCGCCCGAAAATCTGGTACGATAACTGTAAGAAAAGAAATCCCAAGCGGAATGAGGAGCTGGCGCGCATGAAGCGGAAAACGACCAAAGAGATACTGGCCGAGTCCTTTCGGGAACTGGCGGAGATCTACGGGAGCACGCTTCCGCAGCCCCTTCTGCAGCTTGTCATGAAAGAAAAATGAAAAAACGGCCACGGTTCCTCATCATGAGAAACCGGGTGTCCCTTCTGAATTGACGCGCTTCCCCCTGCTGGTAAAGCGGGGCAGACCCGGCTGATGCCAGGGAAGATGTGTTGATTCGACTGAGAGAATGGCTGAACGGCCGATCCGGGAAGCGGGATGCGCTGGCGTCAAAATGTGTAATGAACAGGGAGAGCGCCCTGCGACGCAGGAGGTATGGATAAATGCGAAAAGAGATCTTATGCTTCGGTGATTCCAACACATGGGGATACACGCCCGGCACGGGCCTTCGGTATGCGCCGGATGTCCGCTGGACCGGGGTCATGGCACAGGCGCTCGGGAAGGGCTGCCATATCATCGAGGATGGGCTCAACGGGCGCACCACCAGCTTCGATTTCCCCTGGAGCGAGTGCAGGAACGGACAGTCTGCGCTCCCCTACGCGCTGCTGGCCAACAAGCCGCTGGATCTGCTGATCATTGCGCTCGGCATTAATGATCTGACGGTTGTAGACTCCGATTTTTCGGCAAAGAGCGCCGCCGCGCTGATCCGAAGAACGCGTATGCTGCAGGCGGTCCCGGATGCGGGAACGGCCGTCTTCCCGAACGGCGAGAAAATACTGATCGCCGCCCCGGCCCCGGTCCATCCGGACTATGACCGCATGTACGCCATCCCTTATTATGAGGACTCCTGCCGCCTGGCCGAAAGATACAGAAGCATGGCCGAAGAAAACGGCGTATATTTTCTGAATGTCGGTGACTATGCTTCCGCCTCGCCGATCGACTGCGTCCATTTCTCTCCGGAATCGCACAGAGCGTTGGGCCTGGCCATGGCGGAGAAAGTAAAGGAAATACTGCGCTGACGGTCGCCCCGCCGCGCGGCTGCAGCCGTATGCCGCGTTGGGGTTCAGGTCCGTGCCAGAAGGCAGCGAACGAAGACACGGGAGCTATGGAGGAAACACAATGATACGACCCATTATGAAAGACCCGATCTTCCTCGCGCAGAAATCCGCACCGGCCACAGTGGCGGATCTGCCGGTTGCGCAGGATCTGCGGGATACGCTCGAGGTGCACCGGGACGGCTGCGTCGGCATGGCGGCGAACATGATCGGCGTGGCTAAGCGGATCATTATCTTTGACGACAACGGCAGCGCGGCCGTGATGTTCAATCCGGAGATCGTCAAATGCTCCGGGGCTTACGAGGCCGAAGAGGGCTGCCTGTCGCTGACCGGCACGCGCAAGGCCAGGCGCTGGCGCTCGATCAAGGTGCAGTACCAGAACGAGCAGTTTCAAACGCGCCTCAAAACCTATACCGGCTGGACGGCACAGATCATCCAGCACGAGATCGACCACTGCAACGGGATACTGATTTGAATAAACGGGAGCAAACGCCATGACCATTCGGGAATACATTAACAGCCGGGACGAGAGCATCCGGCCCCGGCTGAATGCCGTCTATGATACGATCCGCTCGGCGATCCCCGAGGCGGAGGAGCGCCTGTCCTGGGGCATGCCAACCTTCTGGAAGGGCCGCAACATCATCCACTTCGCCCCGGCGAAAAACCACATCGGGCTGTATCCGGGCGCGGAGGCGGTGGCGTTTTTCGCCCCGCGTCTGACGGAATACAAGACCAGCAAGGGTGCGATCCAGCTCCCCAACAAGCGCGAGCTGCCCCTGGAGCTGATCGCCGAGATCGCCCGCTGGTGCTGGGAGACGAACAGAAAATGAGCGAAATGCAGGTCGAATACGACGCCGTCCTGCATGAAGAGCCGGACAACGGCGGGGCCTGGGTGACCTTCCCCCATGACATCCGGCAGCTGTTCGGCAAGGGGCGCGTGAAGGTGCACGCCAGCTTTGACGGCATCCCCTATGACGGCAGCATTGTCAATATGGGCGTGAAAAATGCGGACGGCTCGATCTGCTACGTGATCGGCGTGCGCAAGGCGATCCGCGAGGCGCTGGGCAAGGGAGAGGGCGACACGCTCCACGTCGTCATCGAGCCGGCGGAGGACAAGAAATGAGAGTGCCGGACGACGATACCCTGCTGTTTTTTGCCGGGCACAGCGAGGCGCTGGGGCTGTATCAGGCGCTGGAAGAATTGCTCTTCAGCAGCTTTCCCCGGGTGAACAAACGGGTGCAAAAGACGCAGATCACGTTCTATAACAGCCATGTCTTTGCCTGTGTGTCCTTCACGCGTGCCAAGCGCAAGGCCGAGCTGCCCGCGTGCTGGCTGACACTGACGCTATCTCTGCCCGTGCCACTGGATTCTCTGCGCGCCGCGGTCAAGTGCGAGCCGTATCCCGGCCGCTGGACACACCATTTTGTCCTTAGCAGCGCGGATGAGCTCGACGGGGAAATGATGGCCTGGATCCGGGCGTCCTATGACTTCTCGGAAGTAAAAAAGTAAGGCCGCCGGCCGCCGCACAGGGGCTCTTCGTGTGGAGCCCAGACAGAAAAGAAGGAGGGAACAAGCTGTGCAATTCCACGAATACGGCGCCGATCAGAACGAGACGATCCTGCTGCTCCACGGCGGAGGCCTGTCCTGGTGGAACTATCGGGAGGCCGCGGAAACCCTGCAGAAAGAATTTCATGTGATCCTTCCGATCCTGGACGGTCACGCGCTCAGCGACCGGCCGTTTACGACGATCGAGGACAATGCCGCCGAGCTCATCTCCTTCATCGACGAGCACTGCGGCGGCTCCGTGCTGCTGATCGGCGGGCTGTCGCTCGGCGGGCAGGTCCTGCTGGAAACGCTGTCGCAGCGCGCAGATATTTGTTCGTATGCCCTGGTCGAGAGCGCGGCTGTGATCCCATCCAAATTGACGAACGCTCTGATTGCCCCGGCCTTCGGCAGCAGCTACGGATTGATTCGAAACAGAAGCTTTGCCAAAATGCAGTTTGAGTCGCTGCACATCCAACCGGCGCTTTTCGAGGACTACTACCGGGACACCTGCCGGATCAAAAAACAGGACATGATCGCTTTTATGAAGGCGAACACGTCCTATGCATTAAAAGAATCTTTCAGTTCCACATCTGCCCGCGTCCATGTATACATCGGGGAAAAGGAGACCGGCGAGATCCGGCGTTCCGCGGAAGCAATCTGCCGTGCGCTCCCGTCGGCCAGGCTGCACCGCCTGCCGACGCTGCGGCACGGAGAGTTTTCGATCAACCATGCGGAACGGTATGCGGACGCCATCCGGCAAATCGTCCGGTGAACGCGAAACAGATCTGGCGGATGTAAATAAAACGGATCCGCTTAGCAGACGCCAGATAACAAACGGGAATCCCCCGGCACGGCAAACCTTTCGCCGCGCCGGGGGATAGCTGTCTTTTCTGCTGTTTAGTTGATGGAAAGTCCAAACCGCATGCTGCTCAAGCGATGCTCATCGGTGCCAGCACACGCTGAGAACAGGGGATAGGCTTCCCTTCTATATCGTGAAAACACCCGGTTTTTGTTCCGGATCGTGGCTGCAGAGCACAACGGCGCAGCCGGGGTCCGCGGCCATATCCGCGATCCAGCGGAGACTCTTCTGCTGAAAGCCGCGGGCAAAGCCGAAGCCGGGGACGATCATCTCCTGCCAGTTGCGCCGGGAAAAGGCAGCGTCCGCGGTGAGCAGCGCGAAGCGCGCACCGTTTCGAATGACGATGGCAGCCTGTCCCTCGGTATGTCCCGGCACATTGACCAGTTGAAGACTCTCGTCTTCGAACAGATCGATCACCCAATGATTCGGGCCGAGCGGCGAGCCGCGATAATACGGCCGCTCCATGGGGTATTGGATCCACAGCTCCTGCGGCTGTCTCGGCCTGTACACGCTGCGGCAGGACCAATAGTACTCATATTCCGGAAGCACGATATGCTTTGCCTGCTGCACATGTCTGAGCCCCGATACATGGTCGACGTCCAGATGCGTCAGAAGCACATAGTCCAGATCCTGCGGCTGAATGCCCAGGCTGGAAAGCTGCTCGTGGATCGCCATCCCGCTTGGAACAAAGGGGTGAAGCAGCGCGGCCATGCGGGGCGGAAAAATCGCGGCGACCGCCTTGGAATCGTACACACCCGCGGGGCTGATCTCCCGGCACAGGCCGGTGTCCACAAGAATCAGACCCTTCGGATGCTCGATCAGATAGGTGAAAACGGGCAGTGTGATCCGCCCTCTATCCGGGGCCGTCAGTTGTCTGGCGGCTTCGATCAGGTCGAAGCGCCTGCCGAAGGGAACCGTCGGGTCAACCCGAATGCATCCGCACTGCAGCACATGAATGTTCATGGAATCATCCTTTTGTTATTCTTTAACGCGCCGGCAGTCCCTGCCGTGGATTTATATTGTTCAGCCCTGTCCATTTATACCGTATGCCGGAATTTTTTCCGGTACTGCGCGGGGGTGTAGCCCGCGGTGTCGCGAAAACATTGAATAAAATAGTTCACAGTGTTGAAGGCGAGGCGATCGGCAATTTCATTTACGGCCAGGTCGGAGGTTTCGAGCAGCACCTTGGCCCGTTCGACCTTCACATAGCGGATATAGCTGCTGACGGACTGACCGGTCTCTTTTTTGAATTTCTCGGTCAGATAGTACTCCGTGTAGCCCACCAGCGCCGCCAGATCCGCAGTGCGGATCTTCCGGTCGAGGCTGAGCTCGATGTAATCGCAGCATTTCTGAATGGCGTGGGAATAGCTCGGGTTCGTACGCAGGTGGTGGACACGGTAGATAAAGTCGTGGTACATCGCGTGGGCTAACGCCGACAGCTCGCCCGAGTCCCGGCAGTTTTCCGCCGACTGGATATACGAATCCCCCAGCGGATAGGCGATCTCCGGCGAGAGGCCGCCCTCCATGGCCGCACGGCTCACCAGCGTGGTAAAGACAACGATGCTGGTTTTCACCTGCCGCAGCGGGTCCTGCCCCTGGATCGGTACGCCGGGACTCAGGCGTACACTGCCCTGAAGGACGTCGTGGTAGTTGATATCCCCGTTGCGGACCATCTGCAGCATGGCACGCTCGGAGAGATAGACCTTGTTCCGGTCCCGTGTGCCGAGCGCCTCGGTGGAGAGTGCCGCTTCGGCGGCGTGCGCGGCGTCGAAGGCATCCAAACCCAGCTGCTGCCCGGTGAGCATATTGTGCACCAGCACGACGTAGCGGATGAAGACCGCATACGACATAACAGGGAGCACGGGCAGCAGCCGGATCAGTGCCGACACCCAGGCGGCGTTTTTCTGCGTGTCGGTATAGGCGCGCAGACCTGCGCGCAGATGCCGCTCGAACGGGCGGGTATAGAAGACCGGGCCGATCACGAACAGCAGCCGACGGTCCCGCTCGGATTCATAGCTGAGCGCCCACTGCATCCCGATCGGCGAGCCGATGATCTGCGGGCGGGTGTTGTCCGCATCTTCGGCATAGGCGATCAGCTTTTCCCTGCCGCCCAGCAGGGCGAAGGCCTGCGCGAGAATATCGCGCTCCGGCTCCGGGCAGGAGCCGGCAATATACTGTCCGTCCGGATCATAACACCAGACGTAAAATTTCTCACCGGCAGGCATCAGACTCTCCAGAAGAACAAGGTTTTCCTCTGCCCGCGTCATGAATTGCCGGTAGTTTTCAAGCTCCATGCCATATCGCCCCCGATTCTTTTATCAGTATAACACGCCTTGTGCAAACTCACAAGAATCATCCTTAAATTTTGTAATTTTTCCGGATTTTTTGAGTTTACGCTTTTTTGCCCAATCTGTAAGATAGAACCATCGGAAATCCCCAAACCAAATCTATTACACAGAAAAGAGGAACGTCCCATGGCAAAAGAAAACTTACCCAAAGCCAGATCGACGGCGTGGAGTATCGCCGCGCCAAACTGTGGCAGATCATCTTAGTGGCCTTCAACGCCTTCAACGGCATGGCCATGTATTTTCTGATCGGTCTCGCCAGCTACTCGGCCAGCATCGGTTATGGCATCGCCACGCTCGTGGTCGGCGGCCTGCTGACCTTCACCCGCATCTTTGACGCTATCACCGACCCCTTGCTCGCGTTTGTCTACGACCGCTTCAACACGCCCTTCGGCAAGGTCCGCCCGCTGATGCTGCTGGGCTGGGCGATCCAGAGTCTCGGCGTCGTGTGCCTGTTCAATGTCTTCTCCAGCAAGGGCCACGGCATCCCGGTATTCCTGGCCTGCTACATGCTCTATGTCATCGGCTACACGATCGTCAACATGACCGCGCAGACCCTGCCCGCCCTGATGACCAACGACCCGAAGCAGCGCCCCACCGTCGGCGTGTGGCAGACGGCGCTGAACTACATCACCCCGATGGCGCTGAACATCGTGGTCTATACCAAGCTCATGCCGGCCATGGGCGGCAGCTTCAACCAGGCCTTCCTGAACGTGACCACCTGGCTGTGCGTCGGCATTTCGTTCGTTGGTGTTGTCCTCGTCTGCATCGGCATCTCCGCCTACGATAAGCCCGAGAACTTCAAGGGCATCGGCAAGACCGAGCGTCTGAAGCTCAAGGATATGTGGGATGTGCTGAAAAACAACAAGCCCCTGCAGAGCTACATCATCTCCGCCTCCTCCGACAAGATCGCCCAGCAGGCCTCCTCCGCTTCGATCGTCAGCACGATGCTCAACGGCATTCTGATCGGCAACATGGGCCTTGCGACCACGCTGAGCATGATCGGTATGTTCCCCTCGATCATCTTTGCGATCCTCGGCGCGCGCTACGCCGGCAAGCACGGCAACAAGGAGTCGATCGTGGCCTGGACGCGCTACAGCATCTTTGCCAACATCGCGATGATCGCCTTCTTCATCATCACCCGCAACACGGTCGGAACCACGGCAATCTCCAGCTCCCTGCTGTTCAAGATTCTCTTTATCGTGCTGACCTTTGCCGTCAACGGCTTTGCGATGGGCGTCACCACGGCCAACACCGGCTTCATGGCCGACCTGATCGACTTTGAGCTCGACCGCAGCGGCAAGTATATCCCCGCCGTGGTCTCCGGCACCTACAGCCTGGTCGACAAGATCGTCTCCTCGTTCTCCGCCGCGATCGCTACCGGCTGCGTGGCCCTGATCGGCTACACCACCACGATGCCCCAGCCCACCGATGAGCAGACCGCCGGCGTGTTCTGGATGACCATGTTCCTGCGCTACGGTCTCGCGATCCTCGGCTTCCTCTGCACGCTGCTCGCCATGCGCGGCTGCAAGCTCGGTCGGAGCGAGATGGTCGAGGTCCAGAAGCGCATCGCCGACAAGAAAGCGGCGGCGCAGGGACAGTTCTTTGCAGAAAAGCTGCATGAGGGAGATCCCGAAAATGCGTAACATCACAAGCATCAACGAGGGATGGCGGTTTTTAAAAGCCGCCATCCCCGCGGCGCAGGCCGTGGAATTCGCAGCCCGGGGCGAGGCGGTAACGCTGCCCCACACCTGGAACGCTGTGGACGGACAGGACGGCGGCAACGACTACCACCGCGGGACCTGCTGGTATGTCCGCGAGCTCACGAAAGCCGAGACCGCCGGGGAGCGGCTGTTTCTGGAGATCAACGGCGCGGCCATGACGGCCGAGGTCTACTTAAACGGTGAGAAGCTCTGCCGTCACGAGGGCGGCTACTCCGCCTTCCGTGTGGAGCTGACAGAGCATCTGGCGGAGAAAAACGTCCTTGCCATATCGGTAAATAACGAGGACAACACCACGGTTTACCCCCAGAAGGCCGACTTCACCTTCTACGGCGGGCTCTACCGCACCGTGAATCTGATCGCCGTGCCGGAAGAGCACTTCGAGCTCTTGAAGGACGGCACGCCCGGCATCAAGGTCACGCCCGTGGTGGACCTCGAAAAAAAGACCGCCACTGTCACCGTGGAGACCTGGCACAACGGCCAGTTGGTTGACATAACTGTAAACGGAGAGACCAGAACCGTCGAGCGCTGCGCCGAATTCGTGATCGAAAACGTGCACCTCTGGGACGGCGTGGACGATCCGTACCTCTACACGGCCACAGCGAAGCTGCCCTCGGGCGACGAGGTCAGCACCCGCTTCGGCTGCCGGGTTTTCCATTGCGATAGCGAGAAGGGTTTCTTCCTCAACGGCCGCAGCTATCCGCTGCGCGGTGTCAGCCGCCACCAGGACCGCAAGGGCAAGGGCAACGCCCTAAGCTATGAGGATCACAAGGCCGACATGGCCATCATCCGTGAGCTTGGCGCGAACACGCTGCGCCTGGCCCACTATCAGCACGCGCAGGAGTTCTATGACCTCTGCGACGAAAACGGCATTGTCGTCTGGGCCGAGATCCCGTATATCACGATGCACATGCCGAATGGGCGGCAGAACACGCTCGACCAGATGCGCGAGCTCATTACCCAGTGCTACAACCACCCCTGCATCGCCGTCTGGGGCCTCTCGAACGAGATCACGGCGGCCAGCGCCGTGAACGAGGAGCTGCTCGAAAACCATCGGCTGCTCAATGAGCTCTGCCACCGCATGGACAAGACCCGTTTGACAACGATGGCCGATGTGTTTATGCTGGAAATAGACAGCCCGATTCTGGAAATCCCCGACATCAACAGCTATAACCTCTATTTCGGCTGGTATCTCGGAGAGCTCGAGCAGACCGACGAGTTCTTTGACGAATACCACGCGAAATACCCCGAGCGGGTGATCGGTTTCAGTGAGTACGGCGCGGATGCGAATCCCGCTTTTCACAGCAGCCACCCCGAAAAGGGCGATTATACCGAGGAGTACCAGGCCCTCTATCACGAGCACATGCTGCGCATGATCGAGGCGCGGCCTTACCTCTGGGCGACGCACGTCTGGAACCTCTTCGATTTCGCCGCCGACGGGCGCGACGAGGGCGGCAAGCACGGCGAGAATCAGAAGGGTCTGGTCACCTTCGACCGCAGCCTCCGCAAGGACGCCTTCTATCTCTACAAGGCCGCCTGGAACAAGACCGAGCCCTTTGTGCACCTCTGCGGCAAGCGGTATGTCAACCGCTGCGAGGACGAGACCGAGATCAAGGTCTATTCCAACTGCGAGGAAATCAAGCTCTATGTGGACGGCAGTCTGATCGGCACGCAGAGCGGCAGGACCGTCTTCCGCTTCCGCATCCCGCTGCTGGGCGAGCATCTGATCCGCGCCGAGGCCGGGGAGGTCAGTGACACGATGGTCGTCCGCCGCGTCAGCGAGCCGGATGAGAGCTATATCTTCAACAAGGCCGCGGCATCGGTCACAAACTGGTTTGACGCCGACGAGATCGACCCGAGTTGCTTCTCGATCCAGGATACGCTGGGCGAGATCCGCTCGCATCCCCAGGCCGGTGCGATCGTGGATGCCATGATGGCCAAGGGCGCCTCCGAGCGCGGTGACGTGGCCGACGCGGTCAAGGATAACCCCGCGCTGCAGCGCATGATGGGCCGCATGACGATGCTGAGCCTCCTCAAGCAGGGCGGCGCGGACGAAGAGAGCATCAAACAGCTCAACCGCATTTTGCAGGGCATAAAAAAATGAAGACATATGTACAGCAGATCATGCTGGGCACTGTGACGTCGAGCGAGTCACAGGCCCGCGAGACACTCAAACGCATCAAGGCCGCCGGTTACGACGGCCTTGAACTCAATCGCTTTATGATCCACCCCTCGTCGATGATGGTGCGTCTGATGACCCGCGCGGCGGGCATGCCCACCGGCAACGGCGGAAAGCTCGACTGGCACGCGCTGCTCCGCGAGAGCGGTCTTGCGGTCGCCAGCCTGCACGCCGATCTCGGCTCGCTGGAACGCGAGAGTGACGCCGTTGCGCAGGAGGCCAGGAGCTTCGGCACAGACAAGGTGGTCATCACCGGCATGTACCGCTTTGACTACAGCGACGAGAACACCGTGCGCGCGCTGGCCGAACGCCTCAACAAGGCGGGCGCGGCGCTGAAAGCACAGGGGATCTCTCTTTTGTACCACAACCACAATATCGAGCTTCTGCAGGTCCGGCCCGGCCTGCGCGCCTGTGAGCTTCTGCTGGACGAGACGGATGAGAATTATGTGAACTATGAATTCGACAGCTACTGGTTCACCGACGGCGGCGCGGACGCGAAGGCCTGGATGCGGCGGCTGGGCAGCCGCATGAAGCTCTGGCACATCAACGACCGGGGCAGCCGCCAGCAGGGGAGCGCCATGACGCCGATTCTGAAGGCGGACAGCATGGAACTCGGCACCGGGAACATGGATCTGGACGGCCTGTGGCAGCTCGCAGAGGAGAACGGCGTCGAGACCGTGGTGCTTGAGAGCCACAAAAACTGGATCGACAAGGACCCCGTGAAGAGTCTGGAGCTGAGCGCCCGTTGGCTCCAAGCGAAGGGATGCAATGCACATGATTGAGAAAAAGATGCCCGAGAACTGGCAGGCCAGGTGGATCGACCCGGAGCTGCCGCACGACAAAGACGCGCGGCAGCCGGCCTCGGTGCTGCGCCGCCGCTTCAGCCTTCCCCTTGAGGGGAAGGTGTCACCAGTTCGCAAACTGGTGACGGATGAGGTGCAGCTCGCCATTCTCTATATCACCTGCCACGGCCTGTACGAGGCGCGGCTGAACGGACAGCGCGTCGGCGATTTCGTTCTGGCCCCCGGCACCGGCGACTATTTAAAGCGCCTGCCGGTGCAGGCCTATGACGTCTCCGCGCTGCTGCAGACCGGCGAAAACGAGATCACTGTCACGCTCGGCGACGGCTGGTATCGCGGCGGCGTCGGCATCGACGGGCTGCACAACTTCTATGGCGAGGACATCGCCCTCCTGTGCCAGCTTGAGATCGGCGGAAAGCCGATCCTCGGCAGCGACGAACACTGGGAAGCCAGCCAGCAGGGGCCGACACGGGAGAACGACCTGCAGCAGGGCGAGCGCTATGACGCCCGCATGGAGGAAATCAGCGACTGGCACGGTGTAACCGTGCGGGACTTTGGTTACGAAAAGCTCGCCCCCACCGAGAGCGTGCCGATCGTCGAGCAGGAGCGCTTTGAGGGAAAGCTCCTCCAGACGCCGAACGGCGAGACCGTGATCGACTTCGGGCAGAATCTCGCCGGCTATACCGAACTGCGTGTGACGGCGAAGGCCGGGCAGCACCTGACACTCTGGCACGGCGAGACGCTCGATGAGAACGGGAACTTTACACAGAAAAACTTTGACCCGGGCGAGCGCAACAAAAACGGTATCGCGCAAAAGCTCGAGTATATCTGCAAGGACGGAGAGAACGTCTTCAAGCCGCGCTTTACGATCTTCGGCTTCCGTTATGCGAAGATAGAGACCGACGCCGACCTGACGGGGGCACAGTTCACCGCAGTCGCCGTCTATTCAAAGATGCGGCAGACCGGCTTTTTCGAGTGCGGAAACGCCGACGTAAACCGTCTCTTCCTCAACAGCCTGTGGAGCATGCGCTCGAACTTCTGCGATATCCCGACCGACTGCCCGACGCGCGAGCGCGCGGGCTGGACCGGCGACGCGGGCGCCTTCGCCCCGACCGCGGTCTATCTGATGGACTGCTATCCGGTGCTGCGCAAATGGCTGGGCGAATGCCGCCTGGCGCAGGGCGAGGACGGCCTGGTGCAGAACATCGCGCCGGTGAACAACAGCGGCAGCATGATTTCGAACATGCTGCAGGGCTCGGCCGGCTGGGGCGACGCCTGCGTGCTGGTGCCCTGGGCGCTCTACGAGGCCTACGGCGACAAGACGATCCTCGAAGAAAACTACGACATGATGAGCCGCTGGATGGGCTACTGCGAAAAGCGCGCCCAGAAGACGCGGCCGCACAACCTCATAAACCCCTATCACAAATACCTCGTGGACGAGGGCTTCCACTTTGGCGAGTGGTGCCAGCCCGATGTCGATAACGGCGCGGCCATGAAGAAATGCATGATGTTCGGCGCGCCCGAGGTCGCCACGGCCTATTATTTCCGCTCGGCCTCACTGATGGCGCAGATCGCGCAGGTGCTCGGCAAAACAGAGGACGCATCGCGCTATGTTGAGCTCTCCGCGAACATCAAAAAGGCCTACCGACACGCCTGCACGAAAAAGGGCGAGATCCGCTCCGATCGCCAGTGCGAGTACGTGCGGCCGATCGCCTTCGGCCTGCTCGACGGTGAAGAAATACAGAAGGCGGCCGATACGCTCAACGACCTGGTCGTGCGGAACGGCTATCACCTGAACACCGGTTTTCTCTCAACGCCCGATCTCTGCCGCGTGCTCGCCGAAAACGGCCACACCGACACGGCCTACCGGCTGCTGCTGCAGACCGACTGCCCCGGCTGGCTCTATGCAGTCCGTAAAGGCGCGACCACGATCTGGGAGACCTGGGACGGCGTTCGCGCCGACGGCACGGTGCACGATTCGCTCAACCACTATTCCTACGGCGCGATCAGCGGCTGGCTGTTCGGCGGGGTGTGCGGCATCTCGCTGCAGGCGGGAAAGCTGACAGTCAAACCGTGTCCGGATCCGTCGCTGGGTTATGCCAGAGCCCGCTGGGAGTCCCCGGTCGGCACGATCGAGAGCGCCTGGGAATACCGCGGCAACAAACTGCTGTTCGATATCACGGTCCCGATCCCGGCCGCGGTCACGCTGCCCGACGGGAGAAGCTATACGATAGAGAAAGGAGCGCATCACGATGAAGTATTACTGTAATCCGCTGAACATCAACTACCGCTATCAGTTCAACGCCGATCCGCGCCGCCACGGCCAGCTGCAGATCTGCCGCGAGGCGGCCGACCCCTCGATGATCCTCTACAAGGGGCGCTACTATATTTTCGCGTCGATGACGCTCGGCGTCTGGGTGTCGGATGATCTCACACACTGGGAGAACCACCGCCTGCCGGAGGAATTGCCGCTCTATGACTACGCGCCCGACGTGCGTGTGCTGGGGGACTGGGTGTACTTCTGCGCCTCCAACCGCGATCACAACTGCGACCGCTGGCGCACAAGGGATATTCTGCATGGCCCCTATGAGAAAATCGAGGGCAGCTTCCCCTACTGGGACCCCAACCTCTTCGTGGACGACGACGGCCGGGTGTACTTCTACTGGGGCTGCTCGAACGTTACGCCGATCTACGGCGTGGAGCTGGACACCGAAACGATGAACCCCAAAACCGAGCCGAAGGTGCTGGTCGAGGGGCACCCTTTCGAAATCGGTTACGAGCGTTTTGGCGAGAACAACAGCCTGCTTCCGGCCTCGGAGGAGGAGATCGACGCCAAGTACAAAGCCTTCCACGAGGCGCAGGGCATCCCCGAGAGCATGATCCCCGAGGAGGTCAAGCCGCTGATCCGTGGCATGTTCTCGAACCGCCCCTATATCGAGGGTGCGTGGATGGACAAGCACGACGGGCGCTACTACCTGCAGTACGCCGCACCGGGCACACAGTACAACACCTATTCCGACGGCGTCTATGTGGGCGAGAGCCCCCTCGGGCCCTTCCGTCTCGCGGACAACAACCCCTATTCCTATAAGCCCGGCGGCTTCCTGCCCGGCGCAGGCCACGGCTCGACGATGGAGGACAAGGCGGGCAATCTCTGGCACACGTCCACGATGCGCATCTCCGTCAACCACGACTTTGAGCGCCGCGTCGGCCTCTGGCCCGCCGGCTTTGACGCCGAGGGCGAGCTCTTCTGCAACCAGCGCTACGGCGACTGGCCGACGGCGGTCAGCGGGGAGCGGGACGACCCCTGGCGCGACCCGGCCTGGATGCTGCTGAGTGCGGGGAAGGCCGCCGTCGCCTCGTCCTGTCTGCCCGGACACGAGGCGGAAAAGGCCACCGAGGAGAACGTACAGACCTGGTGGCGCGCCGCCTCCAACAGCCGGAGGGAGTGGCTGTGTGTGGATCTCGGCGCGCTCTTCGATGTCCACGCCGTGCAGATCAACTTTGCCGACGACAAGCTCGATATCCCCTGCCCGGGCGAGATTCGCCCCGGCTCGCAGGCACGCTATATCGAGGAGGCCGAGCTCGTCACGCAGTGGAAGCTGGAGGGCAGCACCGACGGCACGCACTGGTTCGTGATCGAGGACAAGTCCGACGCCAGAACCGACCTCAGCCACGATCTGATCGTGCGTGAGGAGGGCTTTGCCGCCCGCTATCTCCGCTTGAGCGAGATGGCGGTGCCCTACGAGCAGAAGCCCTGCGTGTCCGGTCTGCGCGTGTTCGGTCTCGGACACGGGGCAAAACCCGCCGAGCCGCAGTTTACCGCCAAACGCGCGAACGATCTCGATATGAATGTGAGCATCGCCGCGCAGAGCGACGCGCTCGGTTATAGCATTCTTTTCGGCAGCAGCTCGGAAAAGCTCTATCACAGCGCCATGGTCTTCACCCCCGGCGAGCACCGCGTCGGCGCGCTGATCGCGGGGCGGGAATACTTCGTGCGCGTGGACGCCTTCAACGAAAACGGCATCACCGCAGGTAACTGCGTAAAGCTCGGTTAAGGAGGTACAAATATGGCATTTCCCAAAGACTTTCTGATCGGCGCGGCCACGGCCGCTCACCAGGTAGAGGGCAACAACATCCACAGCGATTACTGGGCACAGGAGCAGCTGCCGCACACAAGCTTTGCCGAGCCCAGCGGCCTCGCCTGCGACCATTACAACCGCTTTGAAGAGGATATCCGGCTCCTCGCCGAGGCCGGGCTGAACGCCTACCGCTTCTCGGTCGAGTGGGCGCGCATCGAACCCGAGGAGGGCAAGTTTGACGAAGACGAGATCGAGCACTACCGCCGTGTGATTGCCTGCTGCAAGGCCCATGGCGTCGAGCCGATCGTGACCTTGATGCACTTGTGAGCTGAACTATATCTGCACGATCAACGAGGCCAACATGGGTCTGCAGCTCGCAGCCATTGCAAAGCGTTTCACGCTCATGGCGCAGCAGGCGGCGAAGAAGGCCAAGAGCGCCGAGGGCACGGTGCAGGTCGGCATGAACTTTGAGAAGATGATGGAGAACATGAAGTTCGCCGCCGCGGAAAATGCCGCCGTCTTTGGAACGCCTCAGCCGCAGATCTTCGTCTCCTCGCGCACACCCGAGGGCGACGAGCTGGTCTTCCACGCCCATCAGGCGGCAAAGGAAGCTATCAAAGCCCTGTATCCGAACATAAAGGTCGGTATCACGCTCTCGATGCACGACTGCCAGGCGCTGCCCGGCGGCGAGAGCTTTGCCGACGCGGCCTGGGACGAAGAATTCCGGCACTATCTGCCTTATATCGAAGGCGACGATTTCCTCGGCGTGCAGAACTACACCCGCACCCAGTACGGCCCCGAGGGGCAGCTGCCCGCCCCCGAGGGCGCGGAGCTGACGCAGATGGACTATGAGCTCTATCCCGAGGCGCTCGAGCATGTGATCCGCCGGGTGCACGAGGATTTCCATGGCGATCTGATCGTGACCGAGAACGGCGTCGCCGTGTCGGACGACAGCCGCCGCGTCGAATTCATCGGCCGGGCGCTGAAAGGCGTGGAGAACTGCCTTGCCGACGGTATCCCGGTCAAGGGCTATATGTACTGGAGCCTGATGGACAACTTTGAGTGGCAGAAGGGCTTTTCGATGACCTTCGGCCTGATCGCCGTCGACCGGAACACGATGGAGCGCCATCCCAAGCCGAGCCTTGCCTTCCTCGGCAGTCACAGATAATTTGCAGGCAATACAGTAGGGGACGCCGCCCTCGGCGTCCCGCAGCAGCATGAAAAAAGCCAGGACGAAAACGCATATGCGAATTCGTCCTGGCTTTTTTAAGTCGAAGGGCGGCATCCGGGGATGCCGCCATTGACTTGGCTCGCCCCGGAGCGAAGCGAGAGGGGAGAGCTGGCGCGAAAGCGCCTGAGAGGGGCAACGCGGAGGTATCCGGAGATGCCTCCGGCGCGTTTATCTGCGCAGGCGGGGGAGCCAGTAGCTTTTGCCGTACACCAGCAGTTCGGCCAGCAGGCACAGCGGCAGCGCGCACACCACGTCCACAAACGAGTGCTGCTTGACGAACATCACCGACAGGCAGACGCCCAGCACGAAGAGGCTTAGAAAAACCTTGAAGCCGGCAGAGCTCTCGCGCCGTTTCATAAAGACCGACCAGATGCCCAGCGAATAGGCCACGTGCAGCGAGGGACAGACGCCGGTCGGCGTGTCGAAGGCATAGATGATGCCCATGATCCAGGTAAAGATATTGTGGCGGGGGAAGGTCTCGGGCCGCAGCAGCTGGATGCTCGGATAGATAATATAGACAAGCATCGCGACCATCTGCGTCACGATCAGGAATTTCTGCAGATGGACAAAGCTGTCGATGTCATAGAGGAAAAAGAACAGCAGTGACCCGGCCACAAGGAAAAACCATCCGACGTAGAACACGAGGAAGTACTCACAGAACGGGATCATGTCGTCCACCGCGCTGTGGATCACATGGCAGTGATCATAGTCAATCAGGTTTTCGGTCAGTAAGTACAGAGAAAAATACACGATCCAGCCGGCGAGCAGCCAGATGTGCTTATATTGGGGTTCATTGATGCGCGAGAATCGAAAGGCGCGGTAATCGACAACAGGCTTCTTCACACGTTTACCTCATGTATTATAGGGATAGTCTTTTTTAGGGATATTGCGGTAGGGGACGACGACGTGCCGCGGCAGCGCGCGGGCGATGGCCGTGATCTCATCCTGCAGATAGCGGCAGATGCGCGCGCGCTCCTCGTCGATCGGCGCGGCGGGATCAAAGCGGATGGGCCGGCCGTACACGACCCGTTTGAGCATCGGCGCGTTATACACCGGCACAAACTGCAGGGCCTTCCCGGTCTTTTTGTAGTAAAAGCGGGCCAGATCGATGAAGCGATCCTGAAAGGCGCAGACGATGTTGTTATAGTGCTCGTCGCGCTCGGGGAAGATGATCATGCTGTTGCCCTGCTCTAAAAGCTCCATGCTGATGCGGTAGGTGTTGCGCAGCCGCACGTCATGATACACCGGCACCGTGTGCGCGTTGTTGAAGATCACGACCGAGAGCGGCGTGATCAGCCTGGCCAGCAGCCGGTAAAAGGGATGGGTCCAGCCGGGCTTCTGCGACCAGAAATCCCGGAAGGCGTACTCGGCCACCTCGTCCCAGTGCATCATCTCTCCGGCGCACCAGATGTAATGCTTT
Source organism: uncultured Eubacteriales bacterium (assembly GCA_900319275.1). GTDB lineage: Bacteria > Bacillota > Clostridia > Oscillospirales > Oscillospiraceae > Limivicinus. The sequence goes on from ONNS01000046.1 coordinate 20,750, forward strand.
CCCGGGCCATAGAGCTCGCCGATAATAGGGCCGTTCATCTGCGTGTGATTGCCCACGATCACGCAGGGCTCGTCAGGAAGGTTTTCGGTGCCCTCTGGCTTCAGCTTCGGATAGAACAGCCACACGAGAAACCGTATGACGCGATACACGCCGTACCATTTTTCCTTTTCCTTTGTTTCAGCCATCGAGCGTCACCACCTTTGAAAAAAGAGTATAACAGATCGAGGAGGACAAATCAAGGCAAAGCTGCCGGTCAAAAGCCGGAAAATGCACAAAAAAGGCGGGGCTTTTGGCCCCGCCTGAAAGCTTCGATAGGGAAGCGGTATTATTTGCCGGCGTCGATGATCAGACCGTAGCCGCCCTGCTCGCGGCGGTAGACAACCGAGACAAGGCCGTCGTCGTCCGCGTTGCGGAACACGAAGAAGGTGTGGTCCAGCAGGTTCATCTGCAGGATAGCCTCGTCCACGGACATGGTCTGATAGGCAAAGTGCTTGGTGCGGACGACCTCGTAGGTGCCATCCTCTTCCTCCTCGGCAGCCGAGGCGGCAAATTCGGGCACGGCGTCACGCTGGTCCAGCGCACCCTCGCGCAAGCGCTTTTCAAGACGGGTCTTGTTCCGGCGCAGCTGCCGTTCGATGGCGGCGACCGCTGAATCCACGGAGGCGTACATGTCCTGCGTCAGCTCACTGGCGCGGTAGAAGAAGCCGCCGTCGCGAATCGTGATCTCGGCCCGGTAACGGCCGCGCTCGATGCTGAAGGTCACCTGAGCCTCGACTTCGCGCTTGAAGTAACGGTCCAGCTTGCTGACCTTTTTTTCCGCATAGGCGCGCAGCAGATCGGAGGAATCCATCTTCTTTTCGGTAAACGTGAATTTCATAGTGCCTGCTCCTTTCTGTAGCATAGCGGAGTTTTCCCGCATGGGAGACAAGTCTCCGCCCTGTCGCTGAATCTATTATACCATATCTTTCAAAAAAATACAGATACTTTTGTGAACTTTTCACAGTTTCGGCAATAGAGAGAAAGTAACGGCAGGAAATTGGGTAAATAGACGAAATTTTAACAGGCGAAAATGTCAGTTTGAAGAAAGTGCGTGGATGCGCAGATAGTTGAGCATGGCGTTGAGTCCGGCGGCGTTGAGCGTGCGGCCGTCCGGCTCGGCAAACTCGACGCGCAGGTAACCGCCGTCGTTCAATACGCTCGTCAGATCGGCATACCAGGCGCCGGTCTCGCGGCAGACGCGCATGATCCAGCTGTTGATTTCGGCAGCCCGTGTGCCGCTCATGTTGTCCAGACCGGTGTAGCCCGGGGCCACGGAGGCGACGGGGCAGCAGATCATGACGGTAGCGGGGCTGTAGTTGTGGATGTCCTCGATCAACGCCTCATAGTACTGCACAAAGCTGTCTTCGTTCAGACCGTCCAGCCCCTCGCTGCCGATGCACAGCACCAGCGTTTTCGGCTGGGAGAGCATGCAGGCCTGGCCGGGGCTGCGCTGGGAGTTGTCGGCGGGGAAGGTGATCGTCCACAGGTCGAGCTTGTTCATCGGCAGCGAGCCGGACTCGCTGCCCCAGACCTGGCCCGCAGTCAGGCCCGAGGAGCGCAGGGGGATAAAGCTTGCGTCACACAGATACACCAGCGAATCAAGATAGACCTGTCCGGCGTCGGCGCTCTGCTGCAGGCGGTGCACTGTGCCGTCGGCGGTCATGCCGGACTGCCGGACCTCGGTCTTCGGCGCGCTGACGCTGTGCCCCAGGTCCATCACCGGGCGGCTCTTGTCGCCATAGTAATGACCGACGGCCTCCAGCACAAAGCCGACGAACACGGCCGCCAGCGCGATCGCGATGCAGGCGGCCCAAATCATGTCTTTTAATGCACGGTTGCGCATGAAATCAGATCCTTACATCGTAAATAACAGGCGGCGGGATTGCCGCCGCCTGTTGGGGATAAAGAGTATGTAACATACGAGCATGGGGGAGTTCAGAGGGGCACTCCCCTCTGATTTTTCGCCTCGAAAAGCGAAAAATTAATTCAAATTTGTTTTTTCCGGGGACATGTGCCTCGGAAAAAACTCTTCTCACGGTGCAAGTGTGCGAGGCGTCCCCCCGCAAGCCGAGTGCGCGCAGCACCGTGCAGCCCTTCTAACTGTTCAGCCCCCATAAAGGGGCTGAACAGTTACGATCTTATTCCTCTTCGGCCTTGGACTCTTCGATGACCTTCTGCTGCACGTTGCCGGGAGCTTCCTCATAGCGGTCAAACTTGCAGGTGAAGGAGCCGGCGCCCTGCGTCATCGAGCGCAGGTCGATCGTGTAGGTGCTCATCTCGGCCATCGGGACGTCGGCCTCGATCGTGGTCATGCCGTCCTCAGCGGGCATCGAGCCCATCATCGTGCCGCGGCGCTTGGAGTTGATGTCGCCGATGATGGCGCCCTGGTACTCATCGGGGATCGTGACGAAGAGCTTGCCGATCGGCTCGAGAATGGTGGGACGGGCCTTGGGGATGCCGTCCTGGTAGGCGAGACGGGCAGCCGTCTGGAAGGCCATATCGTTCGAGTCGACAGGGTGGTAGGAGCCGTCATACAGCGTAGCCTTCAATCCGACCAGCGGATAGCCGGCGAGCACGCCCTTCTGCACGGCGTTGCGCAGACCCTTTTCAACAGAGGGGAAGAAGTTTTTCGGAACGGCGCCGCCAAAGACCTCTTCGGCGAAGATCATATCGTCGCTCTCCTCCTGGGGCTCGAAGCGGATCCACACGTCACCGAACTGACCGGAGCCGCCGGACTGCTTCTTGTGGCGGCCGTGGGCCTCGACCTTGCCCTTGATCTTCTCGCGGTAGGCGACGCGGGCGCTCTTGAGCTCGGTATCGACGCCGAAATTGCTCTTGAGCTTGGTGCACAGAACGGCCATCTGGATGTCACCCTGGCAGGAGAGCACCATCTGATGCGTCTCGGCGTTGTTGACCAGCGTGAAGGAGACGTCTTCTTCGCCGAGCTTGGCAAGACCGGCGGCAACCTTGTCGTCCTGCCCCTTGGTCTTGGGGGCGATGGCCTGGCTGTAGTTGGGCTCGGGGAGCACAACGGCGGGCAGCGTCACATCTTCCTTGGAATCGACGACCACATCGCCGGTCTTCCAGTCCATCTTGCCGACGGCCACGATGTCGCCGCAGACGGCCTCGGTGACCTCGGCGGTCTTCTTGCCGGTGAAGGTGTACAGACGGCCCAGCTTGTCGGTGCTGGAGGCGCGGACGTTGTGCAGGCTCATGCCGCCGTTGACCTTGCCGGCGAGGACCTTGACAAAGCTGTACTTGCCGAACTTATCGGAGATGGTCTTGAACACAAAGCCGAGCGTGGTGTCGCCGCTCTTGTCCTCGGGAGCGGGGACGTAGTCCAGAATGCCCTGCAGCATGGCGGCGGTGCCCATGTTGGTCATACCGTCGGTGGCGTAGACGGGAACGACGCTGCGCTCCTTGACACCGATCTTCAGACCTTCAACGATATCGGCCTCGTCGAGCTCCATGGTCTCAAAGAACTTCTCCATCAGCTCTTCGGTGGCGCCGGCGGCGGCTTCCATCAGCTCGGCGCGCAGCTCTTCCACGGTGTCGGCGTCGGCGGCGGGGACAGCGCCCTTCTCGACCTTGTTGCCCTTGGTGGTATAGGCCACGTTGTGTACCAGGTCGATGACGCCGGTGCCGTCGGACTTGGGGATCGTAACGGGGCAGATGCTGCTGCCGTATTTATCCTTCAGCGTGTTGAGAGCCTTGGTATAGTCGCCGTGCTCCTCACGGCACTTGGTGATCGAGAACATCACGGGCAGGTTGGCGGCCTTCAGATAGTTCCAGCTGCGCTGGGCGCCGACGGCGACGGACTCGGCCGTGTCCTTGGCGGAGACGGTGATTACGCCGGCCTCGACCGCGCGCAGGGCATAGAGCACCTCGCCGACAAAGTCGAAGTAGCCGGGGCAGTCGAGCACGTTGATCTTGTGGCCGTTGAACTCCACAGGCGCGATGGCGGTGGAGATGGTGATCTGGCGGGCGATCTCTTCGGCGTCATAGTCGCAGACGGTGTTGCCGTCAGAGACTTTGCCGAGACGGTCGATCGCACCGGTGACATAGAGCATGCTCTCGGTCAGGCTGGTCTTGCCGGTGTTGCCATGGCCCAGGAGGGCGATGTTACGGATGTTTTTTGTTTCGTAGCTCATGTGTTGCTTCCTCTCTGAAAAGTATATTCTTAATTCAATAAGACTGTGTATGCCGAACTTCTGATATTATACACTATGCGGGGCCGATTTGGCAACAGGAAATTGCAGATATTGAAATACCGCAGCCATTTGTGCAAATCCGGCAAAGTGTCTGTGAAATTTACGTGACCTTATACAGGGTTTTCTCTTGAAATGCGTGCGCGTTTGCGGTAATATATAACGCAGTGAAATTTGCCCGCTTGTCGGAAACAACGCGCTGCGGCAAATTTCCCGCTATCCTGTGAAATGATTATAAGACAGAGGGGGTGTGCCAATGTCATTTGAAGCGATTACAAGCATCGCCCAGGCGGAGGCCGAGGCAAAAAACACGCTCGCCCAGGCCGAGCTCCGCGCTAAACAACTGATCGCCGAGGCTGAGGGCGCCGGGAAGGCTGCCGTCGAAGCAGCCGTTGCCAAAGCCGACAGCGAGCTCAACGAGCTGCGCCGTCAGGCCGAGGAAAAAGTGAAGCGCGACGCGGATGCGGCGGCAAAAAAGCTCGAAACAGAAAAGAAAGAGCTTTGCGTCCGGGCCGATGGCCGGCTGGAAAAAGCCGCGTCACTCGTGGTGGAAAGGATTGTGAAAAACTGAGATGGCCATTGTAAAAATGAAAAAGCTTCGGCTGATGGCTGTCCGCTCCGATAAGGAGGAGCTGCTGCGCGAGCTGCTCCGCCATGGCTGTGTGGAGATTTCCGAGCCCGAAGCGCTCTCGGATGAGGCGCTCGGCGCGTCGCTCAAACGTGAGAGCAGCCGGCAGATGACCTGGCGCAGCCGCCAGCAGGATCTGCAGAACGCCCTCACGGTGCTGGGCCGCTATGCCCCGGCAAAGGGCAAGCTGCTCGCGCCAAAGCCTACGGCCAGCGGCGAGAGCCTTCTGACGGAGGAGCTGATCAAAACCGAGCTCCCTGTGGCCGGGCAGATCCTGCAGCAAAACGACGCGATCCGCCGCGCGCAGACCGAGGAGAGCCGCCTGAAATCGGCGATTGCCAGCCTGCAGCCATGGAAGGGGCTGGAGCTGCCGCTCGAGACTGCGGGCACCGAGCGCTGCGCCGTGCAGCTGGGCACCGTTCCGCTGCGCACCGAGCTTCTCAAAGCGCAGGAAGCGCTCGCCGAGGCCTCCGACGAGGCCGAGCTCTTCGAGATTTCGAGCGACAAGGGGCAGCGCTATCTGCTGCTCGTCGCCATGAAGGAACAGCTCGCAGACGCGCTCGAGGCCCTGCGGCCTTTCGGCTTTTCGGCCTTCAGCCCGAACGGTCTGACCGGAACGGCCACGGACAATATCGAACGCATGGAGCGCGAGCTCGAGGAGCTGGCGGCGGAGAGAAAGAATTGCGAACAGACCATTGTCGATCTCGCCTCCCACCGCGCGGCGCTCAAGCAGGCCTCGGACGCGGCTGGGACGCAGCTCGCGCTGTGTGAAGCGCAGGACAAACTCTGCGGCACCGAATCGGTCGTCATATTGCAGGGCTGGATGCCCGCCGAGCGCGAAGAGGAGCTTGCACGGGTCTTCGAGCGCTTCGACTGCGCCTGGGAGTGTGAGGAGCCTGCCGAGGACGAATACCCCGAGGTGCCTGTTCAGCTGAAAAACAACGCCTTCACCAACAGCATGAACATGGTGACGAACATGTACGCGCTGCCGCAGTACGGCACCGTGGACCCAAACCCCTTGATGGCTCCGTTCTTCATCCTGTTCTTCGGACTGATGATGGCCGACATGGGCTACGGCATTCTGATGATCCTCGCGGCGATCGTCTATTTATTGAAGGTCAAGCCCGAGGGCGGCGCTCTGGCTACCTGGCAGCTGGTGCTCTACGGCGGCATTTCCACCTTCGCGATGGGCGTGCTGACCGGCGGCTTCTTCTCCGACTCGCTCGAGAAGATCGTCAATCTTGTGAACCCCGCGGCAAACTTCCATCTCTGGCACCTGTTCTCACCCGAGACCGACAGCACCATGGTGCTCTACGGCTCGATGGTGCTGGGCGTGCTGCATCTGAACACCGGCATGGCCGTGTCCTTTGCGCGCAAGTGGAAGGCCGGCGACAAGGCGGGCGCCTTCTTTGAAGAGGGCAGTCTGTGGATCATGCTGCTGGGCATCATCCTCTTTGCGCTGTCTATGATCGTCAAGGGCTTCCCCGGACAGATCGGGCTCGGCGTGCTGATCATCGGCACGGTACTGCTGCTCCTCGGCTCGGGGCGGAACGCCAAGGGCTTCGGTAAGGTCACGGCGGCCTTCGGCTGCATCTACAACACGGCGACCGGATGGTTTGGCGACGTGCTGAGCTACTCGCGTATCATGGCGCTGATGCTGGCCGGCGGTGTCGTCGGCAAGGTGTTCAACACCGTCGCCATCATGCCCGCGGAATCGAACGGGCTGAACGTATGGACGGGTCTCGCCTTTGCCGTGATCTTCCTGCTGGGCCACGCGATGAACTTCGCGCTGAACCTGCTGGGCTGCTATGTGCACGATTTGCGTCTGCAGTGCCTTGAGTTCTTCGGCAAGTTCTATGTCGACGGCGGCCGGCCCTTCCGCCCGCTGACCTACAGCCAGACCTATGTGAAGGCAAAGGATTAATCATAACTGTTCAGTCCCTGACGGGACTAAACAGTTATTGGGGACTGCGCCCTGCTGCATGCACTCGCTTGCGTGAGACGCTCGCACACTGGCAGGGCGAGAAGAGTTTTTTCCGAGGCGCGTGTCCCCGGAAAAAACGGATTTGAATTGTTTTTCGCCTTCCGAGGCGAAAAATCAGAGGGGATGACCCCTCTGAATTCCCCATAATCGATTGGCGACTGAATAAAAACAACTATTCTTTTATCCGGAAGCAATGGAAAGCAGGAGCTTTCCGGCACTACTTAATGTATTCCCTTTATACTATTTTTAGGAGGAAATCAATCATGGAATTTCTGAATGCAATCGGTGGAAACGCATTCGCTCTGCTCGGCGCGACGCTCGCCGCCGCCCTCGCCTGCATCGGCTCGGCCAAGGGCACGGGCCTGACCGGTGAAGCCGGTGCCGGCCTCGTCTCCGAGGACCCCAGCAAGTCCGGTAAGGTCATGATCCTGCAGGTCATCCCCGGCACCCAGGGCCTCTATGGCTTCGTTATCTTCTTCCTGGCCTTCCAGAAGATCTCCGGCGCGGCCAGCGCTCTCTCTGTCGCCCAGGGCATGGAGATCCTCGCGGCCTGCCTGCCCATCGGTCTCGGCGGTCTGCTCTCCGCCATCGCCCAGGGCAAGGTCGCTGCGGCTTCCATCAACATTCTCGCCAAGAAGCCCGACGACTGGTCCAAGGGCATGATCATGTGCATCGTCGTCGAGTTCTACGCCATCCTCTGCCTGCTGGCCTCCTTCCTGATGCTCAACTCCATCGCCATCGGCTGATGCGGACAGGAGCGGCAAATGAAAGGCACTGAAAAAATCATCGCGCACATCCGCTCTGACGCCCAGGCACAAGCCGACGCGATCATCGCTCAGGCCGAACAAAAGTGCGCGTCTATCCGCGAGGATTTTGAAAACAAGGCCAAAAACAGTTACAACACCCGCCTGCGCGCCGGCGTCAAGGCCTGCGAGGACCGCGTCGACAGCATGAAGCGCATCGACGAGATGGAACAGCGCAAGTCGATGCTCGCGCTCAAGCAGCAAAAGGTGTCCGAGAGCTTTGCTCTCGCGCTCCGCAAGCTCGGCGAGATGCCAGAGAGCGACTATGTCGCTTTCCTTGCAAAGCTTGCCGCCGCGGCCTCCGTCACCGGTGAGGAGGAGCTTGTCCTCAACGCGAAGGACCGCGCCGCTGTCGGCGCAAAGGCCGTCGAGGCCGCAAACGCCGCGCTCAAAGCCGAGGGCCGCACCGCGAAGCTGACGCTGAGCGCCGACACGGCCGATATCGCCGGCGGACTGCTGCTGCGCCGGGGCAATATCGAGGCCAACTGCAGCAGTGAGCTGCTGGTCGACCTCTGCCGCGACGAGATGGCCGCGGAGCTCTCTGACGTGCTGTTTGCATGATGGCGACATCAGGAGGGCTGAATTTGGCAAAAGCAATGAAAAAAGAAGACTATCTGTACATATCGGCGGCCCTGCGCGCCAGAGAGACCAGAATGCTCTCGCGTGAAAAGGCCGAGCGTATGCTCGAAGCTCCGGAATTTGCCGACAGCGCCAAGCTCCTGACCGACTGCGGTTATGAGGATATGTCCCGCATGAGTGCCAAGGAGATCGACGAAGCGCTCGCGCGGCACCGCAGCGAGGTATTCGACGATCTCGCACAGCGCTGCCCCAACCGCGCGCTGGTCGACTTCTTCCGGATCCGGTATGACTACCACAACGCGAAGGTCGTGCTCAAGGCCGAGGCCAAGGGCACCGACGGCGACTATCTACTCTCCGAGTGCGGCCGTGTCAAGAGCAATGCTTTAAAAGAGGCCTATCTCGAAGAGCACTACAGCGCACTGCCCGGCAAGCTCGGCACAGCGCTCGCCGAGGCGCGCGAGATCCTCGCGCGGACCTCGAACCCGCAGCTATCCGACTTCGTGCTCGACCGCGCCTGGTTTGACGAGCTCAAGACGATCGCGGACGAACAGCAGAGCGCGTTTTTAAAGCGCTATGTGGCGGTCCTCGCCGACAGCAGCAACCTCAAGAGCGCCGTGCGCACGCTGCGCATGGGCAAAAACGCCGATTTCCTGCGCGATACGCTGCTGCCCGGCGGCCGCGTGGAGCCGGGGCGCTTTCTCACCGCGCTCTCGGCGGAGGGGCTTGGCGGTCTCTTTTCGGGCTCCGAGCTCGCCGACGCCGCCGCGCTCGGCGCGGAGGCTGTCGAGGGCGGCAAGCTGACAGCTTTTGAGCTCGCCTGCGACAACGCGGTGATGCGCGTGCTGCGCGAGGCCAAGCTGACCGCCTTCGGAGAAGAGGCGGTGATCGCCTATCTCGCGGCGGTGGAGAACGAGCTGACCGCCGTCCGTATGATCCTCACGGGCCGCCGCATGGGCATCGAGCCCCAGGTGATCCGGGAAAGGCTGCGTGATCTGTATGCTTAAAATTGCGGTTATCGGCGGCGCCGACACCGTCATCGGCTTCAAGGCCCTCGGCCTTGACACCCGGCCGGTGGCTACGCTGGACGAGGCCAGGGACGCCCTGCACCGTCTGACGCGCGAGAGCGAAGACTATGCCATCATCTACATCGAAGAGGTGCTGGCCCAGGAGCTGCAGCACGAGATCGACCGCTATAAGGACAGCCCCAAGCCCGCGATCATTGTGATCCCGGGCCGCAACGGCAGCATCGGTCTCGGCCAGAGGGCGCTGCGCGACGCAGTGGAGCGCGCCGTCGGAACTAATATATTAGGTGATTAATAACACCTTCAATCGTTGAAAAAAAGGAAGGTTATTCAATGAGCGGAATTATTACCAAGGTATCCGGACCGCTTGTGGTGGCCAAGGGCCTGGCTGACGCCAACGTCTCGGACGTGGTGCGCGTGGGCTCGAACCGCCTGATCGGCGAGATCCTGAACATGACGGGCGATACCGCCTCCATTCAGGTCTACGAGGAGACCTCCGGTCTCGGCCCCGGCGCCGAGGTCGTGACCACCGGTATGCCGCTGAGCGTGGAGCTCGGCCCCGGCATGCTGAACAATATCTATGACGGAATCCAGCGTCCCCTGCCCGAGATGCGCGCCATCGCCGGCGACTCGATCACGAGAGGCATTTCGGTCTCGGCCCTGAACCGCGAAAAGAAATGGGACTTTGTCCCCGTCGCCAAGGTCGGCGACAAGCTCGAAGCGGGCGACGTGCTCGGCACCGTGCAGGAGACCACGGCCATTCTGCATAAGATCATGGTCCCGAACGGTCTGAAGGGCGAGCTCGTCAGCATCCGCGGCGGCAGCTTTACCGTCGACGAGACTGTGGCCGTGCTGTGCGATGAAAAGGGCAAGGAGCACGAGCTGAGCATGCTGCAGCGCTGGAGCGTGCGTGTGCCGCGCCCCTATCAGAGAAAGTTTGTGCCTGCCCGCCCGATGAACAGCGGACAGCGCATCATCGACACGATGTTCCCGATCGCCAAGGGCGGCACGGCCGCCGTGCCCGGCCCCTTCGGCTCGGGCAAGACCGTCGTGCAGCACCAGCTCGCCAAGTGGTCGGACGTGGACGTCGTCGTCTATATCGGCTGCGGTGAGCGCGGCAACGAGATGACCGACGTTCTCATGGAGTTCCCCGAGCTGAAGGACCCGCGCAACGGCGAGCCGCTGATGAAGCGCACCGTGCTGATCGCGAACACCTCCGATATGCCCGTGGCCGCGCGTGAAGCGTCGATCTACACCGGCATCACGATCGCCGAGTACTTCCGCGATATGGGCTATGACGTGGCGGTTCTGGCCGACTCCACCTCCCGCTGGGCCGAGGCTCTGCGTGAGATGTCCGGCCGTCTCGAGGAGATGCCCGGTGAAGAGGGCTATCCCGCCTACCTTGCCTCGCGTCTGTCCCAGTTCTACGAGCGCGCCGGCGTCGTCGAGTGCATGGGCCAGGACCAGCGCCGCGGCTCCGTCACCGCGATCGGCGCCGTGTCGCCTCCGGGCGGCGATATCTCCGAGCCCGTCTCCCAGGCCACGATGCGCATCGTCAAGGTCTTCTGGGCACTCGACTCCTCGCTGGCCTATGCCCGCCACTTCCCGGCCATCAACTGGCTGACCTCGTATTCGCTGTATCTCGACAACCTGCGCGAGTGGTATACCGAGCAGTTCGGCGAGCAGTACATGAAGAACCGTGAGTCCGCTATGGCCATCCTCCAGGAAGAGAGCGAACTGCAGGAGATCGTCCGTCTGGTCGGCCAGGACGCGCTGAGCCCGAACGACCGCCTGACGATGGAGACGGCCAAGATGATCCGCGAGGACTTCCTGCAGCAGAACGCCTTCGTCGACGAGGACGCCTACTCGTCCTACGGCAAGCAGTACCGCCTGCTCGATCTCGTGCTGCGCTACGACGGCTACTGCCGCGAGGCGCTCGCGAAGGGCTGCACCAACATGGACGCCCTCTTCACGATCGACGCGCGCGAGCGGATCGGCCGCGCCAAGATGGCCGACGCCAATACCTATGAGAAGGATTACGATGCGATCGACGCCGAGATGAAGCAGGAGATCGCGGACGTAGTTGCCGGAGGTGAGGACGAATGATCAAAGAATATAAAACCATCAAGCAGATCGCGAGCCCTCTGATGGTCGTTGAGCACGTCGAGGGTGTCACCTACGACGAGCTGGGTGAGATCGAGCTCCCCAACGGCGAGGTCCGCCGCTGCAAGGTGCTGGAGGTCGACGGCGACAGCGCAGTCGTCCAGCTCTTCGAGTCGGCCCAGGGCATCAACCTGGCCGATTCCAAGGTCCGCTTCCTGGGCCATCCCCAGCAGCTGGCCGTGTCCGGCGATATGCTCGGCCGCGTCTTCAACGGCATGGGCAGCCCGATCGACGGCGGCCCCGAGCTGCTGGCCGACAAGCGCATGGACATCAACGGCCTGCCGATGAACCCGGCGGCCCGCGCCTACCCGGCCGAGTTCATCCAGACCGGCGTGAGCACGATCGACGGTCTGAACACCCTCGTGCGCGGCCAGAAGCTGCCGATCTTCTCGGGCTCCGGCCTGCCGCACGCCGCCCTGGCCGCACAGATCGCCCGCCAGGCCCGCGTGCTCGGCGATAACGAGACCTTTGCGGTCGTGTTCGCCGCCATCGGCATCACGTTTGAGGAGTCGGAGTATTTCATCAACGACTTCCGCCGCACCGGCGCCATCGAGCGCACGGTCGTCTTCTCGAACCTCGCGAACGACCCCGCGGTCGAGCGTATCGCCACGCCGCGCGTGGCGCTGACTGCCGCCGAGTATCTCGCCTTTGAGAAGGATATGCAGGTGCTCGTCATCCTGACCGATATCACCAACTACGCCGAAGCGCTGCGCGAGGTGTCGGCCGCCAAGAAAGAGGTCCCCGGCCGCCGCGGCTATCCCGGCTACCTGTACACCGACCTTGCCACGCTCTACGAGCGCGCCGGCCGCCGCCAGGGCAAGAAGGGCTCGATCACGATGATCCCGATCCTCACGATGCCCGAGGACGACAAGACCCACCCGATCCCCGACCTGACCGGCTACATCACCGAGGGACAGATCATTTTGAGCCGCGACCTCTTCCGCAAGGGCATTGTGCCTCCCGTGGACGTGCTGCCGTCCCTGAGCCGTCTGAAGGACAAGGGCATCGGCGTCGGCAAGACCCGCGAGGACCACGCCGGCACGATGAACCAGCTCTTCGCCGCCTATTCCCGCGGCAAGGACGCCAAGGAGCTCATGACGATCCTCGGCGAGGCCGCCCTGTCCGAGGATGACAAGCTCTTCGCCAAGTTCGCCGACGAGTTTGAAAAGCGCTATGTCTCCCAGGGCAACACCACCAACCGCACGATCCAGGAGACGCTGGATCTCGGCTGGGAGCTGCTGTCCATCCTGCCGCGCCGCGAGCTCAAGCGCATCAAGCCCGAGTTTATCGACAAGTATCTGCCCTCAAAGAAGTGAGCGGAAAGACAGACGATAAAGGAAGGTGATGCTCTTTGGCAACAAAAACCGTGACCCCGACCAGAATGGTCCTCAATCAGCTCAAGGGGCGTCTCAAAACCGCCCGCCGCGGCCACAAGCTGCTTAAAGACAAGCGCGATGAGCTGATGCGCCAGTTTATGGATGTGGTCAAGCGCAACAAGGAGCTGCGCACCCGTGTCGAGGACGGCCTGACCGCCGCCTTCGGCGCGCTGCAGGTGGCAAGCTCCATCATGTCGCCCGAGATGCTCGAGCAGGCCCTGCTCTATCCGCGCCAGAGCGTGGAGCTGGAGATGGGCTATCGCAACATCATGAGCGTCAACGTCCCGAAGTACCGTTTCAAAACCCAGAATACCGATCCCTCCGAGGTCTATCCCTACGGCTTTGCCCAGACCTCCGGCGAGCTGGATGACGCGCTCGACGCGCTCAGTCGGGTGTTCCAGGACATGCTGGAGCTGGCCGAGGTCGAGAAGACCATGCAGCTGCTGGCCGAGGAGATCGAAAAGACCCGCCGCCGCGTCAACGCGCTGGAGTACGTCATGATCCCCGAGCTTGAAGGCAATATCAAGTATATTACCATGAAGCTGGAGGAAAATGAGAACGCCACCAAGGTGCGGCTGCTGAAGGTCAAGGAAATGGTTCTGCAGGACGCCCACCACTATAAATAAAGAGGGTCAATCACTTTTTCTGTGGGATGACAGTAAGGGAAATGGACAAATGAATTGAAAAAAGAAGAGCCAACGATTAGGATAGGGGTATGTCCCG
>ONNS01000115.1 GCA_900319275.1 uncultured Eubacteriales bacterium
AAAATATAAATAATAACATGGTACCGCCGGGAGGGGCAAGCCCCTCCCCTACGGCAGAACCGTCATTTGTGCAGCTAAACCGTATTTTGCAACACGCCCGTTCTATTCTGTTTCCTGTGTTTTTCCGTATCAGCGGCGGCTTCTTCTGTCCATGCCGGACTGGCGGTAAAAGGCCGCCTTTGCCTCGTACATGGCCTTATCCGCCTCGCTGACGAGTTTTTCGGCAGATATGTCTCTGTGATCCTCGGCCAGCGCAAAGCCCGCCGACATCGCGAGCGTCTGCACGCTCTTTCCGTGCCACGCCGCAGCTTCCCGGTTCAGCTGCTCGATCGCGGCGGCAGCCCGCTCCCGATCCATCTGTGCGAGTATCACAAACTCGTCGCCGCCGGTGCGGTAGCAGCGGCCGAGCTGTCCCAGCACGGATGTGATGCAGTCCGCCGCGCCGCGGATCAGCTCGTCACCTGCCTCATGCCCCAGACTGTCGTTGACCCGCTTGAGTCCGTTGATGTCGACCGTGATGGCGACCAGATCGTCCGGCAGCACCCCGGCCTCGTCATATTCCTTGAGGGCGTACGAGTACGCCAGACGGCTGTATACCCCGGTCAGCGCATCCGTATCGAGCTGGATCTGCTGCCGCTTGAGGTCGTCGTCCATCGCCCGGGCCCCGAATTCCACATAGTGGATAAAGATCAGCGCGGCGCCGAAGGTCAGCGCGAGATACGAGGTGCGGACGCTTCCGCCGGAGACCTCCTGCAGCACGATTCCGCAGAGGATCAGCAGCATGATGGCATACAGAGATTTCCGGTTCTTCTGATGAAAGGAGCGTCCGTAGAGAATGAAATGCAGGATCACCATGCCGACCGTCAGAATGCAGATGCCGAAATACAGCGGATACAGCGGGCCGTGGTGATAGACCGTGCCCTCACCTACGACCACCATCCACCCCGTCAGGGGGTTGAGCAGCTGCAAAACAGTATTGACCGCGACAACACCGCCGAGAAACCATTTCCATTTTTTCGTCGGCTTGAGCTGCAGGATGATCGCGACGCCGGAGAGCGGCGTCAGGATATAGTCCAGGGCCTTGACCGTCAGCAGAGCCGCGCGGGAGATCTGCTCTCTGCCGTTGATCCAGATACCGACGTATTCCGCCAGCGCGGAGACGGCGATCAACACGTAGGTCAGATACAGCAGCCCCTTGTCCCTCGCGTGGATGCGGGCGTTTTCGTGCACCAGCAGGCATAGGACGCCAAGAGCCATCCAGATAAGAAATGTAGTTGAGGAATAGTAAGCGAACACTTGCGTCCTCCTTTCTGTCTGCTTCGAACATATTACACTATTTTAATTATTTTATCGCAATTTCCGTCTCTTTTCAAGACAGAAATCGCAGCAAAGGCCACCCCGCACAAAAAAAGATCCGCCGCAAAGCTTTTCCTTTGCGGCGGATCGTTATTTCAGCGCAATTAAAGCTGCTTCTGGGCGTTGATCTTGATGCCGGGGCCCATCGTGGTCGCGGTGACGCAGGTACGGATGTACTGGCCCTTCGCGGTGGCGGGCTTGGCCTTCAGGATCGCGGTCATCAGGGCGCTGTAGTTCTCGAACAGCTTCTCAGCACCGAAGCTGACCTTGCCGATGGGGCAGTGGATGATGTTGGTCTTGTCCAGACGGTACTCGACCTTACCGGCTTTCGCCTCAGAAACGGCCTGGGCGACGTTCGGGGTGACCGTGCCGGCCTTCGGGGAGGGCATCAGGCCCTTGGGTCCGAGGATCTTACCGAGACGGCCAACAGTGCCCATCATCTTGGGGTTGGCGATCACGGTATCAAATTCAAACCAGTTCTCTTTCTGGATGCGCTCGACATACTCCATGCCGCCGGCATAGTCGGCGCCGGCCGCAAGAGCCTCGTCCACCTGCTCGGGCGGGCAGAAGACCAGCACGCGGACCTTCTTGCCGGTGCCGTTGGGCAGCACGATGGCGCCGCGGACCTGCTGGTCGGCGTGACGGCCGTCGACACCCAGCTTCACATGCAGCTCGACAGTCTCGTCAAATTTGGCCTTGCTGCTCTCGACAACCTTGGCCATAGCTTCCTGGGGCTCGTACAGAGCGGCCTTATCAATGAGCTTTGCGCTCTCTTTATAATTTTTACCTCTAAACAATTTTGTTTCCTCCTAAGAATGTGGTTTAAGTCGGATGGATAAATCCTCCCACGTTTGACAGATCCGAAATCTGTCAGGAGAGCCGCCCGATGTGGGCAGCCGACCTGAGGAAGCGCTGATTCAGTCGAAGTGCACGGATTGGCGAGCAGATTTTTCGTCTGATGAAGGCGAGAAATTGCAGGAATACTTTCGGTTGTATTTCAAAATTTCGAGACAAAATCAGACGGAAAAGATGCCGTCAAGACGCGTGCGGCGATTGATTCAGCGTTTCCAAGAATCAGTCGCCGACAACGACGCCCATGGAGCGGCAGGTACCGGCGATCATGCGCATGGCGGCTTCGACGTCGCTGCAGTTGAGGTCGGGCATCTTCTGCTCGGCGATCTTGCGGACGTCTTCCTTGCTGATGGTCGCAACCTTGTCTCTCTGGGGCACGCCGGAGGCGGTCTCAATGCCGCAGGCCTTCTTGATCAGCAGCGCGGCAGGAGGAGTCTTGGTGACGAAGGTGAAGCTGCGGTCGGAGTAGACGGTGATGACGACGGGGATCATCAGACCCATGTCGCCCTTCGTGCGCTCGTTGAAGTCCTTGGTGAACTGACCGATGTTGACGCCGTACTGGCCCAGAGCGGGGCCGACAGGGGGCGCCGGAGTTGCCTTACCGGCAGGAACTTGGAATCTTACGTATCCAACAACTTTCTGTGCCAACTTGGAGCACCTCTTTCTTAAAATTTAGTCTTTGATGACCTCGACCTGGTCGAGCTCCAGATCCACCGGAGTTTCGCGGCCGAACATCGACACAACGACGCGGACCCGGTTTTTCTCGGGCTCCAGCTCGTCCACCACGCCGAGGAAGCCGGCGAGGGGGCCGTCGTTGACCTTGACCGTATCGCCGAGCTCGAAGCCGACGACGATCTCTTTGCGTTCGACGCCCAGATCGTAGATCTGCTGCTCTGTCAGGGGGATGGCCTCGCCATCGGCGCCGACAAAGCCGGTTGCACCGCGGACATTATGGATCAGATGCCAGCTGTCGTCGGTCAGGATCATCTTGACCAGGACGTAGCCCGGGAACACCTTGCGTTCCACGGTCTTGCTTTCGCCGGACTCCGTGATCTCGGTCACGGTCTCCATGGGGATGTTCACCTCATGGATCAGATCGGTCATCCTGCGGTTTTCTGCCGCCTTCATCACAGCGGCGGCTACTGCGTTTTCATACCCGGAATAGGTATGAACAACATACCATTTTGCTTCTTCAGCCATGGATATCAACCAATCAGCTTGAGCAGACCGTTCACCAGATTGCTGGCAATCAGGTCAAATACCCAAACGCCAAGGGCGGAGACCAGCATCACGCCCACAGAGACCAGCGTATTGTTGATCATCTGCTTGCGGGTCGGCCACACGACCTTTTTCAGATCGCTCTTCATTTCGCGGAACCAGGTCTTGATACGGTCGACGAAACCGAGCTTTGCGTTGTCGTCCTTCTTGACGGCGGCGGCGGCTTTTGCGGGAGCGCTGTTGGTTTTCTTTTCTTCAGCCATGATTACGCTTCCTTTCCCAGCTTACTTGGTTTCCACATGCTTGGTGTGCTTTCTGCAGAAGGGGCAGTACTTGCTGCGCTCCAAACGGTCGGACGTGTTCTTCTTGTTCTTGACCGTGTTGTAGTTCCTCTGCTTGCATTCTTCGCATCTGAGTGTAATTTTAACTCTTGCGCCTGCAGCCATTCTTTCGGCACCTCCTATTTTATTTACCCGGCCCCAGCGGGGCGGGCATTGCCTCCCTGTATGTGCGCAGACGGCCTTTTCGCGTAAAAAAGCGCACAAAAAGAAACCTCTCGCATGACAGGTAACACATACTATAGCACAGCATTTCCGGCCGGTCAATAGTTTTATGCGGAAAAAT
Source organism: uncultured Eubacteriales bacterium (assembly GCA_900319275.1). Classification (GTDB taxonomy): domain Bacteria; phylum Bacillota; class Clostridia; order Oscillospirales; family Oscillospiraceae; genus Limivicinus. Next base: position 4,051 of record ONNS01000115.1, read on the forward strand.
GGCCCGAAATGCGATTTTTACCCTATTTTTTACCGTCGCTCTGCCGGCAAGCGCAGCATTCGCCGGAGGGATCCGGCATGCCTCCATACAAGCTTGGCTCGCCCCCGCGCTTGCGCGAGGGGAGAGCTGGCGCGCAGCGCCTGAGAGGGCTGCCGGGCCCACGCCGCCGGTGGCGGATGAAGTGGGCCGGGCAGCACCGCAGCCGCGCCATTGGCGGGCCGTCGCGTAAGCAGGCCCGGGAATGGCATTCGCGGCAAGGCGGGCAGCGCTGGACGAACGGCGTAGCTCGACCAGCAGCCCCTCTCCGTCACTTCGTGACACCTCTCCCCCGAGACGCCGCTTCGCGGCTGGGGCGAGGCAAGTTTGCGCCATCGGAAAAGTGCAATAATGGACATGCAAAAACGCCGCTCGAACGAGCGGCGTTTTTGTGTTGGCACTGACCTATCTTTCCAGTCCGTCACCAGACAAGTATTTTCGGCACAGGTGAGCTTAACTTCTGTGTTCGGAATGGGAACAGGTGGACCTGAACAGAGAAAATCGAGTATTTCTATCAAGGACACCTGCATTTTTCTGTAGGTAAAGCCCTCGGGTTATTAGTACCGGTTGGCTGAATACATTACTGCACTTGCACCGCCGGCCTATCAACGAAGTAGTCTTCTTCGACCCTTACTCCTTTCGGATGGGAGATCTTATCTTAGGGTGAGTTTCACGCTTAGATGCCTTCAGCGTTTATCTCGTCCAGACGTAGCTATCCAGCTGTGCCGTTGGCACGACAACTGGTGCACCAGAGGTCTGTCCATCCCGGTCCTCTCGTACTAAGGACAGCTCCCTTCAAATCTCCTGCGCCCGCAACAGATAGGGACCGAACTGTC
>ONNS01000017.1 GCA_900319275.1 uncultured Eubacteriales bacterium
ACGGAAGGAACGGACATGCAGCTTTCGCCCTAAAGGCGGAAGCGGAATGAAGTGAGTTTCGTTTGACGACGGCGCGAGGCCTCGCTCAGCTCGGCTTAGAGAGTTTTTGCCGAGGCAAAGCCCCGTCAAAAACGGATTCAAATGTGTTTTTCGCCGTTCGCGGCGAAAAATCAGAGAGGAGATCCCCTCTGAACTCCCCCTATGAAGTCCAGGACTGAATAGTCACGATTTATTTTTCAATATGTATAGGCAAAGCGCGAAAACTGTGGTATTATAAAATGTACTGTTGAGAATAACACGGAGGGATCCGGCTTTGAAAAAAATCATCTGTCTGCTGCTGGTGCTTATTCTCGCGCTGAGTCTGACAGCCTGCGGAGGCGACGGCAGCTATAAGATCAAGACGCTCACGACGCTGGTCGAGCAGAATTATTCCATCGCCTTTCGGGTGGGGGACGTGCTGCAGTATTATGTCGTGGCAGCCATTGAAGAACTGAACGCCGAGGGCAAGGTCACCGAGCTCAACCGCAAGTGGTTCGGCCAGGATCTGGTGCGCTTTACGAAAAATGCCAAGGCGCTTGAGGAGACCGGCATGCCGCCCGAGCACAAGCTGCTGCTGGGCGTCGACGTCAACTCCTTCCCGCTCGCGTATGTGCAGGACGGCAACTTCTGGGGCTTCGACGTGGAGCTGGCCGGGGCTGTCTGTGAAAAGCTCGGCTGGACGCTGAAGGTCATTTCGATCGAAAAAGAGAACGTCTATAACGAGCTGGCCTCCGGCAATATCGACGTCGCCTGGGGCGGCGTCGCATTGAGTGAGGAGGAACTCGAGGACGGACTGTACGTCCAGTACGGCCCCTATGTGAAAAACGACATCGTCATCGCCGCGCGCGACGGTTCGCGCGTGTGGAACAGCTCCCGGCTCTCGGGCCGCAACATGGCCATGTGCACCACGACCGAGGCCATGGCGGCACTGAACACGAACGAGCGGCTCAAAAAGCGCCTCGGACAGATCACGCGCCTTCCCGGCGGCACGACCGAGTGCTTCTCGCTGCTGTATTCCGGCGGCTGCGACGCCGTGCTGACGGACAGCACCGCCGTGGCGTACTACAATTCACACTGAATATATATAAAGACGAGGCAATTGTTCAGTCTATCCTTGCGCATGGGGGAGTTCAGAGGGGAACTCCCCTATGCTTTTTCTTTGCGCTCTGCTTTTTTATTGACCCGCGGGGGTTTCCATGCTAAAATACTGTGAATACTTATGGATCGTTGGGAGAGAGACTATGTGGGTCGCTGACAAGTGGCGGGATTTTGAGCTGCTGGACTGCTCCAGGGGTGAAAAGCTGGAGCGTTGGGGAAACTATACGCTGGTGCGGCCGGACCCCCAGGCTATCTGGGACACGCCGCGCCGGGACGAGCGCTGGAATGTGCGCGACGGCCGCTATCGCCGCAGTGAATCCGGCGGCGGCAGCTGGGACAAGGGCCGCCTGCCCGAAAGCTGGATCATCCGCTATGGCGAACTCAGATTTCAGGTCAAGCCCATGAACTTCAAGCACACGGGCCTCTTCCCCGAGCAGGCGACAAACTGGGACTGGGCCATGGCGAAGATCCGCGCGGCCGGGCGGCCGATCCGGGTGCTCAACCTCTTCGGCTATACCGGCGCGGCGACGATCGCCTGCGCGAAGGCCGGGGCCGAGGTCTGCCACGTCGACGCGGCGAAGGGCATGGTGGCCTGGGGCAAGGAAAACGCCGCGCTCTCGGGCTTGAAGGACGCACCGATCCGCTGGATCGTGGACGACTGCGCCAAATTTGTCGAGCGGGAGATCCGCCGCGGCAAACGCTACGACGCGATCATCATGGACCCGCCCTCCTACGGACGCGGCCCGGGCGGCGAGGTATGGAAACTCGAGACGAATCTCTGGCCCTTCGTCAGTCTCTGCGCTGAGGTGCTCAGCGACGATCCGGCCTTTGTCATTCTGAACTCTTACACCACGGGCCTGAGCGCTTCGGTGCTCAGCTATGTGTGTGAAAGCATTTTCACCAAAAAATTCGGCGGCCACAGCGACAGCCAGGAGCTCGGCCTGCCGGTCACCGACAGCGGCTTATACCTGCCCTGCGGAGCCACATGTCGGTGGGAAACCTGAACGCCGCCGCCAGTGGCGGAAGAAGGCGTTCGGGTTTCCCGCAGCGGTCGAAATTCTGCGAGAGCGCGCGAGCGCTGAGCAAAGAATTTCGGGCACCGCAAGGCGGCAAGAGGTGAACGCCGCCGCTTAGTTTTTGTTTTTCGCCTTCCGAGGCGAAAAATCAGAGGATAATTCCCCCGGCGGGGGAAATGTCTGCGTAGCAGACAAAAGGGGGGCGGAGAGAACCCCTCTGAACTCCCCCACTGCCGCATAATGGCTGAACAGTTTTGATAGAGGAAATACATGAGTGCATTGATCCGATTTGAAAAGGTCTCGTTCTCCTATCCCGGGGATGAGGACGAGAGTTTACAGGATATCGACCTGGAAATTGAAGAGGGCAGCTTTGTGGCGGTGCTCGGGCACAACGGCTCGGGCAAATCCACGCTCGCCAAGCACACCAACGCCGTGCTGACGCCTACCGAAGGTCATGTGTATGTCGGCGGCATCGATACGCTGGACGAGGACCGCCTGCTGGACATCCGCCGTCAGGTCGGCATGGTGTTTCAGAACCCGGACAACCAGATCGTCTCGAACGTGGTCGAGGACGACGTCGCCTTTGCCCCGGAAAACCTCGGCGTCCCCAGCGCCGAGATCCGCGAGCGCGTGGACAGCGCGCTGAAACTCGTGGGCATGTACGAATACCGCAAACACGCTCCGCACCTGCTCTCCGGCGGACAGAAGCAGCGCGTCGCCATCGCTGGCGTCATTGCGATGCAGCCGCGCATCATCGTGCTCGACGAGCCGACTGCGATGCTCGACCCGCAGGGCCGGCGCGAGGTTATTGCCACAGTTACGAAGCTCTGCCGTGAAAACGGCATGACGGTGCTGCTGATCACCCACCACATGGAGGAGTGCATCGGCGCCGACCGTCTGGTCGTCATGTCCAACGGCCATATCGTGGCCGACGGCAGCCCCGAGACCGTCTTCTCCCAGGTGGAGCTGATGGAGCGCGAGGGCCTGACTGTGCCCGAGACGACCCGGCTGATGTACGAGCTCAACCGCGAAGGCTTTGCCCTGCCGCTCGATCGGCTGACCGTGCAGAGCTGCGCCGCGGCGATCGTTGCGGCACTGAATGAATAGAAGAGAGATACCGATATGTCAGAAATCCGCGTGGAGGACCTCTGCCACACCTACAGCGAGGGCACTCCCTTTGAAAAAACCGCGATAGAGCACATCAGCGTCACGATCCCGCACGGGCAGCTGGTGGCTGTGCTGGGCCACACCGGCTCGGGCAAGTCCACCTTTATCCAGCATCTCAACGCCCTGCTGCAGCCCACGCAAGGCAGGGTTTTTGTGGGTGGGAAGGACATCAACGCGGATAAGTTCTCCCGCCGTGACGTAAAATCACAGGTGGGGCTGGTGTTCCAGTACCCTGAATACCAGCTCTTTGAAGAGACCGTGTATCAGGACATCGCCTTCGGCCCGAAAAACCAGAAGCTCTCCGAAGGGGAGATCGACGAGCGCGTGCGCGAGGCCGCGGCCTTTGTCGGCGTGGACGAGGCACTTTTCAACGATTCCCCGCTCGAGCTCTCCGGCGGGCAGAAGCGCCGCATCGCCATCGCGGGCGTCATTGCCATGCGCCCCGGCGTGCTGATCCTGGACGAGCCGACGGCGGGACTCGACCCGGCCGGCTGCCGCCAGATCCTCAATAACATCCTGCATTACCGCGAAAAAACCGGCTCGACCGTACTGCTTGTCAGCCACAACATGGACGACGCGGCGCGCCTGGCCGACCGCCTGCTGGTGTTCGACCGCGGTACGCTCGCCATGGACGGCACGCCCGAACAGGTGTTTGCCGAACCGGAAAAGCTCACGGCCATCGGCTTGAATGTGCCGCAGGCGGCGGCCCTTGCAATGGAGCTGCGCCGCCAGGGACTCGCGCTCCCCGGCGCCATCTATACCCACGAGCAGCTGAAAGCCGCCATCCTGGCAGAGAGGGGGCGGCGCACATGCTGAAGGATATCACACTCGGCCAGTATTTCCCCGGCGACACGATCGTCCACCGGCTCGACCCGCGTACTAAGCTGCTGCTTGTGATGCTCTATATCGTCGCGCTCTTCCAGGCAAACGGCTGGATCGGCTATGCGCTGGTCTTTGCCGTCACCGTCATCGCGATGGCACTCGCGCGCATCCGGCCGAAAAATATCTATAACGGGCTCAAGCCCATGCTGCTGATCATTGCCCTGACGGCGGTGCTGAACATGTTCTACACCGTCGGCACCCCGGTGCGTCCGGGCTGGCCGATCACCTGGGAGGGCATTACGCGCGCCGTGCAGATGGTGCTGCGCATCGCGCTGCTGATCACCGGCACCTTTCTGCTGACCTATACGACAAGCCCCATGGCACTGACCGACGGGCTCGAAAAGCTGCTCAATCCGCTGAAAAAGCTGCATGTCCCCGTGCACGAGATGACCATGATGATGAGCATGGCCCTGCGCTTCATCCCGACGCTGATCGAGGAGACCGACAAGATCATGTCGGCCCAGAAGGCCCGCGGCGCCGACTTTGAGACCGGCAACCTCGTCGAGCGCGCCAAGGCGCTGCTCCCGATCCTCGTGCCGCTCTTCGTCTCGGCCTTCCGCCGCGCCGACGAGCTGGCCGTGGCGATGGAGAGCCGCTGCTATCACGGCGGCGAGGGGCGCACGCGCATGAAGCAGATGCGCATGCAGCGCCGCGATTGGATCGCACTCGCGCTCGGCGCGCTGCTGCTGGCCGCTGTGATCGTGCTGCGGCATTTCGGCTTATGAGCGAGCGGCGGAATATTGCCCTGCGCCTGTGCTACGACGGAAGCCGCTATCACGGCTGGCAGGTGCAGAAGACCGAGATCTCCGTCGCCGAGACGCTCGAGCGCGCCCTGACGAAGATCTGCGAGGAACCGATCAAGGTCGTGGGCTGCGGCCGCACCGACGCCGGCGTACACGCCCGGCGCTACTGTGCCAATTTCCGCAGCGACTGCCGCGTCCCGCTCGACCGGCTGCCGCTGGCCGCGAATGCCCGCCTGCCGCTGGACATCGCCGTGCAGGCCGCTGTCGAGGCGCCAGAGGACTTCAACGCCATCGGATCGTGTCTCAAAAAGGAGTACGTCTATCGCATCTATAACAGCACGATCCGCGATCCTTTTCTGGAAAAACGGGTCTGCTTCTATCCCCAGCGGCTCGATCTCGAGCGGATGCGCCGCGCCGCCGCGGCTTTCGAGGGCACGCACGACTTCCGTGCGGTGCGCAGCGTCGGCACCGAGACGAAAACCACGGTACGCACGGTGCACTGGTGCCGCGTCGAGCGACAGGGTGCGCTCATCGAGATCGCGATCTGCGCCGACGGCTTTCTCTACAACATGTGCCGGGCCATGGTCGGCACGATGGTCTACGCTTCCTACGGCAAGCTGGAGCCGGAGGAGATCCCCGCACTGCTCGAAAAGGGCGACCGCCGTCTCACCGGACCGACGATGCCGCCGCAGGGACTCTATCTCAACCGCATCTGGTACGACGGCGCTGTGGGAAAAATGATGACAGACGAGTGAGCGCCGCGCCCGCTGTTTTCCTCGATTTTCCGCTATATTTGTTCACAATTGCGTGCTATACTAAGCTTACTATGGCATCGACTAAGGAAGGACAACCTGCCATGATGAATACGATTCTGGATATTGTGCTGCTGGTGATCATCGCGCTGTGTACCTGGGACGGCTACAAACGCGGACTGATCGGCAGCATGGCCGGCATTCTGGCCATCGTTATCGCCGTGTTTGGCGGAACGCTGCTGTCCTCGGCCTACTCCGGCGAGGTCATTCCGGCACTCAAGCCCTTTGTTGCCGGCTATATGGATTCCAAAGAGACCAAAGAGCTCATTCTTGACAAACTCGGCTATCGCGGCAGCGATAAATCGCTCAACGATATTCTGGCCGAAGACAGTTCTTTGCGCTACGACTATGCGCTCGAGTGCATGGAACTGCTCGGTTTTTCCGAGGAGCGCTCGGAAGAACTGGCCCAGCGCACAGTGAAGCTTGCCGACGAGCAGCGTATCCATATCACCGACGCCACGGTTGCCGTGCTCTGCGATACGATCACCTATGTCGTGGGACTGCTGATCGCCTTCCTGATGATCTTGATTTTGCTGATCGTGCTCGGCAATATCGGCAATATGTCGTTCCGACTGCCGAACATGGAAAATCTCGATGAGATCGGCGGAGCCATGCTCGGATTGATGCGCGGTTTTGTCTACTGCGTGCTTTTGAGCTGGGTGCTGAGCTTCTTCGGCCTGGTGATCGGGGCCGACACGCTCGAGAGCACCACGCTGGCCCGCTTTTTCCTCTCCTTTGAGTTTATCACCGAAGGGCTGATGTAATGTAGGCGGGAACGCATGATGCGTCCCTGCCTGTAATATCCTGATAACATGGCCTTTATAACTGGAGGAATTCCATGACACCTACCGTATGCAGCCGCTGCGGGAAAAATCCCGCGGTGGTGTTTATCACAAAAATAGAAAACGGACAGACCAAAAACGAGGGGCTGTGTCTCAAATGCGCCCGTGAAATGCACATCAAGCCCATTGACGATGTGATCAACAAAATGGGCCTGACTGATGAGGACATTGAGAGCTTTTCCGGCGAGATGATGAACGCACTCAACGGCGCCGAGGAGCTGATGAGTGCTGACGGCGACGAGAGCGAGGATGACGGCAAGACCGCCACCTTCCCGTTCCTCAACCGCCTTTTCGGCGGCCCGGCGGCCAACAATAACGGCGGCAATGCCGCGCCGCAGTCCAACGGCGGACAGCGCCAGGAGAGTGCGCCTGCCGCACCGAAGGGTGGCGGAAAGCGCAAGTTTCTCGACAACTACTGCATCGACCTGACACAGCGCGCCCGCGAGGGCAAGCTTGACACGATGATCGGCCGTGAAGAGGAGCTCGAGCGTGTCATTCAGATCCTGAACCGCCGCCAGAAGAACAATCCCTGTCTGATCGGCGAGCCCGGCGTCGGCAAGACGGCCATCGCCGAGGGACTGGCGCAGCGCATTGCGATGGGCAATGTGCCCTACAAGCTCCGGGATAAGCAGGTCTTTCTGCTGGATCTGACGGCACTTGTCGCCGGAACGCAGTTTCGCGGCCAGTTTGAGAGCCGCATGAAGGGCCTGATCGAGGAGGTCCGCCGCCAGGGGAACGTGATCCTGGTGATCGACGAGGTGCACAACATCGTCGGCGCCGGCGACGCCGAGGGCAGCATGAACGCCGCCAACATCCTCAAGCCCGCGCTCTCGCGCGGCGAGATCCAGGTCATCGGCGCCACGACCTTTGCCGAATACCGCAAGCACATCGAAAAGGATTCCGCGCTCGAGCGCCGCTTCCAGCCGGTCACGGTGGGGGAACCCTCCATCGAGGACAGCGTGCGGATCTTAAAGGGCATCGCCCATTACTACGAGGACTACCACGGCGTAACGATCTCCGACGAGATGTGCCGCAAGGCCGTTGTCATGAGCGAACGTTACATCACCGACCGTTTCCTGCCGGATAAGGCCATCGACCTGATCGACGAGGCCTGCTCGGACGTGAATCTCAAGGACGCGAGCATCCGCCAGCGCATGCTGGATGAAAAGGAGCTCGCGGATATCCGCTATGAGCGCGAGGGGCTGATGTCCTCCGATACGGTCGACGGTCAGCCGCTGACCAATGAACAGCTCGACGAGCGCTATGCCCGTATCGCCAAGCTCCGCAGCCGTGAGATCCAGCTCGAGGGTGAGCTCGAGGCCATCAAGGCCGCGCCGCGGCCGACTCTGACCGAGGACAATCTGGCCCGCATCATCGAGCTGTGGACCAAGATCCCGGCCTCGACGATCCGTGAGGACGAATATGAACGTCTCGCCAAGCTCGATCAGCGGCTCAAGGCACACATCGTCGGCCAGGACGAGGCCGTCGACACGGTCTGCGCGGCTATCCGGCGCAGCCGCGTCGGTCTGCAGGTCAAGCGCAAGCCTGTCAGCTTTATCTTCGTCGGCGGCACCGGCGTCGGAAAGACCGAACTGGTCAAGCGCCTGGCCGAGGATATGTTCGATTCACCCGAGAGTCTGATCCGGCTCGATATGTCCGAGTTTATGGAAAAATTTGCCGTCTCGCGTCTGATCGGCTCGCCTCCGGGCTATGTCGGCTACGACGAGGCCGGTCAGCTCACCGAAAAGATCCGGCGCAAGCCCTACAGCGTGGTGCTCTTTGACGAGATCGAGAAGGCGCACCCCGATGTAATGAACATCCTGCTGCAGATCCTCGACGACGGACGCATCACCGACGCACAGGGCCGCACGGTGAATTTTGAAAACACCATTATCATTATGACGACGAATGCCGGCAGCAACAGCAAGACCGGCAGCGTGGGCTTCGGCGGCACGCTCAGCGACATGAGCCGCGAGCGCGTGATGAAGGCGCTCGGCGAGTTTTTGCGCCCCGAGTTCATCAACCGCGTCGACGAGGTCGTCTGCTTCAACCAGCTCAGCGAGCAGAACTTCCGCGACATCGCGGTGCTGATGCTTAGCGAGCTGAAAGATCTGATGGCTCAGAAGGGGATCGCGCTCCGCTGGGACGAGAGCCTGCTGGACTATCTCGTCCGCGAGGCCTATTCGGTCACCTTCGGCGCGCGCAAGCTGCGCCGGACCATCCAGAAGCAGATCGAGGACGTGCTGGCGGAGATGATCGTGAACAACCACGGCAAGCCCATGACAGATATCACGCTGTCTGTCGGGGCGGATAACAAGCTGATCTGTGGGGAGACGGCATGATGGGAACACTGGAAATCGTTCTTGGAGATATCACCAGACAGCCGGTTGACGCGATCGTCAACGCGGCCAACACCAGTCTGCTCGGCGGGGGCGGCGTGGACGGCGCCATCCACCGTGCGGCGGGGCCGGAGCTGCTTGAAGAGTGCCGCACGCTCCACGGCTGCGAGACCGGCCGTGCCAAGCTGACGCGCGGCTACCGCCTGCCGGCAAAATATGTCATCCACACGCCCGGCCCGCGCTGGCGCGGCGGGCAGCACGGCGAGGCCGAGCTCCTCGCTTCCTGCTACCGCTCCTGCCTGGAGCTGGCGGCGCAGCATGACTGCAAGACCGTCGATTTCCCGTCGATCAGCACGGGCATCTACGGCTATCCGCTCCCGGAGGCCGCGCAGATCGCCGTGCGCACGATCCGCGAGGGGCTGCGCCTGTATCCGGGGATCGAGCGGGTGCGCATGGTGTGCTTCGATGAACATACGCGCAGGGTGTACCAGAGCGCGCTGGACGAGATGGCATGAGAAAACACACGCTCCGACTGCAATATAACTCTCCGGTCGTGCTCACCTTTGCACTGCTCGCCCTCGGCGTGCTGCTTTTGGGCAGCTACACCGGCGGGCAGAGTACGCAGCGGCTCTTCTGCGTCTATCGATCCTCACTGACCGACATTCTTACCTATCCCCGCTTTTTCCTGCATGTACTGGGGCACACCAGCTATGCCCACTATCTCGGGAATATGATGATGATCCTGGTCGTCGGCCCGCCGCTGGAGGAGAAATACGGCAGCCGCAACCTGCTGTGGTGCATCCTGCTGACAGCGCTTGTGGCCGGGCTCGTGCAGTGGCTGTTCTTCCCGGGCAAGGCGCTGCTGGGCGCGTCGGGCATTGTATTCATGATGATCGTGATGTCCTCGCTCTCGGGCATGCGCGGCGGCTGTATCCCGATCACGCTGATTCTGGTCTTCGCCCTGTACGTCGGCGGCGAGGTCGTGGACGGCCTGGTGCTGCGCGACGATGTATCGCAGCTGACCCATGTGATCGGCGGCATCTGCGGCGCGCTGCTGGGATTGAGTATGCAAAAATAGATATGAGATGAAAGAAGCTTTACTGATCAGCGCCTGCTTTCTCGGCAGGCGCTGCAAATATGACGGCGGGAGCAACCTTCTGCCCCGGGAACTGCTGGATCGGCTGGCTGCGCACTATCGGCTGATCCCCGTCTGCCCCGAGACGGCGGGAGGGCTGCCGATCCCCCGTGAACCCAGCGAGCGCCGCGACGGCGGCGTCCGGGCGAGGGACGGAGCGGACGTCACAGCCGCCTATGAGCGCGGCGCACAGACGGCTTTGAAGCTCTGCGAGCGCTTCGGCTGCCGGAAGGCGCTGCTCAAGGAGCGCAGCCCCAGCTGCGGCAGCGGCGTGATCTACGACGGGACCTTCAGCCACACCCTGGTCTCGGGCGACGGCTGGACCGCCGAAAAGCTCCGCGCGCACGGCGTCGTCCTGTACGGCGAGAGCACGGCGGAGAGTCTGCTGGATAATGATAATGATGTAGGGGCGACCCTTGTGGTCGCCCGTGCAGTAAAGAAAATGTGAGGTAATTCGCTAAATCAGATGCGAATACCTCACTTTTTGCGGTTATAGATATTTGTATGTCGAACTATCTCAGCAAGCTCGGATTTGCGGCAATGGCTTCCCCTGGAGGGGAAGCTGTCGCGGCGCGTCCCACGCTCGCGCCGTGACTGATGAGGTGTCAGCGTTCGTCCTCTCGCTTGACAGGCCATGCCCTCGCCTCATCCGTATTCCGGCTTCCGTAAGACGCCGGAAGCCGCCTTCTACCCATAAAGGGCACAATGCCCTCGAGAGGAAGGTTTTTGTGTGTTCACCCTGTTGTATTACGCGATGATCTTGCCTTCCCGGTCAATATACATCACCGGGCAGAGATTGCCGATGAGCTGCAGCATGCGGCTCTCGTCCATGCCGCGGTCGCTGCGCGTAAAGACCGGCACGATCGAGAGCTCTTCGGTATAGCGTGAGCTGACGGCCGCTGCAGGGCGGCCGACATAGAGATTGACGTGCAGTGCCTCCTTCAGCGCCTCGCCGTCGGCAACGGTACCGAGCGCAACGCCGTTGACGCGCACCTCACTGCGCACGGTCACACCGGGGATGCGGCTGAGAAAAGCGCGTGTCAGTGCGGGAACGCTGTCCTCCGGCTGCCGCAGGGACAGCCGCCAGCTTGCCCGAAGCCGCGGCAGCGCGCCGCCGCCCGGTATGATCTCCTCGGCCGCGCGCGAGGCCGCCAGTCGGGCCAGATGCAGCGCACGCGGGGAATAGCGCCCGGACGCTCCCTCGACACAGCAGCCCGGGCGCAGATTGGCAAGGAGCACCAGCCCCAGCGCCAGTGTCAGTACGATCAGTTTTCGTCTCACACCACCACCTCCGCCAATAAGCTAAACCCTTTTGTCGGCGGCGTCAAGGCCTTCGACAAAAGCACAGAAAAGCTTACGGTAAATGTCAGCTGGCGCGCAGCGCCTGAGAGGGGCAAGCGCAGCGACGGTCAGCGGCCCGGGACGTCTTCTCCGTCCCAGGGGACGATCGAGGCCGCTGAGATCTCGTAGGCCGTGCGGGAAATTGGGCCGCCGTCGGTCAGCTTGATATAATCCCGGCTCTGCAGCCGCCCGGTCAGACTGAGCTTCTGCCCCACCTCCCAGCAGGCGGCGGAGAGCGCCATGCGTCCCCAGCAGATGCAGGGGAGATAGTCCGAGCGGCGGTAATGCCGGTTCACGGCCAGCATCAGATCACAGATGTCGCGGCCCATCGGCGTGCAGCGGAGCTTCGGCGGCTTGCAGAGCGTGCCACGCAGCTCGACCAGATTGCTGTCATAGCCGTCGCAGAGCTCGAGCGAGCGCGCCAGTACCGAAATGACGAGCCTCGCCCCCTCGCCGCCGCGGTTGTTGTAGCTGCGCACCTCACCCTGCACGCGCAGCCGCGGGCAGTCTTTCAGCTCGATCTGCGCAAGCTGCTGCTCGCGCACCAGCACGTTCAGGCGGTCGACGGTGCCCGAGAGCCGCTCGACCTCCAGCCCCAGGCGGTAGAAGCGCAGCATGCGGCTCTCGTGCGAAAAGACCGGCGCCCCGGACAGGGTCCCGCACAGTGTGACGGCGTTGGTTTCCATGGCAAGTCTCCTTTGCAATCGTGTTTGCTACAGCATATTCTCAGCTTGCTCTTGCCTATACCAAAAAATAAGGGTATACTGTTTCTGGAATCACAACAAAAAAGGAGTATTATCTATGGAACTTGCGAATATATTAAAGGCGTGTGACCACACCCTGCTGCGCGTCGACTGCACGAGCGAAGAAATCAAGGCCATCTGCGACCAGGGCATCAAATACCAGTGCGCCAGCGTCTGCATCCCGCCCTGCCATGTGGCCGGCGCCCGCCGCTATGCCGGCGACCGGCTGAAGATCTGCACGGTCATCGGCTTCCCGAACGGCTATGCCACCTCGGCCGTCAAGGCCTTTGAGGCGAAGGACGCGATCGATAACGGCGCCGACGAGATCGACATGGTCATCAACCTCTCGATGGTCAAGGACGGCGCCTGGAGCGACGTCGAGCGCGACATCATGGCCGTGCGCGAGGCCACCCGCGGTCATGTACTGAAGGTCATCATCGAGTGCTGCCTGCTCACCGAGGAGGAGAAGATCCGGCTCTGTGAGATCGTGTCGAAATGCGGCTGCGACTTCATCAAGACCAGCACCGGCTTTTCCAAGGGCGGTGCGACGCGCGAGGATGTGGCGCTGCTGCGCGCGCATGTGGCCGAGCAGGTCAAGGTCAAGGCGGCGGGCGGTATCTCCTCGCTGCAGGACGCCGAGGACTTTTTGAATCTCGGGGCCGAGCGTCTGGGCACCAGCCGCATCGTCAAGCTGGCCATGGAGCAGGAGAACCTCGAGAGCGCGTTGCAGGAGAACTACTGAGCGGGAGAAAGATAGGAATTAGGAGTTAGGAGTTAGGAATTAGGAGTTAGGAATTAGGAATTAGGAGTTAGGAATTAGGAGTTAGGAATTAGGAATTAGGAATTAGGAATTAGGAATTAGCTGATTCACTCCTCACTCCTCACTCCTCACTCCTCACTCCTCGCTCCTCACCCTTCACTTGCGAATATTTTTCACTTTTCGCCATATGAGTGCTTGACAGGGCAGAGGGAATCTGCTATAATCCCACTGCTAAAACAAAGAAGGTACGGCATCCCCTTACCTCACCCGGCGGCCATCGGGCCAGCCGCGGTCAATATGACAGCGCCTGTTCTGCAGGCTCAGACTGTTTTATTGCGCGGATGCTTTGCATCCGCGCTTTCCATGTTATTTCGGAGGTGTTTCAAAATCGCAAAGGTGCTTCATGAGATCAACGAAGAGATCACAGACAGAGAAGTGCGCCTGATCGGCGGCGAGGGCGAACAGCTGGGTATCATGTCCGCTGCGGCGGCCCTGAAGATTGCTGAGGAGCATGGCCTGGATCTGGTCAAGATCGCTCCGGGCTCCAATCCCCCGGTCTGCCGTATCATGGACTACGGCAAGTTCCGCTTTGAGCAGACCAAAAAGGAAAAGGAAGCCAAGAAGAACCAGCGCGTGATCGAGATCAAGGAGATCCGTATGTCTCCCGGCATCGACACGAACGACTTCAACACGAAGCTGAAAAACGGCCAGAAGTTCCTGGCTGACGGCGACCGTCTGAAGGTGTCCGTGCGTTTCCGCGGCAGAGAGATGGCTCACACCGAGATCGGCGAAACGCTTCTGCGCGACTTCGCGGAGAAATGCACGGAGGTCGCAAACCTTGACAAGGCCCCGAAGCTCGAGGGCCGCAGCATGTCCATCTTCCTCTCCCCCAAGCCTGTCACGCCGCCCAAAAAGCCCGCAAAGCCCAAGACGGCGAAGGTCGACACGCCTGAGGAAGAGAATCAAGAGTAAATCCCCATGCGCAAACCGCAGGCGCCACGATAAAAGAAATCTTCGGCGCAGGGGGATTTATGCGCATGTTTTTCGGTTGCCCCGTCAGGGGCGAGAAAAACGCGCTATTAAAAAGCGCTATGGAAGCGTCAGCTTTCATAGTAAAAGGCAGAGCATTTCTGCCAATACCGGAAGGAGAAAATCACCATGCCTAAACTGAAAACCCACAGCGGTGCCAAGAAGAGATTCAATCTCACCAAGACCGGCAAAGTCAAGCGCGCCCACGCTTTTAAGAGCCATATCCTCACCAAGAAGGACACCAAGCGCTGCCGCCGTCTGCGTTCCGAGACCTATGCCGATTCTACGAACGTGGCAGCTATCAAGAAAATGATCCCTTACAAATAAGGGCTACCGTCGAATAGGAGGAAAATGTAATGGCAAGAGTTAAAGGCGCAATGATGACCCGCAAGCATCGCAACAAGGTGCTTGGCCTGGCGAAGGGTTATTGGGGCAACAAGTCCCGTCACTATAAGATGGCCAACGAGCAGCTGATGAAGTCCGGCCGCTATGCCTATGTCGGCCGCAAGCAGAAGAAGAGAGACTTCCGTCAGCTCTGGATCACCCGAATCAGCGCAGCCTGCAAGATGAACGGCCTGAACTACTCGAAGTTCATGCATGGCCTGAAGCTGGCCGGCGTCGACATGAACCGCAAGATGCTGTCCGAGACCGCCATCCACGAGCCCGCCGCGTTCACCGCTCTCTGCGAGATCGCCAAGAACGCGAAGTAAGAATCGCCGGATACAGTCCGAGCATATACGTTCTGCACACGCTGTGAAAACAGCCTGCGCGGCAAAAAAGAAGAACGCCTTCCGATGAAATACCGGGAGGCGTTCTTCTTTTGTTGATTAATGAACCGCTTCAGTCCCCTTGGGGACTGAAGCGGTTCGAAAAGCGGTTTTCTGTCAGCTGTTTGGCTTGAGTGACAGCAGCACGTCCGCCGCAAAGTCGACGGTGATGAGCGCGAAGACGATGCCCCAGAACACATGGCCGCCCGTGAAGAACACCACGGTCAGCACACAGACCAGAACGGTCAGGAGGATCGCCACGATCGGGTTGATGCCGTTTGCGTTATTTTTCATGTCCGCCCCTCCTTATTCCAGTGCTTTCTGCTTCTTGGAGACTGTCATCTGCTTGAAGAAGCCGCCGACGATCTTGCCGAGACCCTTGCAGAAGGCGATGCCGTGGCCGTTGATGATGTCGAGAATGCCGTCGCACATCTCCTGACTGCACATGCCGCCCGCCATCTTGCCGATCGCGCGGATGGGCATGTTGTAAATGAAGGTGATGTTCAAATCGGGCTCGCCCTTCTCGATGCTCTTTTGCAGCATCGAATCCATGACCTTCCAGACAAGGCGGGCCTTGAGGCTCTTGGCATAGCTCAGCTGCGCGATCGCGTCGTTCGGCTGGATCGTGCCGGCCCAGTGGCCATCGGGGATGTCATGGCCGAGCAGCTGCTCGAATTCCGCGTCGGAGACGGCCTTGATGCTGCCGCTCACATAGCTCGGGAGCTTGCTGAGATCTTCGCACTTCGGCGCGTTCGTGCCCTTGACGGTCACGGTGCCGGCGAGCTTCACGTCCTCCACGTTAGCCGCGATCTGGATTTCATACTCGCCGCCGTCGATCTCGAACTTGCCGGTTTTGTCGTTCCAGTAGCGGAAGGCCTTGTCGTCGAGAGGGATCGTGACGGTCTTGCTCTCGCCGGCCTTCAAAAAGACCTTGGCGAAGCCCTTGAGCTCCTTGTTCGGGCGGTAGACCGAGGGCTTGACGGCGTGGACATAGAGCTGCGCGACCTCGGCGCCGTCCATCTTGCCGGTGTTGGTGAGCGTGAAGCTGGCTTCCTTGTCGGTCACCTTCAGATCGCTGTATGCAAACGTGGTGTAGCTCAGGCCGTAGCCGAAGGGGAAGAGGACGGGAACCTTCGCGGTGTCGTAGTAGCGATAGCCCACGTACAGACCCTCGCGGTACTCCACGGTGCGCTCCTTGGCCGGGAAGTAGGGGGCAGAGGAGCAGTCCTCATACTTGACGGGATAGCTCTCCGAGAGCTTGCCGGAGGGGTTCACCTCGCCGAGGATGACCTTCAGCACGGCGGAGGCGCCGGCCTGGCCGCAGAGATAGCCGTGCACCATGGCCTTGCACTGGCCGAGCCAGGGCATTTCGACGCTGGAGCCCGCGGACATGACGATGATGACGTTGGGATTGGCGTCGGAGACGGCCTTGAGCGTCTCGATCTGGCATTCGGGGATCGCGAGCGTGGAGCGGTCGAGACCCTCGGACTCGCTGATCTCGTCGAGACCCAGGTAGAGCAGCACATAGTCGGCCTTCTTCGCAAGCTCCGCGGCCTTCTGCATCATGGCGGCGTCGGGCGCGCCGTGGCGGGGATAGCCGGCCTCAAAGCCGACGACGTCGAGATCAAACTTGTCGATCACGTCCATCGTGTGGTCGAGCTTCGTGCAGTTGACGACCGAGCTGCCGGCGCCCTGGTAGCGGGCCTTCTGGGCAAACTCGCCGATCACGGCGACCTTGCTGCCCTTCTTCAAAGGCAGGATGTTGTTTTCGTTCTTCAAGAGCACGATCGACTGCTCGCTGGCCTTCTGGGCGAAGGCGTGGTGGGCGTCGACGTCAAAGGGCTTGCCCTTGAGCGGATCGACGGCCTTGCGGGTTGCCAGCATCACGTCCAGGAGCTCGTCCACACGCACGTCGACCTCATCCTCGCTGATGCGGCCCTCATACACGGCCTGCATGAGCTGGCGGGGGCTGTCGCCGCCGGTGGAGGGCATTTCAAGGTGGCTGCCCGCGCGCACGCCGTCGGTAAAGTCGTTGCAGGCGCCCCAGTCGGACACGACGAAGCCGTCAAAGCCCCAAGTGTCGCGCAGGATCTCCTGCAGCAGGTGGGCGTTTTCGTTGGCGTAGACGCCGTTTACCATGTTGTAGGAGGACATGATGGACTTGGGGTGTCCTTCCTTCACGGCGATCTCGAAGTTCGTGAGATAGATTTCGCGGAGCGTCCGCTCGTCCATGACCGAGTTCGAGGCCATACGGCGAAGCTCTGTGTTGTTCGCGGCGAAGTGCTTCGGGCAGGCCGAGACGCCGTTGGCCTGAATGCCGCGGATATAGCCCGCGGCCATCTTGCCCGCGAGATAGGGGTCTTCGGAGAAGTACTCGAAGTTGCGGCCGCAGAAGGGGCTGCGCTTGATGTTGAGACCGGGGCCGAGCAGCACGCACACGTCCTGGCTGGCGGCCTCCTCGCCAAGCATTTTGCCGAGCTCCTCGCCGAGGGCGGGGTCCCAGGAGTTGGCCATTGTGGCGGCGGTCGGGTAGCAGGTCGCGGGCAGCGAGCCGTTCAGGCCGAGCTGGTCGCCGGCGCCCTCCTGCTTGCGGATGCCGTGGGGGCCGTCGGAGAGTGTCATGTTCTCGATGCCAAGGCGCTTTACGCTCTGGGTCTGCCAGAAGTCACGGCCCGAGAGCAGATGGCACTTCTCCTCGAGCGTCATCTGTTTGATGAGATCCTGATGTTTCAAGGCGGGTTCTTCCTCCTCTTATGGTGTAGTATCGGTTGCCGATTCTGTTGATTATTTTAACTTTCTTTTTGTCAAATGTAAAGCACGTTTTGTGCTGGATTTCCAACAGATCATGCCGTTGTGTACATAAATAGAAAGCCCGGCGAAGCGGCTTTGGATTTGAGAGGAAAGCGGATGGAGCGGACTGGAGCGGGTTTCGCTATTCCCCCGTGTACAAATACAAAGCCCAGCGGAGCGGCTTTGTATTTGAGAGGAAAACGGAAGGAGCGGATCGGGAGCTTTCCCGGCACTTACGGAAACCGGGGAAGCGGACGGGAGCGAGTTTCGTTTGACGAAAGGGGCTGTCACTGTCCCCGGGAGGAGAACGGTGACAGCCCCTGGCTTACGTTGCTGATATTACGCTTTCTTTGCCTTGAGGTATTTCTTGATGCTCAGGAACTCAAGCAGTGCGCAGAGCAGGATGATCGCACAGAGAATGACGTTCTTGACGATCTCCCACTTGGCAGCGCCGCCATTGGAGTCGCTGGCATAGGCGCGGCTGTTGGCCGTGGTGTACAGGATGTTCTTGCAGGCCTGGCGCATGGCGAGCACCGAGGTCGCGCTCGTCGTGTCGCTGACCTTGGAGAAATCGGTCGCCTGCGGGGTCAGGCAGAAGTCGTTGCCGTTACGGATCAGGATATCGGCATCCTGATAGCCGTAGCCGCCGAAGTAGTCGGTCAGGACCATGCCGCGGAAGCCCCATTCGCCGCGCAGAACGGCGTTCTGCAGCTCGGTGGTGGCAGCAGCATACTTGTTGCCGATGTAGTTGAAGGCGGACATGACAGCGCCGCAGTGGCCTTCCTTGACGGAAATCTCAAAGGGTTTGAAGTAGATCTCACGCATGGCCTGCTCGTTGGACCAGGTGCAGAGCATGTCGGTGCGGTGTGTCTCCTGGTCGTTCATGGCAAAGTGCTTCATGAAGGCATAGACGCCGCTCTCGGCTGCGCCGAGGATCGCGTTGGCGGCCATCTTGCCGGAGATGAAGCCGTCTTCGGAGTAATACTCGAAGTTACGTCCGGCAAACGCGCTGCGGTGGATGTTCATCGCGGGGGCGTACCAGCCGGAGACGTCCATCTCGTCGGCCATCTGACCGATGGAGCGGCCGAATTCCTTCGCGAGATCGGTGTTCCAGGTAGCCGCGATCACAACACCGGCGGGGAAGCCGATGGAGGCCTTGCCGGTGAAGTTGTTGTTGATGGAGGCGGGGCCGTCGCAGTCGACCTGCTGGGTCTTGCCGACGGAGGCCACAGCAACGCTCTGGTAGCCGCCGACACCGATCAGGTTGACCATGTCGTCAATGCTCAGCTGATCGAGGAGCTTATCCCACTGGGCGTCGTCATAGGCCTTGCCGCGCAGGTCGGTCAGCTTCAGACCGTTCTGGGCGCCGGTGGTCGGCATCACGTCGTCGGGATTGTTGAACTGGGTCGGATCATAGTTGGTGTGGTTGTAGAAGCCGGCCTTCGCGCTGTCGCTCATCTCAAAGTTGGTCGGCGCGGCAGTGGCTTCTTCGTAGTTGGCAAAGCCGTCGGCGCGGGACAGATAGGTCAGATCACCGGCCGCGTAGTCAAACAGGGCAACGGCGGCGGTCTGGTCGCTGTCGCGCTTGTTATCGGCACCGAAGGTCACCTTGGAGTCGAGCGTGAAGATCTTCGAGTCGATCTTGTTGTGGGAGTCGCGGTTGATGGAGATCTCATAGTCACCCTTGTCGAGCACATAGGCCTTGGCCTTGAGATAGTCGAAGGAGGCCATATCCTCGGTCTTGAAGGAGATCTTCACGGTCTCGCTGGCGCCGGGCTTGAGCTCAGAGGTCTTGGCAAAAGCGACGAGGTTGGCGACGGACTTCTCGATACCGCCGTTGGTGTAGGGCGGATTGTAGTAGACCTCGACCACGTCTTTGCCGGCCACGTCGCCGGTGTTCGTGACGGTCACGTCAAAGGAGATGGTGCCGTCCTTCTCGGTCAGCTCGCCCATCTTCTGCTCGAAGGTAGTGTAACTCAGGCCGTAGCCGAAGGGATAGACCACTTCCTTGTCGTAGTCGATCACACCCTCGGCCGCCGCGGTCTCATACCAGCGGTAGCCGACATAGATGCCTTCGACATAGTTGACAAAGTTCGGGGTCACAGGGAAGCCGTAGCTCATCGGGGAGACATCGCCGAGGTTGGTGTACTTAAACTCGCCGATGTTGTTGAAGCAGGGCGTTGCGGTCAGATCGG
Source organism: uncultured Eubacteriales bacterium (assembly GCA_900319275.1). Classification (GTDB taxonomy): domain Bacteria; phylum Bacillota; class Clostridia; order Oscillospirales; family Oscillospiraceae; genus Limivicinus. The sequence goes on from ONNS01000017.1 coordinate 19,699, forward strand.
CCACGAAGGTGTCGATCGTGCGGCCGGAGGGGTTGACCTTGCCGGTGATGATGCTGCCCAGGGCGTTGAAGCCGGTCTGGCCGGGGCCGGGGGCGAGGATGACCGCCTTGATGCTCGGGTAATCGTTGACCCAGCCGAGCTCCATGGCGTTCGAGGCGTTGATGACGACAATGACGTCCTTGAATTCCTTGGTGACGCGCTCGATCATCGCAAGCTCACGGGTGGTGGGCTCGAGATAGTGCTTGGAGGCGTCCAGATCCTCGGGATACTCGCTGTAACGCAGACCCCTCTGGCTGAACATCGTGCCCTGGCCGTCGTCGTTGAAGGTATCCTCGACAGCGGGATCGAGGCTGGTGGGCAGGTCGGCGCCCTCGCCGCCGGAGCGGGCGAGCACGATCATGGCCGTGTCGGAGAAGGCCTTGGCGTTGTCAAAGATGCCGGCGCTCTCGTAATCGGCGATGGTGCATTCGGGCACGGTCCAGTCCTGGCCCATCATGCCGATGCCGGGACGGGAAGCGCGGAAGTCGGTGTAGAACTTCACGAGATCCTGGTTGTAGGAGATGCCCGCGTTCTCCAGACCCTTGAGCAGGCTGACCGTCTCATACAGGCCGGACAGCGAGCCCGAGCCGGTGCCGCCGTAGACCGGGTTGGTGGCGGACCAGCCGAAGGTGTTGAGCTTGACATCGCCCGAGAGCGGCAGCAGCCCGTCGTTCTTGAGCAGGACGAAGCCCTCGTCCGCGATCTGCTCGCACAGAGCCTGTGCATTGGTGATACTGTTCTCGGAAATATCACCGCCGTTGCTGAAGACCATGCTGACCATGCTGTACATCGGGCCGACGAGGATCGCATTCACGATCAGCGCGACGACCAGCAGGCAGGCGATCCACGCACTCTTACGGACAAGACCCTTGAGGGGCTTTTTGATCTTGACCGCAGCGATCGTGATCACGATCGCCAACGCCAGCACAACGCCGATGCCGATGAGATAATTCTTCAGCAGGCCGATCGTTGTGATAACGTCGTTCATGTTGATTCCTAACATTTGTTCTCCTCCTTATTATTCAGTGTATTTGTTAACACTATTTTAAGATTTTACATTAACTTTAAGGAATTGTACAATACCGTTTATGCATCCCTGTATTCAGTACACGCATAGTGACAGAAATTTTTTATACAGATTCTAAGAAAGCATAGAACGCAAATGGTGTAAATTGCACAAGAGCACTTGCTTTTTTACCGGCGTTAAATTATACTGAATGTATAATTTGCATGACAGGAGGAGACAGCCATGATCGAGCTTGCACAGCTGCAGCAGCTGATCGCCGTGTCGGAGCAAGGCACGATTTCCGCCGCAGCCGAGGAGTTGCATCTCTCCCAGCCCGCGTTGACGCGCTCGCTGCAGCGCCTCGAGGGGGAGCTCGGCGTCGTGCTCTTCGACCGCAAGCGCAACCGCGCCGCTCTCAACCGCGTCGGCGAGCAGGCCGTGGCGCGCGCCAAAGCCGTGCTGGGCGCCGTGGACGACATGGCCATGGAACTGCGGCTGTATGCCGCGCGTTTGTCCACGATCGCCATCGGCTCCTGCGGTCCGGCACCGATGTGGGATCTGGCCGCGGAGCTGGCCGAGCGCAACCCGGAGAAAACGCTTTCGACCGAGCTCGGGGATACCGAGTCCCTGCTTGCCGGTCTGAAGCGCGGCAGCTATCGCCTGATACTGACAGACCGTCCGATCGAACAACCCGGGATCCTGTGTCAAAAATACACGCAGGAGCGGCTGTACGTCGCGCTGCCGCCTAAGCATCCGCTCAGCGCGCGGCCGTCGATCCGCTTGGCGGAGCTGGGGCAGGAGAGCATCCTGGCCTATCGCGACATGGGCATCTGGCAGCGCATTGTGCAGAATAATCCCCAGCTGCACTATCTGGTGCAGAGCGACCGCGGCACCCTGGCAGAGCTCGTGCAGGCGACCGATCTGCCCTGCTTTTCCTCGAATCTGACGGCCACGCGCTTCCTCGGCAGAAGCAACCGCGTGACCGTGATGCTTGAGGACGAGGAGGCCTCGGTCACCTTCTTCCTCTGCGCCCGCGAAAACGACAGAGACCTTTTTGAACAACTGTGCTGAACGAAAGAAAAAAGGCAGCGATGCATACAAGGAGAGGCAAACGATGCTGAGACTGATGATGGGCAAGGCCGGAACCGGGAAGACGACGGCCGTAATCGAGGAGATCCGCGCGCTGACCGAGCATGAACAGGGCGGGACGCTGCTGCTGGTGCCGGAGCAGTACAGCCACGAGGCCGAGCGCGAGCTCTGCCGCCGCTGCGGCGACAGTGTGTCCCGCTATGCCGAGGTGTTCAGCTTCTCGGCGCTCGCGCGGCGCATACTGTCGGCCCGGGGCGGCGCGGCGCTGCCGTATCTCGACAAGGGCGGCAGGCTGCTGTGCATGGCCTTGGCGGTTTCCGGCGTCGGAACGCGCCTGAAGGTCTACGGCGGCGCACGCCGCCGCTCCGAGCTGCCGGGACAGCTGCTCGCGGCCATCGACGAGATGAAGACCGCCGGTGTCGACGCCGAAGATCTGCTCGCAGCGGCTGAGCGCTGCGGCGGTGCGCTCGCGGACAAGCTGCGGGATCTGGCCCTTGTCAGTGAGAGCTACGAGGCTGTGGTTGCAAACGGCCACGCCGACCCGCTCGATCGTTTGACCAAGCTGGCGGAAAAGCTGCCCGAGAGCGGTCTCGGGCCGGAGAACCGTGTCTATATCGACGGCTTTACCGATTTTACCCATCAGGAGCTGCAGGTCATCGGCGCCCTGCTGCGGCAGCGCTGCGAGGTGACAGTCTGCCTGACGCTCGATGATCTGAGCGGCGAGAGCGAGATATTCTCTCTCTCCCGGCGCTCGGCGCGGCAGCTGCTGCGCCTTGCGGATGAGTGCGGCGTGCGGACAGAGCAGCTTTGGCGCACGGAGAGCAAAAAGGGCAGCGCGGCGCTGCGCTTTTACGGCGAGCATGTGTTCAGCTATGCCTCGCTCGGCTTCGAGGGGGACGCGCGGGAGATCGAGCTATGGCGCGCCGACAGCGTCCGCAGCGAGTGCGAGTTTGCCGCTGCGCGCGCCCTCGCACTGGTGCGCGGCGGCAGTCGCTGGCGCGATATCGCGATCGCCGTGCGCGGCTTCGAGGACTATCGCGCCGTGCTCGAGAGCGTCTTTCGCCACTACGGCGTGCCGCTGTTCCTCACGCGCAAAAGCGAGCTGATGGCAAAGCCCCTGCCCGCCCTGATCGGCTGTGCCTATGAGCTGCTCGACGGCGGCTGGGATGTCGATACGCTGATCGACTACCTGCACACCGGACTCACGGGGCTGACGATCGAAGAATGTGACACGCTTGAAAACTATGTGTTCAAATGGCAGCTGCGCGCCGCGGGCTGGGAGCGCCGCGGCGACTGGAAGCAGCACCCCGACGGCTACGGTGCGCCGGAGAGCGAGGAGAGCCGCGCGCGGCTTGAAACCATCAACGCGCTGCGCCGCCGTGTGGCCGAGCCGCTTCTGCGCTTCAAGGAAAACGCGAAGCGCGCCTCCACCGCAGCCGGCCAGGCCGCAGCGCTCAGCCGGTATTTTGAGGATCTGCAGCTCCCGGCCATTCTCGAGCGGCGCGCCGGGGAGCTCTGGGACGACGGGCACGAGACGCTCGCCCAGGAGTATCGCCAGCTCTGGGATCTGATCGTCTCGGCGCTCGAGCAGGCCGCGGCCATCCTCGGCGACACCGAGATGGACCGTGAGGGCTTCGGCCGGCTGTTCACGCTGATGCTGGGACAGTATGATATCGGCAGCATCCCCGTAGCACTCGACCGCGTCAGCGCCGGCGATTTTGACCGGATGCGCCGCCGCAGCATCAAGCATCTGATCATACTCGGTGCGGCCGACGACCGCCTGCCGATGAACGACGAGCAGGGCGGCCTGCTCAGCGGCGAGGAGCGCCGCGAGCTGCTCTCGCTCGGCATCGACCTCGGCGGAGCGGGCGAAAACGAGCTCTGGCGCGAGTTTTCACTGATGTACAACGTGCTGACCCTGCCCTCCGAGACGCTGACGCTGACCTGCCCCCTCGTCAATGACGAAGGATCCGAGCAGCGCCCGGCCTTCCTCTTCAACCGCGCGCAGGTGCTGTTTGACCTGCCCGTCGGCACGGTCGAGCCGGGACAGTGCCGCCTCGCTGCGCCCGGCCCGGTGCTGACGCTCGCGGCCCAGGACCGGCACGGCAGCACGCCGCTGACAGCAGCTGCCGCCGCCGTCGTGGAAGAGCGCTGGCCGGAGCGCGCCGCGCGGCTGGACGAGGCGGCGAGCCTTACGCGCGGGCGGCTCACCAGCGAATCGGTCGAGGCGCTCTACGGCAGAAAGCTCCATCTCAGCGCTTCACGGATCGACAGTTTTTCGAGCTGCCGCTTTGCCTACTTCTGCCGCTACGGCCTGAAGGCCGAACCCTACAAGAGTGCGGGCTTTGAACCGCCCGAGATCGGCACCTTTCTGCACGCGGTGCTCGAGCATACGGCAAAGGAGGTCAAGGCGCGCGGCGGCTTCCGCGCGGTCAGCGACGAAGAGCTGCGCGGCATCGTCGCTGCCTGTGTGGCCGACTACGTACACAGCGAGCTCGGCGATCTGCAGGAGAAGTCCGAGCGCTTTATCTACCTCTTTCGCCGTCTCGAGAAAGACGCACAGCAGATCGTATCCGACATGGCCGAGGAGCTGCGCCGATCGGATTTTGAGCCGCTGGATTTCGAGCTGGACTTTGCCCACACAAGCGATTTACCGCCTCTGGAGCTCGGCGAGGGGGAGAGCCAGATGCGCATGACCGGCATTGCCGACCGCGTAGACGGCTGGCTGCACGATGGCAAGCTCTATCTGCGTGTCGTGGACTATAAAACCGGTAAAAAGGAGTTTTCGCTGCAGGATGTGTGGTACGGCATGGGGCTGCAGATGCTGCTGTACCTCTTCGCACTCAGAGAGGGCGGCGAGGGGCGCTACGGCGCACCGATCGAGCCGGCCGGCATCATGTATATCCCCGCACGGAATGCGATCTTGAGCCTGCAATCCGACGATGAGGCGGATGCCGGGAAGAAGCGCGCCGACGCACTGCGCCGCAGCGGCCTGGTCTGCGGCGATGAGGCTCTGATCGAGGCCTGGGAGCGGGGCGAGGACAAGCGCTTTATCCCGATCAGGATCAGCCGCGGCAAGGTCGCGGGCGGAATTGCCGATCTGGAGGAGCTCGGCCTGATCTCCCGCCATATCCGCCGCTGTCTTGGCGAGATGGCCCGGGAGCTGCACCGCGGAAGCATCGACGCCGACCCCTATTACCGCAGCGCAGCACAAAACGCCTGCGTCAACTGCGATTTCTTTGCGGCCTGCCATTTTGCAGACGGTGAAAACGGCGAGAGCTGCCGCTATCTGCCAAAACTCAGCGACAGTGAGGTACTCGAAAAGATGAAAGAGGAGGAGAGCCATGGCTGAATTTGCCCCGACCAGAAGCCAGCAGGCCGCGATCGACGCGCGCGGCAGCGCGGTGCTGGTGTCCGCCGGCGCCGGCAGCGGCAAGACCAAGGTGCTGACCGAGCGGCTGATGGCGTATCTCACAGGCCCGGAGCCGGTCGACATCGACCGCTTCCTCGTCATCACGTTTACGCGCGCCGCCGCCGGGGAACTGCGCGGCCGCATTGCCCAGGCCGTCGCCGCGGCGCTGGCCGCCGACCCATCGAACCGCCGTCTCCGCCGCCAGAGCGCCCTGCTGCGCCGCGCCGAGATCGGCACGATCCACAGCTTCTGCCAGCGGCTGCTGCGCCAGCACAGCCACGCGCTGGGCATCGCCCCGGACTTCCGTGTGATGGACGACGACCGGGCGGCCGCCATGAAGGCCGCGGCGCTCGAGAACGTGCTGGAGCGCTTTTACGCCGCGGCGGAGGAGCACCCGGGCTTTCTGCTGCTGGCCGACACGGTCGGCGCCGGGCGGGACGACCGCCGTCTCGGCGAGCTGGTACTGGCACTGCACGAGAAGATGCAGAGCCACGCCCGCCCCGAGCTGTGGGCCAAACAGCAGGTGGAGCGGCTGCGCGAGCGGCACAGCGACGTCGGCGAGACGCAATGGGGGCAGGAGCTGCTCAAGAGCGCGGAAGAGACCGTCGCCTACTGGGCCGACGAGATGGACGGTCTGCTGGCGGCCATGGCGCGCGAGGAGAAGATCCGCGCGGCCTATGAGACGAGCGTAGCCGGAACGGCCGACGCCCTGCGCGAGCTGCAGCGCCGGCTCCGCATCGGCTGGGACAGCGCGCGCGAATGCCTGCCGGTGCCGTTTGGCCGGTTGGGCTCGGTGCGAAACAGCCCGGACGTCGAGCTCTCGGAATTTATCAAAAACAGGCGTAAAGCCTGCAAGGATGCAATGGAAAAGCTCGAGGGGGATTTCGCCGACGATTCACAGAAACTGCTCGACGAGATGGCCCTGACGGCCCCAGCTATGGAGGCGCTGCTGGAGCTGACGCTTGCCTTTGACCGGCAGTTCACGGCGGACAAGCGCCGCGGCGGCCTGCTCGATTACGCCGACCTCGAGCATCTGACGGCACAGCTGCTGACGCAGGAGGACGACACGCCGACCGAGCTGGCCCTTTCGGTGCAGCGGCAGTACGAGGAGATCATGGTGGACGAGTATCAGGATGTCAGCCGCGTACAGGACAGCATTTTCCGCGCCATCTCGCGCGAGGGCAGCAATCTGTTCTTTGTCGGCGACGTCAAGCAGTCGATCTATCGCTTTCGTCTGGCCGATCCGACGATCTTCACAGATAAATACCTGCGCTACCGGGATCACGACATCGCCGCGCCCGGCGAGCCGCGCCGCATCCTGTTGCAGGAGAATTTCCGCTCGCGGCGCGAGATCCTCGACGCGGCCAACAGTGTCTTCTCCCGCTGCATGAGCCGCCGTCTCGGCGATCTCGACTACGGTGAGAACGAAAAGCTGGTCTGCGGTGCAAGCTACTATGAGGGGGCAGGCGAAAAACCCGAGCTGCTGCTGCTCGCGCTGCCAAAGGACGGCGGCGGAGAGGAGCGCGCGGACAAGGACGCGCGCGAGGCCGAGCTGGTCGCGCGCGAGATCCGGCGGCTGATGGCTTCAAATATACAGGTGCAGGGCCGGCCGCTCGACTATGGCGACATTGCGATCCTGCTGCGCTCGGCCAACAGCGTGGGCGGCGTCTACCGCCGGGTGCTGATCAACCACGGCATCCCCGTGCAGAGCGGCCAGGGCGGGGACTTCTATACCTCGATCGAGGTGTCCACGGCGATCAGCCTGCTCTCTATCATAGACAACCCCCATCAGGATATCCCGCTGATTGCGGCGCTGCGCTCGCCGGTCTTCGGCTTCACGGCGGACGAGCTCTCCGCCGTCCGCGCTGCCGACAAAGACACGGATTTTTACGGCGCGCTGCGTGCCGCGGCGAAGAGCGACAATAAAAGCGCGGCTTTTCTGCAAACGCTCGATCAGCTGCGCCGCCAGAGCGCCGACACGTCGGTGGAGGATCTGGTCTGGACACTGCTCGGCGAGCTCGATATGCTGGCCCTATGCAGCGCTATGCCGGACGGCGAGCAGCGGCGCACCAATCTCCTGGCACTCACAGAGCTCGCGCAGCGCTTCGAGCAGAGCGGCTACCGCGGTCTGCACCGCTTTGTACTGTGGCTGCGCCGCCAAAGCGAGCGCGGTGAGGAGCCGGCGCGCGGCGCACAGAGCGCCTCGGCTGTGCAGATCAGCTCGATCCACCGCTCCAAGGGGCTCGAGTACCCGGTCGTGTTCCTGTGCAACACGGCGCGGCGCTTCAACAAGACAGACAGCCGCCAGACCGTGCTGGTACACCCGGAGCTCGGTCTCGGCCCCAAATTTACCGACCTCCGGCGCCGCGTCGAATATCCGACGCTTGCGCGCAACGCCATCCGGCAGCGCCTCGAGCGAGAAATGCTCAGCGAGGAGATGCGCCTTCTCTATGTCGCCATGACGCGGCCGAAGGAGCGGCTGATCATCACCGCCGCGCTCCCAGACCCCGAGGCGCGCATCGAAAAGCTGCGCCTCAGCATTGCCGGGAAGCTCGGCGCGGTGCAGCTTGGCGCGGCCTCGGCGCCGGTGGACTGGCTGCTGCTGAGTATCCTCAGCGGCGGAGACGCCATTTCCTATCGCATCTGCGAGCCAGACGAGGGCGAGACCGCCGAGGAGCGCGCGCCCGTCCGCACCGAGCCCGACGCGGAGACGCTGCACCGTCTGGAAGAGAACCTCTCCTTTGTCTACCCGCACCGCGCGGCCGAAAACCTGCCCTCGAAGCTGACAGCGACCGAACTCAAGGGACGGCGCGAGGCGGATGAGGACGCGCAGGCGCTCTCGATCGACAAACCGAGCTTCACGTTCCGGCGTCCGGACTTTGCGAGGGCAGACAAGCCCCTGACCGGCGCCGAGCGCGGCACAGCCACGCACCTCGTGCTGCAGTATATGGACTTTGCCGCGGCGGGCAGCCTGGATGCCATCAAAAAGGAGATCGAGCGGCTGCGGTGCATCCAGGTCATCTCCGAGCGCGAGGCCGAGGCTGTGGACGCGGCGGCGATCCACACGCTCTTTCGCTCGCCGCTCGGGCAGCGCATGCTGCGTGCCGAACAGCGCGAGCGGGAATTCAAGTTTTCCCTGCTGGTCGACGCCGCGTCGCTCGGAGGCGCAGAGGGGGAGGAGCAGCTCCTGCAGGGCGTGGTCGACTGCTGCATCATAGAGGACGGTGCGCTGACGGTCATCGACTATAAGACCGACGGCGTGCGCACGAGCGAGCAGATCGCCGCGCGCAGCGCCTACTACGCCGGGCAGCTGCACGCCTACGCCATGGCGCTCACGCGCATTTTTGCCCTGCCGGTGAAGGAGTGCGTGCTCTATTATCTCGCCGCGGGCGAGGCCGTCCGCGTGCCAATGTAACGGGCGCGTACGTTATGTAAAAAAATATGAAAAACCCCTTGTCAGACAGGAAAAACTATGGTATCATGCACCTTGCGTCTTGTAACTATGCGTCCGAATGCACAATCAAGACAGCCATTGACGAGGAGAGTATTTTATTATGAAAGACGGCATCCATCCCAACTATAAGCCCACCACGATCCGCTGCGCCTGCGGCAATGTGATCGAGACCGGCTCCACCAAGCAGAACATCACCGTTGAAATCTGCTCCAAGTGCCACCCCTTCTACACCGGCAAGCAGAAGCTGGTCGACACCAGCGGCCGTGTGGATAAGTTCAACAAGAAGTACGGCATCAAGTAATAGAAACGGAAACTGCATAAAAAAGCCCCGCGGAGATGCTCCGTGGGGCTTTTTATATGGAATGATAAGAGACTGATACAGTATCACTAGCCACTAGCCACTAACCACTAGCCACTAACCACTAACCACTAACCACTAACCACTAACCACTTCTCTCCTTCATGCGGGTCAGGTTGCCTTAATGACTTCGGGGACTGAACAGTTAATTCAGCTGAGATTCCCGGTGGCGTACATGACGGCCGAGACGGCGACGACCGGCGCGGTCTCGCAGCGCAGGATGCGCTCGCCCATCGAGCACAGGTGCAGCCCCGCGATCTTTGCCAGCTTGGCCTCGAACTCGGCAAAGCCGCCCTCTGGGCCGGTCAGGATGGCGCAGCTCCGGATGTCCTTGTGGGCCTCCAGCACGGCGTTGAAGGGCTCGCGCTCGCCGGTCTCGTACATAAAGAGGGCGAGGTCCTTTTTGACGGCGCAGTCAAGCGCCCCGGCGTAGTCGCCGATCCAGCCAACCTGCGGAATGATGCCCCGGCCGGACTGCTTGGCGGCTTCCTCGGCAATGCGCTGCCAGCGGTCGAGCTTTTTCTCGGGCGTCTCGGGCTTGGCCACGCAGCGGTCGGACAGGAAAAACTGAATCTCGCTGGCCCCGGCCTCGACGCATTTCTGGATGATATAGTCGGTCCGGTCGCCCTTCGGCAGGCCGCACAGCACCGTCACGGCCACGGAGGGCTCGGCCGGGCAGGGGACGACCTCGATCACCTCGGCCTCGACCTGCTCGGGATCGGCGCTGACCAGGCGGCATTTATAGTCCGTCCCCTGCGCGTCGCAGATGATCAGATCCTCGCCGGGGCGCAGGCGCAGCACGCGCACATGCTCGGCGTCGCGGCCGCGGATGATGGCCATTCCGCCCCTGATATTGGTCCCCGCCATAAAAAATCTCGGCATGGTACAAACCCCTCCATCATGGAATTCTTTTTAACATTATTACACAAACGGCACCGCTTTGCAAGTGCGCGCATAGACTGAGAGGCGGCACATCTTTTTCCGGAAGGGGGGGGAAG
>ONNS01000159.1 GCA_900319275.1 uncultured Eubacteriales bacterium
CGATGATTTCTACTACGTTGGAAAGTAAATGAAAAACAACCCTAACCAAGCAAAAAACGGTGGAGACTTTCTTCACCGTTTTCTTCAATTTCTGGCCCCCGTGCTGTTCTGGATCGTGATCTGGGAGATCGCCTCGCTCCTTATCGGGCGTGAAGTTCTGCTCCCGTCCCCTCTGCGCACGCTGTCAAGACTCGGTGAGCTTCTCCCCACCGCTGCGTTCTGGCAAAAGACCCTCAGCAGCCTCGTTAGGATCGGTCTTGGCACGCTCGGCGGCATCCTCGTTGGCGTGCTGTTGGCCATGCTGACCAAGTCCTTCAAACCGGCTGACCTTTTGCTGTCCCCCGCGATCCGCGTGATGCGGACCATCCCGGTCACGAGCTTCATCCTGCTGGTGCTGCTCTGGGTCCGCAAGGATATCACACCCGGCGTTATCGCAGGCATGATGGCGCTGCCCCTGATCTGGGAGAGCACCTTAGCCGGCCTGGCTGCTCCCGACCCGCTCCTTCTGGAGATGGCGAAAACCTACGAAATGTCCCGCGCCAGGCAGTGGCGCCTGATCCGCATTCCGGCGCTGATGCCTCATTTTCTCAGCGGACTTTCCGGCGCGATCGGCCTTTCCTGGAAAGCCGGCATTGCCGCTGAGGTGCTCTGCGTTCCGGCCATGGCCATCGGCAAGGAAGTCTACCAATCCAAGCTCTACCTTGAAACCGTGGACCTTTTCGCGTGGACCGCTGTCGTTGTCATTCTCTCGCTCCTGATCGAAGCAATAACGAAAAAACTGATCGTAAAGGCGGTGGCCAAATGGAAATAAAGAATCTGACCTTTGCCTATCCCCTCTCGGACCAGAAGATATTTGACGGCCTCACGCTCTCTGTTCCGATCGAGCCAGGTGAGATCGTCGCGCTGAAGGCCCCCTCCGGAGCGGGAAAAACCACGCTTCTAAGGCTACTGGCCGGGCTTGAGACACCGGCTTCCGGAACGATCGAATGCCCGCCCTGTGCGTTCCTGTTTCAGGAAGACCGCCTGATCCCGCGCCTGAGCGCGCGCAATCAGCTCCGTGCCGTGCTCCCCTCCGCGGCTACAGATGCGGCTGTGGCTGTGGCTGCGGATATCGATTCCTACCTGACCCTCGTTGACCTTCAGGGCGATACGGATACGCTCGTGGAAGAGCTCTCCGGCGGCATGAAACGCCGGCTCGCCCTCGCCCGCGCGATCGCCTTTGCCAAAGAAACCGGACGTGACCTGCTCCTGCTTGACGAGCCGTTCACCGGCGTGGACGCAGCACGGATCACGTCGATCCTCGCATCGCTCCGCCGCCTGAACTTCCGCGTCTTTTTGACCGCTCACGAGGAAAGCATTTTGGCGCTCGCAGATCGCGTCATCGCCCTTGAATCCAAAGGGTGATAGGGTTCGGCCTGAGATCCGGGCAGGCGAAAAACCATTGCATTTCTTTGAATCAAAATGCTATTATAAACATAGATTAATTTTGCTTTTCATCACGACAGAAAGGAGTTCGCATCATGTCCGAATATCCAGCCACCTCTGAAAACAATCATCAGCAGAACGAGCGTGCCGGCTATCTCAGTAAGTGGCTTTCGCTGCTGTTCTGGCTCATCATTCCCGGAACGATTGCCGGTCTGATGGGCTCCAACATTTTCATGACTTCCGCGCCCGGATTATATATGGCCGGTCAGATTCTGAATGCGTTATGTACCGCTGCCTCCGGATTCATTTTCCTGAAGCTCTCCAGAGAGGAGGATCACTACCACATTGCCGCGATCTGCGCTTTTGTCGCAGCCGGTGCGAGCCTCCTTGTCTCCATTATTTCCGGAGCTGCTGAGACCCCGAACTGGACACTCTTTATCACGATCCCGGCTGCCATTGTCGCCCTGACCGGTACCAGCCACGAGTTCAAGGCCCACTCGAGCATCCTGTTCAACGTTGACCATGTACTCTCAGAGAAGTGGGATTTCCTTTGGAAATGGTACATCGGCACCTTCATC
>ONNS01000123.1 GCA_900319275.1 uncultured Eubacteriales bacterium
CATTTCAGCTGCCCGCTGATACCGTGATAGTAGATCGGCGAGGCAAGCACCAACATCTGAGTATCCTTCAGCTCAGCATAGATCTCCTGCATGTCGTCCTTTTGAACACATACGCCGTGCCCTTTCCCATGGCAATATTCACAGGCAAGGCAGCCCTTGATGTTCTTTCGGCACACATTGATTACCGCTACGTCATGTCCTGCGCTTTCAGCAGTTTCCCGAAACACAGCGACCATTTTCGCCGTATCGCCCTGCGGGCGCGGGCTCCCGTTCAATACAAGAATCTTCATCGCGTTTCCTCGTTTTCTCAATACCAGTCATGCTTCTCACCACGATCCAGTTCTCCGATCTTTGCCATCTCATCGTCAGTCAGCTCAAACCCGAACAGATCGAGGTTTTCCCTTATATGATCGGGATTGCTCGAACCGGGGATCACGACGATGCCTCGCTGTAGATCCCAGCGCAGGATGACCTGCGCAGAAGATACGCCATGAGCTTCCGCAATCGCTTTGATCGTTTCGTTTCCCAACAGATCGGCAGTGTAGCCTCTCCCACCCAGCGGATACCAGCACTGCACCACAATGCCTTTTTCCTGAATGAACGGAACGACATCCTGCTCCTGATAATAGGGGTGGATCTCGTTCTGCACCAGTGCCGGTGTGATTGTGACCTGCGGCAGGAACTCGGTCAATTCTTCTACATACCAGTTGGAGAGACCAAGAGAGCGAATCTTGCCCTGCTCCACATATTTTTCCATAGCCTGGTATGCCTTCACATCGTTGGTTCCGGGATGGTGAAGGAGCATCATGTCGATGTACCCGATATCCAGCTTATTAAGCGCCATATCGATGGCGGCCTCGGGATCGCTGAATTGATTCGGGTATATCTTGGTGATAACAAAGATTTCCTCACGGGGAATGCCATATTCCTCCATGCCTCTGCGGACACCCTCGCCCACGGCCTCCTCATTTCCGTACATATAAGCCGTGTCAATGAGCCTGCCACCGTTTTCCAGAAGCGCCATCACGGAACTCACGCAGGTATCGTGATCGAGCGCATAGGTGCCGAGACCGAGGATCGGCATCTCATACCCGCTGTTCAGCAGCACGGTGAGGGTATCATAGTTGAACACTCCCACTGCAGAGCTGTCGGTAGGCGTTTTGTTCAGCGAAAACACCACAGTAGGATCGCCGTCTCCCAACACTTCACAGATCTGCTCAGTGGTCATACCCTGTACTTTCCCGAGACGAGTAAAACTCCACGTGTTCGTGTCATAATAGATGGTGATCTGGTTCCCCTGATACAGAATCAAGTCTCCGGGCTCCGTAGTGATTCTTTCATCATTAGTTGGAATCGAAGCACCAAGAGAGCCGACTTTTTCAAACCCGCCGTAATCGTGCATGGCGACGGCAATATCGCCCCTTTTCAGTAATTCAATTAAAGCCTCTGCTGAGGAATTGTTCTCCGGCTTGATGATCAGGGTTTCGTCACCGACATGTGCATAAATCATAGTTTCTCCGCTTCCATCCGATTTGTCCGCCGGAGCTTGATCAGTAGGCGTCTTGGCTTCGGAATCATGGATTTCCTCCGGTTGCGTAGAATTGTTATGCTCTTGGTTCTGTGCTTCGGAAGGATCAAGACTTGGTTCTCGCCCGGTTTCCGTTTTTTGACAGGCAAAAAGGCAGATCAAGAGCAACAATGTAAATGAAAGAATAGCCAGTAATCTTTTCATATCCATAGTCTCGCTTCCACTGGCAGTAAAATTATTCTGCTATTTGAGTTGGCGACCGAATTCATACGCTTCCTCTAATTTGGCTCGATGCTGTTCGGCTTCGCCTGCGTCGTTGATGCCACCGCAAAAGAGCGTATCAATAAGCTCCGCTTTTTCAAAGCAGTCGACCCAGCCCTGCAGTCCGGAAACTGCCTTTTCGGGAACATTTGTATCGTCCTCTGCGGCGACCGACAGCATATAGATGCTGCGGAAGCGATAGTCAGATGGGAAAAGCGGATTGAGCCGGTCAAGTAGAGTCTTCATCTGACCGCTCATCTCATAGTAGTAAATCGGCGTCACAAAGACCAGCGTATCCGCTTCCTTCACCTTTTCAGCGATCTCCACGACATCATCCTTCAGAACACACTTTTGTGTTTTCTGGCAGGCCAGGCATCCAACACAGAATTTGATCTGTCTGCCTTTGAGGCTGATATGTTCAACGTCATGACCTGCGTCCTTTGCACCAGCGATCAGTTCCTCGGCGAGTCGGTCGGAATTGCTCCTTGCCCTCAGGCTGGTCGTAATGACAAGTACCCTGCTCATTTAAGATACTCCTTCATAAACGCCTCGATCTTATCAAATGGGATCGCGCCCTTGCCGCCGCCGTCATAAAGATCGGTATGGGAAGCACCCGGAATGATGAACAGTTCCTTGTTTTCGGTGTACTTGCTGTCCTTCACCATGTCAGCATAGGCGTCCCTGCCAAAGTAGCAGGAATGCGCCGCATCGCCGTGCATCACTAAAACCGCAGAGCGAATCTCGTTGGAGTACTGCAGGATCGGCTGATTGATAAAGCTCTCGCAGCCGATCACATTCCAGCCGTCGTTGGAGTTGAGGGAACGGGGATGATAGCCGCGACCTGTCTTGTAATAGTCGTAGTAATCCTTCACAAAATACGGCGCGTCCTCCGGCAGCGGATCGACGACACCGCCGCCGAGCTTGTATTCGCCGCTTTTCAGGTCTTCCAGACGCTGTGCGCACATAGCGGCTCTCTTCTGATAGCGGGCTTCCTCGCTGTCCTCAGAATCGAAGTATCCCTTCGCGTTGACACGGGTCATGTCATACATGGTCGAGGCGACCGTCGCCTTGATGCGGGTGTCCAGCGCCGCGGTATTCAGCGCCAGACCGCCCCAGCCGCAAATGCCGATGATACCGATCCGATTCGGATCGACCTTGTCGCACAGGGAGAGGAAATCCACCGCCGCCATGAAATCCTCAGTGTTGATATCCGGGGAAGCCATGTAGCGCACGTTCCCGCCGCTCTCACCAGTGAAGGAGGGGTCAAAGGCAAGCGTCAGAAAGCCGCGCTCCGCCATCGTCTGCGCATACAGCCCGGAGCACTGCTCCTTGACGGCTCCGAAGGGGCCGCAGACCGCGATGGCCGGGAGCTTTCCCTCTACGCCCTTCGGAACGTACAGATCCGCTGCCAGCGTGATGCCGTAGCGATTGATAAAAGTGACCTTGCTGTGATCCACCTTGTCGCTTTTGGGAAAGGTCTTGTCCCATTCTTTTGTCAATGTAAGTTCTGCCGGTTTCATCATGATTCAATCTTCCTTTCGGTGATTATTATTCTTTGTTTGTCTGATCAGATAATCAATCCGATCAATTTTCCTCTGGCACTCGTGCATATCCTCCACCATATTGCAGCGCCGCAGCTTCAGGAATCTGACAAGCTCTGCCTCCTGTCCTGATTGATATAACTGCATCGCCCTCTCTATGAGCTCTTGCCGAACACCGGTATCGGCAAGAAAGGATTTCATTGTTTCCGAATAATCTGACACAGTAATCCGCACTCCTTGGCTCCTTGTTCCTTGGTACGTTTTTATGATAACGCATTGACTTTATGCTCGCTAATGGTTATAATGAATATCGTGATATTCGTATCAGGAATATCACGAAGGAGGAATACCATGGAGATAAGAACACTCCGGTACTTTCTTGCCGTTGCGCGGGAGGAAAATATGACGAGGGCCGCCGAGCAGCTTCACGTGACGCAGCCGACACTGTCAAAGGCTTTGAAGTCTCTTGAGGACGAACTCGATAAAAAGCTGTTCACCCGGCACAGCTTCAGCATTCGTCTGACGGATGAAGGCGTCCTGCTCCGCGACAGAGCGGAAGA
>ONNS01000038.1 GCA_900319275.1 uncultured Eubacteriales bacterium
GCATCCCCGGCCAGGGCTTTCCGTCGGGGCCGTCGTTATAGTTGCTGGCCAGATAGCAGTTCCAGCCCAGGAAATCCAGCGGCTGATGGATCAGCGCCATCTCCACATCCGAAAGCATGTCCCGCAGGCGAGGGTGCGCCTCGCCCTTCTGGATGGGGTCCAGCCACCAGTTGAGATAGTAGTGATTGAGCTTGCCGGCAAAGGTCTTTGCCCGCGCCGCTTCGATGTCGGTCACGCTCTCGGATTCCGGCATATACAGTGTGCTGTCCGTGGCAATGCCGATCTGGGGCGGCAGGATCGCCGTTTCCCGGATCACGCGGGCCGCCCTGGCATGGGCCAGCAGCAGGTTTTTGCTCAGGCGCAGCACCTTCTCGGCCTCTTCCTCGCTCCCCGCCGGGACACTCTCGAAAGGAGCGTGGGTGCCGTGCAGGTAGCCCTCGCCGATGAAGGACGTGCCCTCGTTGAATGTCATCCAGTACGACACCTTATCCGACAGGGCTTCCACCACCACGGCAGCGAAGGCCGCAAAATCCTCGCTGATGGAGCCTGCGAGCCAGCCGCCCTTCTCGTGAACCCACAGCGGCAGATCCCAGTGATAGAGCGTGACTAGCGGCGTGATACCCGCGGACAGCAGTTCGTCCACCAGCGCCCGGTAGAAGTCCAGGCCCTTCTCGTTGACCTTGCCCTCCTCCGGCATTACCCGAGGCCAGCTGACGGAAAAACGATAGGCCTTGAGGCCGATCTTCTTCATCAGTGCCACGTCCTCCCGGAAACGGTGATAGTGGTCACAGGCGACCCTCCCGCTGTCTCCATGGGCGATATGACCGTCCGCCAGAGCGTCCCAGATGCTCGGCCCCTTGCCGTCTTCGTCGTATGCGCCTTCGATCTGATAAGCCGCGCTGGCCGCACCCCAAAGAAAATCCTGCGAAAAGCTCATGATCTTCCTCCTGATGATGGATTCTTTGCTTGCTATCATAAACTCTTCTCCGGCCAAGGTATTGCAAAATCACGCTTGAAATTGTAAATTTCCCGCAACGCTATACCACAGATCAGGTCGCAAGCTCGTGCCTCTCTCCAGAAGTGTGGCAAACACGAATGCGTGATACAATCCTTGCAAGAACAAGCCGGAAGAAGCCTTGGCTCCTTCCGGCACATTTTCTTATTTTAGAATCAAGTTGACCTGGCACTGAACAATAGAACTAAGCAATTCGAGCCTGTTTTCACTGATCGGGATTTTCGGATGGTTTTCAAACTGAAAATCCTTCAGCTTTTCCAGGTCGGCGCGGATTTCATCTGTCATCAGACCGCGCGCAGTGATGATGAAATCGCGTCCCAGCTTCGGACGGCAATGGTCGATATACCAATTCGGCACGGCCAAGGCATCCTCGTCCAGCTCCGGGAACAAGGCGCGGTTGTTATCAAAGACCGGCGCCATGCCGATGATCGCCATAGTTTGGTTATCAAACAGGAAGCCAAAGTTTCCATAGTGGCGATCCGGGTTCAAGGTAATCGCATCCAGAACACACATCCGGCGGAAGTCACCATCGCTGCCGAGAGCCTGGCAAAAGTCCAGCAGGCGCGGGATCGTCTGCTCTCCATGGAACACAGCGCTGGCCTTGGCTAAGCCTGTCGCCTCCGTCGTGAACAGCGGGCATATGCTCACCAACTTATCGTGATACATGTCCAGATCATACTGCACTGAGTTCGGGCAAACGCGCTGTGCCAACTGCGATACCAGAAATTCAGATACCGGTTCGATCACATGCAGGCCACTGCCGCTCTTGTAAAGCCAGATCCCATCTGAATCACGCACCCAGCACTTGGCGTAATAGCCGTCCGTTCCGAACTCCGGCGAGGTCGAAGAGAGATCGGTCTCACTGATCACGCCGTCAAAGGCAGCCTCGCTCACCAGCTGGTCAAACTCGTTTTGATACAGGGAAACACTGTCCCAGCAGAGATCACTGCCCGCCTCTTTCACCCAGAAGGTGTCATTCAGAGACAGAGCGTGGGTAACGCGGAGAAAGCCCTCCAGATCGTCGCAGCCGTAACGCTCCAACAGCTCTTTGATGTGTTTGCGGTGCTTGGGGGCCTGCCGACGCGCGAGGAAATCGCCGAGCTTGTCATAGCCGATCGGCCGCAGATCAGTCAGCCATTCGAGTTCCATGAACTCCGGCTCATCAAACGCATTGCGCTCGCAGGCAAAGCTGAGCATGGGCAGATCCCGGTTCATCAATATATATTCTCTTGTCATGCGTCCGCCTCCCTTCACAAATAATTGTAGCGCAGTTTTGTCGTTAATACAATGTTTTTCGTTGATATATAGCACACACTATCTGTTATTGCAATGCTCTTTGTAATGTGTTTAGTGGCAATGTGTATGCAGGAGTTGGTCTGTTAATCGTGATACCATAGGGTGCTTAGTTAGCCGGAGTAAATGTATATGTAACAACGAAGTGTGCTGATTTATCACTGTTTTTACCACCGTTTTCAGTAACATAAACATCCATTGTAACAGAAAAACCGTTTTTCAAATCATCCTCTGTTACAGTATACCGTGCTGTGTTTTCACCGACATCAGGATTATCATCATCCTCAGATATTCTTGTATGCAAGGTTAAGGTTTCGCTAGGAGCTACGCCAATCGTGCCATACACGCGCTCTCCGTTTATCTCATTTGTGTAGCTCCATTCATCCCCGATGTTCACATCGTCCTGACGAGGATGAGTAATGCGGAGATTCATGAGATGTTTAGAGCCGTCAACATTAACAGTATAAGAGGCGGTAACCCCGTTTCGAGTGGTTGCAGTGATAGTGGCTAAACCTCCTCCAACGGCTGTAGCTGCGCCCTTAGCATCTACGGTTGCCACAGACTCATCACTGGAAGTCCATGTTATGGTTTTATCCTCAGCGTTATATGGGGAGATAGTAACCGAAGGAGCTGTTTTTTCGCCTATGGAAAGATCTGTTTTCGTATTCTGTATATCAATAGTTTCAATAAGAATTGGCTGTGGAACTATGACAGTTATATAGTCAGATACGATCGTGCCATCTTTTGAGGTAGCGTAAACGCGAGTCTCTCCCGCACCAACGCCAGTAACGTCGCAATAGAAACAATCTTTAAGCGCAACGCTTTTCAGAGAAATGGTGGCAACCTCTGGTTTTTCGCTTACCAGAATAACATCGTCAGGGACCAGGTCATTTGAACGTCTGGCTTTAACCTTCAGATAGCCGCCCACCGATCTTGATTCTCCAACTTTTACCGTAACACTCTCATTACGCAAGAACTCCAAACTCTTGATATTATTATCTGTGGAGCTCGTTGCGGTTCGCGTTGCATCGGCTCCAACGCCTGAAGTACTTGAAGATGAGCTATCAGCATTTGCAGCAAAAACAAATAGCAAGTAAAACAGCCATGCAATGGCAACTATTACTATTTTGACTACTTTATTCATCTTTTGGTTTCTATGTAGCAGAATAGTGAGGGGCAAAGGGAAAACAAATATCCATCCAAGAACCCACAGCCATGTTTTCCTTTTCTTCACAGGCTTTGCAGATTGCCTTGCCCTAATAGGGACTGTTCTTTCGGCGTTTGTAGCTGCAGTTTCATGCCCACCACGGACATATCCGCAGGTGGGACATGCATTGGAATAGTATTCACGACCACACTTCGGACAAACCCTCGGTCTTTGACCTGCCTTTACACCGCATTTTGGGCAATAGTCTCCTTCAGAATAAATGGTTCCACAATTATTGCATTTGTGCTTAAAGTCGTGCGCCCCACAGTTTTCGCAAATAACTGCATTATCCGGATTCTCTGTGCCGCAGTAACTACAAACTTTCATGCTGCGTTCTCCTCCCATTACTCAAAAGAATCAAAAGGAACAATTGTCTTAAAAAGAGATGTGGTGGTCATATTACACCTATTCTCAGCTGACAAGCAAAACTCTTTTGGCATTACTCTTGATAGATCCCTTTGTTCGAACATATCACGAGTAAACTTAATGGAGTATAGGTAATCTTCTTTCGCGTTTCCTTCCTTATCAGTTCGTTCAGCATAACCCGAGAACAGAATATTATTTATCGCGGGTGATACATTGAATGTGTGGGAAGTAATGAAAATTGCAAGCCCAAAAAGCAGAGTAGAGTACTCACCACGAAGTTCTGCTTGAGTTTTCTTTTTTTCTTTTAGATTTCCGGCATCTGTCTTTACAAGTTTTGTCGCTCTTAGTTCTTCGATTCGAGGAAGATCAACATCAAGCATCATTGTTCCAGTTATTTTGTTCCATTCATATGAGATGTCAGTTTCAACGGGCATCTCACAGCCTTTTATCCAAGAATCAAATACTTCGCTTACGGCAGATTCATCGCCTTCAATTAGGGCGGCTAAAAAAAGCTTCTGTTTTTCACACTCCTCCTTAGCGGCCTCATCTGCTATAGCTTTTTCCTCAGACTGAAATGCGTAGAATTCATCGCGCTCACTTTCCCATGCAGAAAGAGCATTTGAATATCTCTGTTCAATATTATCTTCGACATACTGTCTTCTCAGTTTGCCAATTTTGAAGATGGACCCTTTTACGGCTGTCTCTGCTTCTTTTTTTAGAAAAACCAATATGTCGTCTTTTGTTGGGGCAGGCACATCGAATTCTGCTTCTTCGTATTCCAACGGCCGTATATTGTTGAGGCGGTCTTGAAATCGAGAAAGAGGGTCAACAACTGCTGACAGTTCGTAAATGTTGATGAATTGTTCGTTTTCTGCTTCAGAATCACGGACCATTTCATCAATTTTTTCTCTTCTCTGTGCATCAAGTTGTGCTACCTGCGCTTGATACTGGCTGGTCGCCTTTATCTTTCTTAATACAGACTGATTAGTTATTTCGTTTCCGTTTCCATCCTCAATTACGACTTTTCCTTTGTCATCCATTCGGATATTAACCTGTTTTGGAATTGGCACTGAAGATCTTGAAGAAGAGGAATGCGATGATCGTGAGCGACTGGAACTATGGCTTTTGCCACCAATCTTGGTGTTATAGGAAAGGCCTGTCCCCGGAATGCCAACGTGGGCGTGTGTACCGCTACCGCCGAAAGTCACTCCGTGTCCTTTACCGCCAAGCGAAAGACTTGCACCTGATTTCGAGAAATATACCCTTACACCCTTTGCTATTCTTACTGATTTTCTAAACCGCAATGCCATGCGCAATACTCCTCTCTATTCCATAGTGCGTCTTCACTTTCTGAAGGACACGATCTCTATAGCCAATACTTTTCTCCATGCGTATTATCTCTAGCAAATTATAACAAAATCACGGTCTGTTATCAACATGAACAATTTCAATATTTAACCTACATATTGTACAAGGACAAAATAATCCGTGCATAGTCATTTTTTCCCGATCTTTGATAAATGAATATAACTCCGTTATGAATTCCACCTCTGTATGTCTTTGTAAATCTGCTCTATTTGTTTTTTTAAATCAAACCGAGCGTCGTCTACAGTAATGCAATTTGAGATTTTCTTTGCAACTTGTACTTTTTGCGAAGAAAAATTAGGGATGATCTTTTTTATGTATTCTGGAAACAATTCATATTGTTCTATATCGTGTTCCAAGTCCAGATTGTATGCTTTTTTTATACTTCTGGCCGTAAGATAGTTTTCTATCTCTTTTCCCTTTGTAATCCAGCATGTATAACCTTTCTTTACCAACTCGTTTTGAATTCGAGTTTTCGTTTTGTTAATCGGTGCTGATCGATATTTTTTATCACTATCGATTACTACAACTGCATTTCTATTTGTTGTTAATATGCTTATTAATCCCTCAATAGATTCATCACTCGATGCGTCATAATGGGCCAATAGTCGGCCGCCATAGTACAGGAACTGATAGTCTTTGCCCTCAATATACTTATTTTCTGTAAACAGACTCAACCATCGTTTAATATAGATTCGATCAGAAGGGCCTTCTACCCAGATAATACCATTGGATTGCAGTATATCGCTAGCCTTTACATCTAAGTCTTCAAGCAGCTCTGCTTTATCCATATATGAGTCGATATACTTTAGCCTTGAGATTCCGTCCTCTTTTGTTACATGACATATTCTGGCCAGCTCTTTGCCATAAAAAACATTTATTGCTACATGAGAATGAGACGTTAAAAAAATCCTCACATTATGAGTTTTGGCATATGAATAAAGATACTCGAATACTCGACGCTGAAGTGCCGGGTGTAAATTGTTCTCTAATTCTTCAAAAGCAAAAACAAATGTTCGATTTTGTTTTTTTGGTATTTTTGGAAGCAACAGCAGGTTTACCAGCATTAAGAGAATGGTTTTCAGGCCGCTGCCAGATTTAGATAATGCGAATCGGTTTTGTCCTTTTTCTTTCAAAAAGATTTCCCAAAGGCTTCCATCATCCTGAGTAATCTGTTGAATGCGAATGCTTTCAAAGCAGGCGTCTTTTCCCATGATTGAGTTAAGCTCAAAAAGAAGCTGTTCCTCAACTTCTTTCTCGTCGAATTCACTATTATTTAAGAATTGCCTTATGAGATTTGTAGTTCCATCTCCGCCATATCCTACATTTAATGCTTTATCCTCTGGCTCAGGAATTATATTTCGATCCGCATTTATCCGCCTGAATTCAATCGCATTTGCAAAATCTTCATATGTTTTTACGGTTCTTTCCCAATAGTCCGTCCCGTAAACATCTATCATCTGATTATCTTTGATAAGCCCCTTAAATTCCAACGCCCTTTCGGTGTACCGCTCTCCAGTATAATGCGTATTTATAAACGTATTGAGTTTTGTCTGAATGGAATATCCAACAAACTGCTGTGCATATGCATAATGACTTTCTCCAGGAATCCCACCGCCACGCGTATTCTGACTAAATGCTAATAAGTGTTTTTCAGATAAAGAAAATGTCGGTTGGATTTCTGTCAGAGTTCCTAACAAACGATCACATATTTTCTTGTTATACACAAATTCCAGGATATCAATTAAACTGGATTTTCCTGAGTTATTTCTACCAATAATCAGGCAAATAGGTGCGGTCAAATCGATCGTTTCCATGTGATCACTGTGGAAGCTTTTATAATATGAAAAACTAATGCTCTGCAATTCATCTTGCATGATTCATACTCCTGTCTCTATCAAGAGGATCTGTGTCCCTCTTAAACATGCCCTATCACAGTTACTCTGTTTTAATAGGAAAACCTTGAATACCCGGCGACAAAAATGTCAAGGAATTCACTTAAATCAACGAATATTATTGTAGCATAACAACAGAGAAAAGTAAAACTATTGCCCGGTAAAAAATAATAATGGTAGATAGCGATACCAAACCGAAGTAATTCACTGTTTGGTGTCAAGATGAAGCATCACCATTCTTACATAGCCACAAGAAAGGATTGATACTGTTTTCCAATTACAAAAGGAGACTCTGTCTAATTTCAATCGGAGTCTGTATGACCATCATTTGCCGGTGCAACTTTGGCCATCTTGGAGAAATGCAACAGCAGCTTTATAAACAGTTTTTCGCACGCGATTCCATCGCCATTCCATCACGATTCCATCAAGACCTGTGGGCGGGGGAGAAGAGGGGCCTGAAAAGATTATATTTGGAGATGTACCAACTAAGCGCTGAAAATGAAAAGAATCACAGAGCTATGCATTTGTGATCGGCGCGCGCCGAGCGCAGCGGACGGCGGATGGAATGATGATGGAACAACAAAGCAGCCTGTTTCGTACAGAAACAGGCTGCTTTTGATCAAGTCTATTGACTTTTTGGTGGAGATAAGCGGGATCGAACCGCTGACCTTTCCGGCGATAGACGCCGGAAAGCCGCCGAAGGCGGATTTGATTGAAATACAAGAGGTCAGCGGTGAAAGCCGCCGAAGGCGGATTTGATTGAAATACAAGAGGTCAGCGGTGTGCAAACGAATCCGCGGCAACGAAAAAAGACAGGCATGAAACCTGTCTTTTTTGTTGGTGGAGATAAGCGGGATCGAACCGCTGACCTCTTGAATGCCATTTATTCTGAGATGGTCACAAAGCGCCATCTGAGGTATAACCAAAGCACATTGAAAACCAAGATTTTTCCTGTAAAATCAAGAGTTTTAAGGCCCACGTACCACGAAACCCAAGCATGCCAATCTCTCTGAGTTTTTTGAAGAATCGGAAATTTGTTAGATGGGTGTTAGAATGCCTGCTGTTGCAAAAGAAAATGAACGGAATTTAAGAGTTCAGTTTTGGAGGAAAACATGAATACAAATAAGTCCTTTTTCGAACGTAACGGCGGCACCTACAGACAGGTCGGAGATTACCTTCTCCCCAATCTGACAATTGACGAATCCGGGCAACAGCCCATCGGCAAGTACGGTCGGATGCGCAAGCGCTATCTGAAAGAGCACCGCCGCGTACTTTACACCAACTTGCTTGTGACCGGCAAGCTGGATCAGCACCTGGCCGAGATCGACAAAGCATGCGAGGAACGGATGGAACTTCTCATCCCCCAGATGACCGAGCAGGAAGGCGTGACAGAAGCACTAAAGGCCACCGATCAAATGGAATGGGTGCGCCGCATGAACAGCATCAGAAGCCGTGCGGAAGAGATCGTGCTGCACGAGCTCGTCTACGTATCATAGAGAGTACAGGAATCAAAGACGCGAGGACAGGAGATCACTCTCCTGTCCTCATTTGCTATCAAGGATTCACTTGTCGTTCCTGTTTGAGCCTTGAGTGGGAAACGCCAGTCTTCGGCTGCAGCAGGCACGGATCAGCTCACTGTCATGGGTGACCACAAGAATCGTTGCTCCCAGGCCTTGCAGCTGCCGCAGAAGCGCCGCCGTCTCCATCATGTGGGCGTAGTCCAGACCGCTGGTGGGTTCGTCCAGCAACAGGAGTTTTCGCCCCGAGGCCAGCGCGCAGGCGATGGCGAGCCGCTGCTTCTGCCCGCCGGAGAGACTCTGCGGGTGACGATCCAGGAAGCCGTCCAGATCCAGCTGCTTCAGGATCTCCACCGCGCGCTTCTTCTCATTGGCCGTTCCCTTGGGAAGGGAGATCAGCACCTCGTCCAATACGCTCTCGGTGAAGAGCTGGTTGCCGGTGTCCTGCATGACCATGAAGCAGAGCTTCTGCCGTGCCTTGCGGTCATACCGCTTCCCGTCAAGCTCCAATGTGCCCCGGCAGCGCTTCTCCAGGCCGCAGAGGCAGGAGAGAAAACTGGTCTTTCCTGCGCCGTTGGTGCCGGTGATGGCGGTGATTTCCCCGGCGGCAAGCCGCAGCTCCGGGAAATCAAAGATCGAATGCCCGGAGCCCGGGTAGGTGAAGCGGAAATCCCGCAGGATGATCTCCCGGTCGCTCTCTTTGCGGACCGGCAGCTCGATCTGATCCGGCGCCTCCTGCGTGATCGAGCGCAGGCCCATGGCGGCAAGTTCCCGGTCGGTCAGCGCGTCCTTTTTCTCACCGCTGAGTTCCTTTACGATCCTGCCGTCCCGCAGAATCACCGCCCGGTCGATCAGATCCCAGAGATACGCGATCCGATGCTCGGCGGCGATGATGGTCTTACCCTGGCGCTGCCAGAGTTGGATCAGTTCCCGCAGTGCCATGGTCGACGCATCATCCAGATTGGCCGAGGGCTCATCCAGAAGGATGATCTCCGCTCCGCTCACATCCACCGAGGCGCAGGCGATTTTTTGTTTCTCCCCGTCGGACAGACGGAAGATGTTCCGGTCCATGAGCGCTTCGATCTGAAAGCGCGCCACCGTGTCGTCGATCCGTTCATAGATCTCCCGCTCCGGCAGGCCGCGGTTTTCACAGCCGAAGGCCAGCTCCCCGGTGGTGTCCACGTTATAAAACTGGCTGCGTGGGTTTTGGAAAACCGTGCCCACCTGCGCGGCGATCTCGTACAGCTCCCGCTCATGCACGGGCTCTCCGTCGATGGTCACGCTGCCTGTCAGCATGCCGGGATAGAAGTGCGGAATCAGGCCGTTGATGAGCCGCAGGACTGTGGTCTTGCCGCAGCCGGAGGGCCCGGTCAGCAGAACAAATTCTCCGTCACGCACCGTCAGACTGAGGTCCGAGAGGCTGCTTACCAGCTCCGCGCCTGCCTCCTCCGCACCGTAGCGGAAGCTCACATGTTTCAATTCTACCATAGCGCCACCCCACACAGTTCCAGGATCCAGACCGCGATTACGAACAGGCACCCGACCAGCAGAACAAGGTCCTGCGCCCGGAAGCCGATCCGGCAGATATTGGTCCGGCGCACAGGGCCGCCCAGCCCCCGGGTCAGAGCGGAAGCGGAGAGCTCCTCCCCGATGCGCACGGTGGAGGTCATCATGGGCACCAGCTGGTATTCCAGCACCCGGGTCGCTTTCGCGCCGCCCAGGTGGATGCCACGCATGCGCATGGCCCGGCGGATGGACCGCCACTCGGCCCCGATGGTGGGAAAGAGCCGGAACATCACCGACATGGGGATCGTGACGGCCTGGGGCATGTGCAGTCGCTCCATGGCGGAGATGAACTCACTGACGGAGGTGGAGGCGATCAGATATTCGCCCATGACGACGGTCACCACGAACCGGGTCAGAATCCCGCCGCACATGAGGGCCAGGAAGTTCAGTACGCCCGGCAAATATGGTAAAGCGAACAGCAGGCCGTAGCCCACGGCCAGCATGAGTATGCCCCGCAAAAAGCGTTTCCCTTGCCGCTCTACCAGCAATAGCGCAAAGGGCAAAGCGGAAAGAGCCGTTTTAATTGGCCGCAGCGCCTCACCGCCAAGGCCGCCCATCACGAAGAGGGCCAGGATCAGCACCAGCGCCAGCTTGGTGCGGGGATCCAGGAAGCCCCGGCGGGCTTCTTGGGAGCGTTCAGAAGAATAGGCCATCAGGCGAGCCCGGCCTTCTCAAAGTGCTTTTTCAGCAGCGCCCGTCCCAGCAGGCCGCCGAGAATGCCGCAGACAAAGCAGGCGATCAGCAGCACCGGGGCCATCCACAGGGGCATCAGCTTCTGCACCGCGTCGATGTATGCCTGGCCGTAGTCCGCCCGCTGGGCAAAGTAGCCCTCATAGTCGGTAAAGAGCGGCAGATAGTTGCCGTAGATCCACATACTGAAAAGGCCATAGCTCAATACCGCTTTCTTCGCGCTCTTGTATTCGCCGCTCTTGAAGCAGAGCTCCGAGAGCAGTCCCGCGACGGCGCAGGTCAGGAGCGGCCAGGGGCCCATACCGGTCAGCAGCATGAGGATGCCCATGATCATGGCAAAGATGAAGATCATGCCGGGCTTTTTCACCTTGGTCAGAAACAGCATGAACGGAATGCCGCCGAGAATCGGCACCAGCACGCTCAGCAGCGGCAGGAAGATAGGGATCATGCCCAGCATCGCCACCGCAAAGAGAATGACGAAATAGATCGCCCCGTAAATGCCCACGTTAATGAGGTCGCGCCCTTTGAGTTTGTTGTCGGTTTTCATAGATCGATTCCTCCCATTTCTTTATGTTCTGACCTTCCAGCTGGCGGCCTCGCGGCGCTCGCCGATGAAGGTCCTGTATATTCCTTCCTCCGCCATCAGGCTTTCATGGTTGCCCTGCTGGACGATCCTGCCGTGGTCGATCACCAGGATCTGGTCGGCATGCTCCACGGTTTTCAGCCGGTGGGCGATCATGATGACGGTCTTTTCCGCCGTCAGGGCCTGGATAGCCCGCATCAGTTCATTCTCGTTCTCCGGATCCACGTTGGCCGTGGCCTCGTCCAGGAAGATCACCGGCGCGTCCTTCATCATGGCCCGGGCGATGGAGATGCGCTGTTTTTCCCCGCCGGAAAGGCTGGCGCCGCCCTCACCGATCACCGTGTCGTAGCCCTCCCGCAGGGCCATGATGAAGTCGTGGCAGCAGGCCTTCTTGGCCGCCGCGATCACGGTCTCCATGCTTGCCTCCGGCTGACCGAAGCGGATGTTGTTGGCGATGGTGTCGTGGAAGAGGTACACGTTCTGGAACACAAAGGAGAAGTTGGCCATCAGGGAATCCATGTCGTAGTCCTTCACGTTTCGTCCGCCGAGGGCGACGCTGCCCGCGTCCACATCCCAGAAACGGGCCAGGAGATTGACCAGCGTGGTCTTGCCGCCCCCCGAGGGGCCGACGATGGCCGTGGTGGTCTTCTCAGGGATCTGCAGCGAAACGCCGTCGATGACCTTGCGCTTTTCGTAGGAGAATTCCACCGCCTCGGCGCGGAGCTCCCGCGTTGCAGGCTGGATCATCTCGCCGGCAATGTCCATCTGCGGCGTGTCCAGGATCTCCTGGGCCCGGTTGACACTGACCTCCACCACCCGCAGTAGGGCGGAGTAGTTGCCCGCCGTCTCGAGACTGGCGTAGACGATGAAGGCGGAGATCACCATGACCACGGCGGTCAGCGCGTCCATGCTGCCCGCGCAGAAGAAGGCGCAGGAGAAGCCCACCATGCAAACGCCCGTGAGCTTGGCAAGAAAGCTCTGGGCCGTCATGCGGGGGATCAGGGTCATCTCCATGTCGGTGTTGATTTTCACGTTTTCGGCAATGGCGTCGTTGAGCTCCCGGCTCTTGGCGCCGGTCAGGTGGTAGGCCTTGACCTCGGCCATGCCCTGCAGGTACTCCAGCACCTTCTCCACCAGCTTTTCATCCGCCGCGATCTTCCGCCGGGCAAGGCCGCCCGCCGCCTTCTGCAGGAAGCGGTTGGCCAGCAGGAAGAGGGCAAAGCCCGCCAGCAGCACCAGGGCGATGCGCCAGTCGAAGAAGAGGAGCATCACGATGATGAGGGAGGTGGTCAGCAGCCCCTCGCACACCAGCATCACCACCCGGGTCGCCACATTTTCCAGATTTTCCATGACGTTGGTGGTGACAGAGGTGATCTGGCCCAGGGAGTTCTCATTGAAATACCCCATTGGGAGATAGCGCATATGCTCGGCGATTTCCACCCGCTTTTTGGCGCAGGTGTCGTAGCCCGCCTCGGTCTGGAGCATGGTGCTTCTGGCCTTGATGAGGCCGGAGCCCAGAATGCTCAGCAGCATGATGCCCAGGGAGAGCAGAATGTCCTTCGTTTCGATATTGCCCCGCAGCAGGGCCCGCACCATACAGGCGATGGCGGGGATCTTCAGAGCTTCAAAGATAGCCTGCAGCACGCCCAGTGCGATGGAGACGCGGAACTTGTGCCGGTTCTCCTCGCCGCAGAAGGCGAAAAAGCGCTGTATGATCTTAACCATTGTCTTTCACCTCCATGTGTGCGTTCCACATCTTCTCATAGAGCCCGTGATGACGGAGCAGTTCCTCATGGCTGCCCGCATCATCGATCTGCCCGTCTTTGATGACATAGATTTTATCCGCATCCATGACCGTGGAGAGCCGATGGGCGATGACGATCAGCGTCTTGCCCTCGGTGAGCTTCGAGACGGAGCGCTGGATGACGGCCTCGTTCTCCGGGTCGGTATAGGCGGTGGCCTCGTCGAGGATCACAATGGGCGCCGCCTTCAGCATGGCGCGGGCGATGGAGATGCGCTGCCGTTCGCCGCCGGAGAGATGGCCGCCGGACGAGCCCACCAGCGTGTCATAGCCCTTTTCCAGGCCGAGAATAAAGTCGTGGCAGCCGGACTGGCGGGCGGCCTCCTCTACCTCCGCGTCCGTGGAGGAGGGGCGGCCGATGCGGATGTTTTCCCGCACGGTCATGTTGAAGAGATAGTTGTCCTGGGAGACGAAGGCGATCTTGTCGGCGTAGGCCTCTTGGGGGATCTGGCGGATATCCGTTCCACCCAGGCTGATGCTGCCGTCCGAAACGTCCCAGAGGGAGGCGATGAGCCTTGCGATGGTGCTCTTGCCGCTGCCGCTGGGGCCGACCAGGGCTACGAAGCTGCCCTCCGGGATGTGCATGGAAATCCCGTGCAGCACTTCCTTCTCCTGATAGGCAAAGCGCACGTCCTTCAGCTCCAGGTCGTTGGCCGCAGGGGCGGCGCCCTCCGCCGGACGGGTCATCTCCGGCGCGTCCAGAATGGCCCGTACTTCGCCGAAGATGGTCCCCATGGTGCGAAAATCGTCCGAGTAACTCATCATCGTGATGATGGGGGTGATGACGCCCACGGAGAGGATGATGACGGTCACAAAGTCCTGCGGGCTGAGGGATCCGTTTTTGACCAGCAAACCGCCGATCGGCAGCACGGAGACCATGGTGGCCGGCATGATGACCATAGCGAAGGTAAACGGGATGATGCTCGCGCGCATCCAGTCGATGAAGCTGCTTGCCGCCTCATAGGCGTCGTGCACGAAGCGCTCATAGCTGGATTTGGTCTTACCGAAGACCTTGATGACCTGGATGCCTCCGATGTACTCCACCGCCGTGTCGTTGAGGGCCTTGGTGGCCGTGACCGTGTGCTGATAAAACTTCGCGCTGCCGGCCATCATGAACACATAGCAGAACATCCCCAGCGGCACGGTGGCCAGGGAGGCCAGACCCATGCGCCAGTCCACAGTGAAGATGTAGATCAGAATGATGACGGGGATCAGCAGATTGGCCGTGAACTCCGGCACGATGTGAGCCAGCGTCGTTTCGATGGAGTCGATGCGCTCGATGAGGGTGTTTTTCAGCGCGCCGGAGCTCTGCTCCAGTACGGTGCCCAGCGGCATGCGTGTGAGCTTCTCCATGCATCTCTTGCGGATCTCGCCCAGCACAGCGAAGGTGGCCTTGTGGCTGCTGGTGGTGGACAGAGCATGAAACAGCACCCGTCCCAGCCAGAGCGCCGCCATGATCAGGCAGCGGCTCAGGTAGAAAGAAAAGTCCTTCACACCGTCCATCAGTCCCTGTACGATGCCGATCACCACAAAGTACGGTGCGAGCGAAAAGGCCACGCCGATGATCGCCAGGACCACACTGAGAACATACTGTCCCCCGTGGTCGCCTGTCTGACCCAGTACCCAGGCCATGGGCGACTGGGTCTTTTTCGTTTCCTGCATAAGTAAACCTCCCGTGTTTTTGTTAGCTAACGAAGACCTTCCCTCGTTAACCAACCCTAAAAATGGCCATCGCCTATCCCCCTGAGAGAGGGATAGGCGGTGTTTGTAAAAGGATCGTTCCGGCTAAAAGCCCATCAGTTTTTTCCAGCCGGGGAGAAAAAAGGCTTCAATGGTGTCCAGGCAGCGGATCGCGTCCTCAGGCGGATAGCTGTGAATGACCGGTTCAAAAAGCGCAGTCGAATAAGCGGAGAGCAGAAGATGCAGCTGGGTAGAATTGATGTCCCAGACCGGATATCCCAATTCCCGAAGCACAGGCAGATACGAAAGAAACTGCTCCTGTCCGGTCTCCGTCAGGTCGTGCAGGAAGTTCTCGTACTTCGTCCCACGGGATTTGGCAACAAGGAGGATATAGTCCTCCATGTGGGGATAGACGACCTCGCGCATCATGTCGATCCAGGAATCCCGCCACCGGGGCTCCCGACTGCTCAGGGCATCGTTCACATAGCGTTCAACATGCTCTTTCAGCCAGGTGTTCAGCCGCTCGACGGAGGGAGAGACCAGTTGGTCGAACAGATCCTGTTTATCCCGGCAATGGCGGTAGAGCCCCGCCGCCGTCATACCGCAGCGATCTCCAATGGAGCGCATGGAGGCCTTCTCAAATCCAAGTTCAAGAAATTCCTCCCGCGCGGCAGTCATCAGTTTGATATGGTTGGCGGTTTTATCTCGCGGCATAGTACACTCCCGTAAGTGGTTAGCCATGTCTAACCGTATGTTAACAGAATTTGCGTTCGCTGTCAAGGGAAGATTCCTCTTGCTGTCATGGCTGAAAATATCGGAGAAGCACCGGTCGCCGTCTTGGTTCGGGGCGATGAAATCCCCGGTAAAGAGAAGTGTGTCGCCGATCAGGCAGCGCAGATGACCCAGCCTGTGCCCGATGCCGGCAGTGCCTGCACTTTCGTCACAGCCGCTTCAACAGTGCGATCTGGTTGCCGAAGTCTCGCCGGCTTTCCTTGAACACCGGCGCGGAGGCGTAGCAGTGCATGAGCCCCGGTTCGATGTGCATGTGCATTCTTGCTCCAACGCCGTCCTTGCTATAGCGATTACGAATTGCATCCGCGACGGCGGAGCAGGCCTCCTCCGTGTAGAACACGTAAGTCTCCGGCGCGCTGCGGAAGTCCATATCGTCAGGATGCAAAAGGCAGTCCGGTGTATCCGGTGACAGTTTCAGCGTGAGCCCCAGCATCGCCGAAAAGGCGCCGGGCGTGATTATCGCGTCGTCCCGTTCCAGTTCCTCCGCCCGCTTCCATTCGGCTTCCGTTTTCGGATAGGCGAAGGGGGAATTCAGAATCAGAAGCCCCGGCATCTCTGCATTCGCAGGATTTCGATTGATACACGTCAGAAGCTGCATGGCGAGAAGCCCACCGTAGGAGCCGCCGACAACAGCCACCATTTCCGCCCCGTATTCCTTCACCATACTCCGATACATGTCGAAAATGAGATCCGCTGTCCGGGCCGGAGAGGCCTCCGTGAACGGCGGATAGATCGGATAAAACACGTCCATGCCCGCCCGCTTCCCATACCTTCTGGCGAAGGACAGCTCGGGCTTCCACGCGTCGTGATCCCCACCGCCGTGGAGGAACAGGATCGCTTTGCGCGCAGGTTTCTCCGGCCGGATCACAAGGCAGGGGTACCCGTCCACCCATCGCGTTTCATAAACCGCTTTACGGTCTGTCGGCTCTTTATAAGGATGCTTCCGGTTGTATTCCCTCGCTCTCCTCAGGCCTGCCTCCAGGTCCGCATCCGGACCTTTGACGAGGCCGCTTTTCTTGATCGCCCGCATGGCCGATACCGCGGTTTTTGCCCCAAAACTCAAGGAGACACCTCCCTTACGAATTCATTTCCTCTTCAGTCCCATCCCTCTAAAAATCGGAACTCCTGCTCGAAGCAATCCTTCCGGGAGGCGTCACATTCTTCCGGCCACATTTTCTCCGCCGGGAAGGCCTTCTTCCAGGATTCCGGTGGGTTGGTCCCCAGCAGGTGGCTTGCATGGGGATAGATCACGGTTTTTACGCGATAGGGGTAAGCCACATCTTTTAGCTTCTGCTCCATCCGCCAAACCGCCGTGGGAGAGGGCCATTCGTTGTCCCGCTCAGGCGCGATGAGCAACAGGTCCGCCTTCAGGTTTTCCACCCGAATGCGGGAGGCCTCCGTCAGCGTCGCGTTTTCGTAGAGGGAACGGAGAAATTCGCCCTGATGCGACCTGTCCTGCCGCCGGTACTCCCGAAGGGAGCCGAAGAAACCCTTCTCCCGCTGTCCGGTAAAGAGCGAACAGGGGTAATCATTTCCATGATAGCTGAACCAGGACCGCCCGGTGGGCTTGCCGAAGATCTTCGGCTCCTCCATCACATAGTCAAAGGGGCAGATACTGAGCACTAGGCTGATCTCCGGGATCAGCGAGGCGCACAGGAGGGCATAGGCAGCGCCCGAGGAGATGCCGTGGATACCGATCTTCTCAAAGCCGCTGCGCCTAAGCTCGGCCACGGCCTTTTCCACGTAATCCACAGGTATGGCGCGCATCGCCTTCGGCATGCCCTTCCAGAAATAGAAGCCGAGGACCAGCACCGAGTATCCGGCCGCGCGCATATACTCTGAATCCGCAAGACAATGCTTTTCGTTCATCCCAGACCCATGCATCCAGATGACGGCCTTTTCCTTATGGCTCGTACCCTCAAACCAGCGGGCCTCAAAACCGTCCTCTTTCAGGTGATAACTGTTTTTCATAATTGCTTTTCCTCTTCAAACAGTTTTTCCCCTCTCGCCGCCGCGGAAAGCCAAGCGCAGTATTCCTCCAAATGCTCTCCGGGATATCCCACATGGCCGTAGCCGCTAACCAGCATATACTGCGCATAGGGATAGGCTTTTTTCAGTTTCCTGTGGCAGAAGCGCCAGGCGGATTCTTCTTTGGAATAGAAGAAGGTCAAACGCTTTTGGAAGTCTCTGTCTATGGCAGGGAAATCAAAGGTCACGCAGGCATCCGCCTCCCGTTCCAGCGTCTCATCGCTCATATAAGCGGCGTTCTGGCAGATCGGCCCCAGCATATTGCTGTAGCGCTCCGGCTTCCCGCCGGAGAATTTTACAATCGTGGGCTCCCGCAGCGCCTCGTCCAGGGTCTTGCCCCGCAGATTTCCCACAATGGTTTTGAACTTGTTTCCCAGCACTGTGGAGACGAACTTCGGTAAGTGCAGGAAGGGTCCTCCGTCAAAGAAAGCCGCACCCACTTCAATGCCGTTCTTCTTCAACTGGGAGAGAAGCTCCAACCCCATCTCGCCGCCCATGGACTGTCCGTATACCAGGGCGACGGAGGTCATGGACAGCTCCCGTAAACAGCGGATGACTTCTTCCGCCTCTCCGCGCCGTGAGGTAAAGGGCTTTTCGCTTCCGGCATACTGTCCATTATAATCCACGGCCAGAATGTGAAAACCCCTTTCCAGCCTGCTTATGATGTTCGCCATAGTGTCCGCATTGCAGAAAGAACCCGGCAGCATGATGACGGCCGGCGCGTCTTTCTCTCCGTATGTATGAATCCTCAAGTCTCATCCCCCTCCCGCTTGTTTTGTCAGATACTCTTGCTTCGCTCCCAGCCGTTTCCGGCGTCGGTCTCATGCCGAACAAAGCGAAAGTCGCAGAGCTCGCCTCCCTGACACAGTGTCTGGGTACGGATGAAATCCGTGTAGGGCAGGCTCCCGTAGTTGATGATATCCGCCCGGCAGCACATGGCGCCCAGCTTCAACAGTCCGCGCCTCGAGAGGATCTTCTCATAGATGCACTCGTTGCACTCAAAGTGAAATTCGTCCTTCGGATCGTCCGCATGCCAGGTGTAGCGCCAGCCATAGCCGGAGCCCTTCTTAAAACCGAAGGGAATGATCTTCTTCATCAGCGGCAGGAAGAAACGCTTCTTTGCCAGCTTCTGCATGCCGGAGGGATCGAGAAACTTCCACATCTCCTCGGAGACGATCCGATAGGACTCTTCCTCGCTGCGGCCGTGCCGCTGCAGCACCTCGTACAAAGCGATGGAGGTGAGGATCTGCGCCATGTGCTTGGTATTGCCCTTGTCGCAGTACGCCTTTTCCTCTTCGATGAGCTTCCGTATGCGGGCGTAGACGTCCTCCTGGATCTTGGTCGGAAGGCTCGGGAAATAGTTCTGATAGCGGCTGATCGCCACAAGCTGCTTTGCTTCATATTGCTTCATCTTCTGTGGCCCCTTAATTGTTTCAGTTCTGCTCCATTATAGTTTGCAGGCGCTAGCTCACAAAGAGAAAGCGCTGCGGAAATCGGAAAATTTCACAGCGCTTTTGGCTTTTGCCCTATTTTTTCCATCAAGCGGTTGAAAAACCGGTTTGAAAGCGGAGATTCAGAAAGCTTTCCGGAATCTCTGCTTTTTATCTCAGGGCTGCCGCCAGCAGAACCAAAGCAAGCGGCAGCAGCTCACCCAGGAGTTTGCGCCTGATGCGCTTCGCTGCGGCGTCCATATCTCTTCCCTCAGGCCAGCGCCTTGCCCAGGGCATTGCAGGCCGCAGCAGCGTCGCCGTCGGGCTCGCCGGCGCAAATCACGCTTTCGCAGGCAAGTTCGATGCCGGAGGCCTCGCAGTCGGCTTCCCATTTGCGCATCCACTCCCCGTCGCCCCAGCCGTAGGAGCCGAAGAGCGCGACCGCCTTGGAGGCCAGCTTCTTCTTGACATTGTCGAACATGGGCTCAAAGTCGCTGTCTTCCAGGGATTCATCCCCCATGGCGGGGCAGCCGAAGGCAATGGCGTCATAGGCGGTCAGATCGGCGGCGGCAGCCTGGCTGCACTCCAACAGCACTGCGTCAGCTCCAGCCTCACGCATCCCGGCCAGCACGGCGTCCGCCATGGCGGCGGTGTTGCCGGTACCACTCCAATAGACAACTGCGGTTTTTTTCATGCTTGTCTGTTCCTTTCTTAAAAAATAAACGATCAGATGGCCACGGCAAGCTGGTCCAGTCCCATCCCCTGCCGCAGGCAGCGGCAGTAGCTGTCGGTGCAGCGCTGGAAGCGCTCGAACAGGCGCTGTGCCTTTTCCTCGTCGCCGTATACCTTCCACATGCCGATGCGCTTGTAGTTGGCGGCGTGGTTTTCGATGAAGCCCTGCACGTCCTCCGGCGGGTATCCGAGGAACAGACCGATCTCATGGGGAAAATCCTCGCTCTCGCGGAAGCGCTTGACCAGGCAGCTGACACAGGCGCTGCAGCCCTCCGTGGGATAGCCCGCCTTGCACAGCAGGCTCTGTGCCAGGCTGTTCTGCAGATCCTTTTTCAGCCCTTCCGGACGGAACAGATACAGCAGCGCCCGCTTTTCTCCGAAGCGCAGCGGCAACAGGCACAGCCCGCGGCGCACATAGCTGCGGTTGAAGGCGCGGATCTCCTCCTCCAGCTCTTCTCTGCTGTCATAGGCGCAGGGGAAGAGGTTACCGCTTTTGATCCCGGCCAGCGTCGGCGCGCACTGGCGTACCACGGTCTCGTCCGACATCAGGCATACTTCTCCAACACCTTGCGCAGCGCGGAGACCGAACTGGTGGGGCAGTGTTCGATATAGCAGTCCTGGCCTCTCAGCTCGCTCATGGCGCCCTGCAGCATTTTGTGGGACATACAGCTGGTGAAGAGGATCACCAGGTCCGGGCTGCCGAGCTTTTTCCTGACGCCGCCCACGGGCTTGATGAGCACCTTGGCGTCATGCTTGTAATCACGACACAGCGCCTTGTAGTTGCGTTCCATACACTCGTTTCCGCCTAGAATCACAACACTCATACAGCCATCTCCTTTGCTGTCGGATTGTTTGAGTTAGTCATCTCTAACCATCTTTTATTATAGTTAGCGGCCTCTAACTTGTCAAGAGCTTTTTGCGTTTTTCTTGCCCCCTCTGCGGGAAAGCCGACGGCAGACGTTCTCACATCTGCCGTCTGTCCACTTTATTCCGAATCCCGCTGATTGAGCCACGCCGCCTATGGAAACGCGTTGTTCCGGTTTCCCTTTCCTTTTCATATCCGTTATCCTTCGTATGCTCTTTCCGTTCGCCCTTCGTGGGCTTCGAGCTCCATAAACTCGTCGATCGCCTTCAGCACCGGCACGGTGTACTGCTCCCCGCCGAAGAGCCATTGCTCATGCTGCATGTCGAATTCCCGGATCTCCGGATCCCGGAAATATTTCTTGTAGCGCTTCAGATACTTCTCTCCCATTTTGTTGGCGTAGATGAAATGGACCTTGGTGCCCTCCACTTGGATATCATCTTTGAGCCAGGTGAGCAGGTCCGTATAATACTCGTTTTTGATGGACTCAGGGCGGAATTTGGCAAAGCAGCCCATGAAGCGGTCCGCCGTCTCGTCGTTCATTTCAAAGAAGCTCTTGAGCTTTTCTCTGGTTTTGGCCATCTTCTTTTCGCTCTTGGTAAAGCTGGTCAGCAGCGGGACTACCAGCTTCGACTGCAGCCAGGCGCTGAACTTTCCGCTCTGGTCCAGATCCGGGCTGCCGAAAATGCCATGGTCGATGTGGATGTTCTCCCGCTGGATCAGTTGGCCGACGAAGCTGCTGCCCAGAGAGGAACCGATCGCCCCGTCCAGGCGTCCGCCGTGTTTTTCTTTGATGTAGTTTTCAATCTTTTCTGTGACCGTGATCATGTCGGGGAAAATGGTATCGCTGCCGTCAAAGCCGTCGTAGTTGACGCAGATCAGGTGATACTTCTCGCCCAGACGGTCCAGCACCGCAGCGAAGTTCGTCTGATAGTCGCAGGCCGTCCCCGGCAGCAGCATCAAGGTCTTTCCGGACGGATTGCCCATTTCAACAAATTGCATGGTTACACCCTCCTTATTTCAGGATCAGGGCCATGATCCCGGATAGGATGGCGGCAATAAGCGCCATGCCCACGGTTCCCATGATCCATTTCCGCTGCTTGTCCTTCGCCGTGATATACGGCCGTAAATCCTCCGTGCCCGGGATGATCCAGGCCTTGGTATGACCGACCCAATACTCGTCGATCAAAATGCGGTCGATCAGATTCATGATGGACAGGATCACGAAGGCCTGCCAGAAACCAGGCCAGAAACCCCGCGCACCGTTGATGGCATATACACACAGAATCACATAAATCAGATAGCCCGGAAGGCACAGGCTCTTAAAGCGCACGCTCCGCTTCCGGATCTCCTCCATGGTGGTCAGGCCCATCTTGACGACCCGCTCCTGCACTTTTGGATCATACAAATGCACCATGCCGACGGCGCCGTTTCGGATGCCGATGGCGCAGACAAGGTAGAGCAGAAAACCCAGCCCAAGGCCTTCCACGATCAGTTTAAGTGCAGTCACCTATTGTCCGTCCTTTCGTCTATCTTGATCGCTTGTATGCCGCCGAGGAACATCACAATCCAGCCAAAGCTCTCAAAGCCTGACGCGAAGCCGTTGAAGGGCAGCGGGAGGATCCACTCCAGCAGGAATCCGATCACGGCCACCAGCAGCGGGGCCGCCAGCACCCAAAGCTTTTTCAGCGGCAGCACGCCCCTTAGAATAATGGCGATCCATCCACCTGTGGAGGTGATCCCCAGCACAACAAACGATACCCAGTACGGGACTGCCTGCACTGTGTAAGATCGGTTCCAGGCTGCCACAGCTCTTGCCGTATCGCCCTGCGCGGCTTCATAGATGACGTTGTAGTTGTGGATCAGCGTTCCGCAGGCCAAGTGGAAATAGATAAAAACCATGCATCCCCAGTAGAGCCCCGCGATATACAGCTTCAGGAAACGGCGGCTCCACTTGTCGCCGCACCGGGCCAGCTTTTCGTTCAAATACCGCACAAAAGCCAGCGCGGCGACCATGTACAGCACGGTTCCGATCAGCCCGCCGATATTGGAAAGAGCGATCCGCCAGTCCGTGATCGTGAGCCAGCCAGACGAGATCATAAAAGAAATTGCCGTGCTGTTCTTCGGCTCAAGGCCCATGCAGTAGTCGCCGATGATGCACAGGATCATGGCAGGGATGATCCACAGCATCCGCTTTGTGATCTTTTCCCGTTCCTGGGATGTCATGCTTTTTCCTCCTTCTTTCTGGCGTGTCGGTGGGCCTTGTCCACCTCTTCGATGAATTGCTCCGTGTTCTCGCCCACCAGGCCGCCGTGGCCCATATCCTCAAAGATCCTGCAGGTGAAGGGATAGCCTTTCGCTTTCAGTTCATCCAGGTTGGCCGAAAGCTTTTTGTCCACGGTTCCCTTGATCCCGTACCAGATGTGCATATCCGTATGGGCGAAGGCGCTGTAGTCTGTTTTCTTGCCGATCAGGCACTCGTCCTGGTTCTTCCAGCTTCGCCAGCTGGCTTTGGTGTAGAGGATCCTGTCGGCCTCCTCTATGCTGCGGCCCGTGATCTTCGCCAGAAACCGCTTGCGCAGCTTTCCCGCCCGACCCATGACAACGAAGAAGGTCCAGGTAAAGAAAAACAGATACAGCTCTTTCAACGCCTCGCTTTTGATATCCGGGTAGTCCCGCAGAGACATGCCGTCGGCAATGGTCGTGGTGATTTGCAGGCGGTTGTCCTCCAGCACCTGCATCAGCGTCCGGCAGCCGTAGGAGAGGCCGTAGAGGATATCCACCCTGCCGCCGTAGTTTGCGATAATGTAGTCCTCCAGCCCCCTGGCCTCCCAGGCCACGGAGCGAAACTCCGTCTCCGGCTCGGAGGGGTTGAAGCCGTCATAGGCAACCAGGATCACATGATATTTCTCCGCGATCTTCTTCGCGGTGGGAAGAACGCCGAGATAGCTGGTCCCGCCGCCGTGGAGAAGCACCATCAATTCCTCGTTTTCCCGGCCAAATTCAAAATACTTCATGGGAAAGATACTCCTCTGTTTTTTGTCGCCTCATTGAATCCGTGCCCCAAGCCTTCCCTCGGGATCAGGACAGGGTGCAGATCCAGGCCGCCAGCGCGGACACCGCGGGAAAGATGACAAACAGCTTCAGCAGCTGGCTTTTGATGTTGAAGCCGTACTTCCTTCCTTCCATCACATGCGCCGCCTCGGGGTAATAATGCTGGAAGAAGTGGAATTTCAAAAGCAGGAAGTTGTCGATAAGAGCCATGTCACAGATCTTATAGACGGTAAAGATCAGCACAAAACGCAAAAAGAATTGCCGGAACGTAAAACCGCTTCGAATGCCGTCCCAGACGGCGATCACGCCTACGCCGAGGATCATCAGAACACTGATGATAAAGAGGGTCCAGCCGATCGCCCTTGCCCCGTAGAAGAGCTCCTGCTCTCTCTGGATCAGCACGTCTTTCGCTTCCTTGGGAGCGGAGGAGAAAAACTTGTTGTCCTGAATAAACGCCACGCAGGATATCAGCATCAATGCCATCGCCGCGCAAAATACAATTGACAGAAAAATGGTTAAAACCATGATGTTATCCTCCCAAAAGTGGCTCCTTGCCGCCTTGTTCAAGCCACTGGTAAAACTGCTCATGCAGCTTGAGCATCTCATCCGGCGCTTTCATCGAGTGCCGGTACATGAATCGATCCCCAAAGGAACTTTGAAAGACAAAGCCAAGGATCCATCCGACAAGCGGAGCGGGAAGCAGGCGAAACACCTGCATTTTTCCAGGGGACAGCCGGATTTTTCGGACCGCGATCGCGCTGAGGTTATCCCGGATCTGCTTTGCGGTTTTTCTCATGAGCGCTGCGTCTCGTCCAGCGTTCTCGGGGTCTGCCGCCTCATAATACGCGTCGGCGATCGGCACGACCATCGCCAGATGGCAGAGCTGCCAGGCGTGCATGTCCGGCACGATCTGATATGGAATCTTCGCCCGGCTGAGAACACGGGCGAGCTCTCTTTCTCTTCCATCTGTTTTCCCGAAGGTCGTCGGCTGGATAAGCCGCGGCGTCAGGGCCGCGTCCAGCACATTCCCGTCAAAGCCGCCGCCCGCGCCAGGGAAGGCGGGGATGATCCGCCCCTCTCCGCAGATCGCCTCCCATTGGTCATAGGTCTCCAGCGAATTGACCATGGTGACGATCGTTGGGCTGACGTTTTGCCGAAGCTCTTCCAACGCCGAATGCAGCTGGTTTTCCCGGACGGTCAAAAAGACAAGATCATAGCGGCCTTCCGGTTCAATCGCTGAAAGCACTTGAATGGGTACTCTTCGGATCTCTCCTTTGCGCTTCACAATCAGTCCATCCTGTGTCAGGCTTTCCAGCCGCCGCCCTCGCGCATAAATCGATACGTCGTATCCGGCCTCCGCAAGCAGCGCGCCGTACAGGCAACCGATCACACCGGCGCCGAAAATCAGGATTCTCACGGGCTGCCACGCCTCCTCCCGCTTCAGCAGCCGGATCCGCTTTTGGAAGCCGGGAAAAGAGAGCTTTTCTGTACGATCATCTTTCATAATCCCTGTCGCCCACGTACTTCTTCCAACTGAGCAGCAGCGCTGTAAACATGATGATCGCGCCGAGGCTCATATTGGATGTTCCGATCCCATTATACAGCGCCGTGTTGCCGAGACGGCGCACCGCGTTGAACACTGCCTTTCCGATCAGCAGATTGAACACGCAGTACCATTTGGGAAACGGCGTGCGGCCCTTTGCAAAGGCAATAAACTGCACTACGCTCGCTCCGATAAAAAACACGCCGAACACGACCGCGGCAGGCAGCAGAAAACACAGCAGATATCGTGTCGCAATGTCACGGCCGACTTCTGCCCCGGAAGCCTCCGCGACGGCTTTGTATATCCACAGTAACACGCCGCAGGGCAGATGCACCGCTCCTCCGCCGAGAGCGAGATAAACGTACATCGAGAACTTGTAGAAACTGCCGCCGCGGGGCATATGCTCCCGGATCAAGGGACAGATCGTCATGAGAGCGGGGAATTCCAAGCAGATCCCCACAAAGCCGATCAAGCCACCCAGAATCGGCCTCCAGGCGGGCATGTCCAGCGCAATGGCAAAATAGCCCTCGATCATTTTCGCTCCGTCCGGAAACTTCGCCGCGCCGATCATACAATCACCGAACAGTGTCAGCAAAGCGCCGAACAGGCCGATCTTCAACCAGCTCTCCGCTTTTCCTCTGCTCATATTCCCGCCTCCAGTCGAAGGTTTTCACGCATGTCTCTCTCTTTGCCGCTTCCCGTCAGAACCTCTTGCTGTGTTCCCCGCCATCTCCGGCGTCGGCCTCGCGGTGACCGTGATCGCTCCGGTGCGCAGATCATGCGCCTATTTCGCGTCCGGGCCCGGCATGAAGCCCAGCTCCTCGGCTCTTTCCCGGCTCATCAGATGGAAGTTGCACTCGTCGTCGCCCCAGCCCAGGGTCTTTGTCCGGTCCAGCACGGCGCCCTGCATCTCAAAGGTGTAGTAGTCCATCATGCACAGATGCCTCGTAAGGCCCTCGCAGTGCTCCTGCTTCGTAAGTTTGCAGATGCCGCACTGTTTGTGGGTGATGTAATATTCTTCCTTTCCCGGCACGGTTTTAAAGTAGTAAAACCAGTTCATCGGGTATTCGTCGATGTGGTCCCGCGACCATTGGGCCTGCCGGGTGCGGTTTGCGATCTCTTTTTCCGTAAAGGCGCTCTTGCCCTGCTTGGCCTTCACCATCAGGGGGCAGTAGGCCAGCGCGCGGACCAGCCCTTTCAGCTTCTCCTCGTCCAGCTTTCCGTCCGCCTCTTTGTAGAGTGCGATCGCAAAGGCCCCGCAGTACATGGTCAGCACGAACATGTTGTCCTTCATGCTGCCGATGCCGGGCGTCCGCTCCACGATGGCCCGGTACTCCCGCAGCACCCGCTTTTTGTAGGAGACCATATCCAGTCCCGGGATCGCTTCTTCCATATAAGCAAAGGCTGTTTTGGCAAAGGCAAGCTTGATAAAGCCGCCCAGGATTCCGTATTTCATAAGAAAGCTCCTTTGTATTTCTCCGAGACGATTACAAGAGTTGCAAACAAACTTAGTTTTTTCATCCCGAAGGGAATCAGAATCGTTTTTGAGGCAGCTTTGCCGCCTCAAAAAAACCCAGAGCCGAGCTT
The DNA here is from genome assembly GCA_900319275.1 of uncultured Eubacteriales bacterium. Classification (GTDB taxonomy): domain Bacteria; phylum Bacillota; class Clostridia; order Oscillospirales; family Oscillospiraceae; genus Limivicinus. The sequence continues at coordinate 27,007 of ONNS01000038.1, forward strand.
AGCGAGGCCTCGCGCCGACCAAAGCGGCCTAAAGCCGCTGCGATGAGCGCGAGTCCTTAATTGCGAAACGAGTTTCGCAATTAAATCAGCGGCGTCATGCAGTCCATGCTCAGAAGCAGGGTCGAACCATCGTGCAGCAGGGCCGAGGTGGCAGGCCCCAGGACGCCGACGGCTCCAAGGACGATCAGGGCGCCGTTGAAGCCCATAACAAAGCGGTAATTCCGGTCGATGCGTCCCATCAGTTTTTGGGATAGTGTTCGCAGCAGCACCAGTTCCCGCAGATCCTCCGCCGCGATGGTGATATCCGCCACCTCCCGGGCAATGCTGGCCCCGCTGCCGATGGCCACGCCCACGTCCGCGAGCGACAGGGCGGGCGCGTCGTTGATGCCGTCGCCGATCATGACGACCTTGCGTCCCGCCTCCAGTTCGGCGCGGATAAAGGCCGCCTTGTCCTCCGGCAGCACCTCGGCGCGCCAGGCGTCAATGTTCAGCTTCTCCGCAATGGCGGCCGCGGTGCCGCGGTTGTCCCCGGTGAGCATGACGACCTTTTGGATCCCGGCCTCGTGGAGAAGGCTCACGATCTCCTTCGCCTCCGGGCGCAGCGGATCATGGATGCCGATGGCTGCGGAGAGCCGCCCGCCGATAGCCAGATACAGCCAGGAGCAGTCCGGTTCCAGGGCATCAAACCGGGGCTGATCCTCCGGCAGGATGGAAACGCCCTCGTCCTCGAAGACAAAATGGCGGCTGCCGATGACGGCCCGCTCGTTGCCGATGCGGGAGGCGATGCCGTGGGCCACCACGTATTCCACCTCGCTGTGCATCTCCCGGTGGTCCAGCCCCCGCTCCCGGGCGGCGCGCACCACGGCGTTTGCCACAGAGTGGGGGAAGTGCTCCTCCAGGCAGGCGGCCTTGTCAAAGATCACGGTGTCCGCTTTGCTCAAAAGCTCCATGTACTTGCCGCCCTTGACGGTGATCTTGTGGCGGCCCGCCTCCCGCATGGCGGACAGGACGCTCAGGGGCATGGAGAGCTTCAGCGCGCAGGAGAAGTCCACCATCAGCACCGAGACGGCCCGTGTGGTGTTGCCGGTCAGCAGCCAGGTCAGGGCGCTTCCGCCCAGGCACCAGGGCACCAGTTTGTCCGCCAGACGGTAGGCCCGGTCCTCGGTGCCGGATTTCAGGCGCTCGGATTCCTCGATCATGCGTACGATACGGTCATAGCGGTTTTCGCCCGCGGCGTGGGTCACGTGCAGGACGCAGCTGCCCTCCTCCACCACGCTGCCCGCGTAGACGGCGGCGCCGGGATGCTTTGCCACGGGGACGGATTCCCCCGTGAGAGATGCCTGATTGAGCATCACGTCCCCCTGCTCCAGAATGCCGTCCAGCGGCAGAACATGGCCGGTGTGGACTACGATTCGATCGCCGGTCTGTATCTGAGAGAGCGGGACGAGTACCTGCGTTCCGTCATCTGTCAGCTGCCAGACCTTGTCCACCTGCAGGGACATGCTCCTGGCCAGATCGTCCACGGATTTCTTGCGGGTCCAGTCGTCCAGCGTTTCCCCCAGGGAGAGCAGAAAGCGCACGGAGCCCGCGGTGGAGAAGTCCCCGGTCAGGAGCGAGGCGCCGATGGCCACGCCATCCAGCACCTCCACGGTCAGCTTGCCCCGCAGAAGCGTCTTCGCGGCAAGCCAGAGGCGGGGCAGGGCGCTGACGGTGTTGATGACCGCCCGGACAGGCGCGGGCAGAAACAGCTTTTTCCCATAGTGCCGCAGCACCTGAAAAACCAGCTTTTCCTTGTACGCCCGGTTGATCTCGCGGCTGTGGGGGCTGAGTACGTGCACCTCTTCTCCGGCTTCCTCATAGGAAAAGCGGGACAGGGCGCTGTACAGCATGTCCTGTTCCCCGGTAAAGAGAATGGTCACGCCGCAGATGCGCTCGTGCACCGTCACCTGGTCGACGCCGGGCAGGGCCAGGATCCAGGCCTCCAGCAGGTCGGCATCACGCATGCTCATGGTGCGCTGCATGGCCCGCAGACGGACGCGCCCCCGGCTTTCGTGCAGAATCTGAAATCTCATGCTTTCGCAGCGTCTTCGATGTACTTGGCATCCTCGGCGGCTCTCGCCTCGTTGATGGCCTTGGCGTCGGCCAGAATGTCCGAGCAGCCCTCCTGTACGGCCTCCACGTCCCGCATCACCTGATCCTTGCAGCGCAGCACGGCGGCGGTGGCCTGGGTATAGACCTTGCGGGCATCCCTGCTGCCAAGGATTTTCAGGCCGGCGGAGCCAAACAGCGTGCCGCCTACAAACAGTGCGATCTTTCCGGTAGTAGTCATATCTTTATCCTCCTATGTTTGCCCGGCTTTCGCCGGGTTTTTTTACTTTTTCTTATATCCGCAGTCGCAGTACGGCCCGCCGGAGGCGAGCGTGTATTCCCGGACAAATTCCGATGCGCCGCCCGCCTCGCTCATGGTGTAGTCCAGATGGCACATGGCGGGGGTCAGTTCAAAAAGTCCCAGCTCCTTCATGAGCGTGCAGATGCCGCATTTGGTGAAGCGGGCCTCGTAGCCGCTGCCGTCCGGATAGGGCAGATAGTCCATGTTCCAGGAATAGGGGTTGCGGTCGGCGGCGCGCAGCGCGGCGGTATCCCGCATGCCCTGAAGATCCGCGTCCGTGAATTTGCGCTTCCCGCTCATCCGGCAGAACCACCGGGTGGGCGCGGTCATCATGGCGCGGGCGTAAAACGCGGTCAGCTTCTCCACGTTCGGCCGCTCCTCCATGCTCAGCAAAAAGGCGCAGAGCATAGCGCAGTTCACGATATTCATTTCGAAGCGGTCGCCCTTTTCGAATTCCGGGAGCTTTTCGATGATCTCCCGGTATTTGGGCTTCGCCTTTTCGGTGATCTCCCTTGCCTCCTGTTCCGTACACCCCAGCACGGAAACCAGATGCTCCCGGAAAGACTTCCGATACAGCAGCCACATGCCCAGAGGCATTCCCATGTACTTCATGCTTTTTCCTCTCCAAACACGATCTTTACGATCACCATCTTGACCAGGCTGTCGCAGAAGCGGATCATCAGCTTGTGAAAGGCGTTTACCTTGGGGTAGATGTCCCGGTAGCCGCGCATATAGCTTTTCGTCGAAACGGCGGCGAAGTCCTTGCTCCAGCCCTTCAGGGTGCTCGGGTCATCCAGGGAGAAGAGCGCGTTCACGTCCCGGATCCCGGCCCCCTTGAGCCAGGTTTTGGTCATCATCTTGGCCCCGCGCCGGTTGCAGCAGTCAAAGGCCAGCACCGCGCCGGGAAAGCGCGCGGCCATCGCCCGAAACAGCGCCTTGACTGCCTCTGTCTCAAAGTAGTAGAACACCCCGGAGGCGAAGAACACCGCGCCGTGGGAGGCATCGATCCTGTCCATCCAGCGGTGGTCGTTCAGGTCGCAGCCGATGTTTTCTTCCCGCTCGCCCGCGGGCAGCAGCTCGTTTCGAACGGATATCACATCCGGCATGTCCAGGTTGCAGCCCCGGCACTCGCCGTTATCCACCTGGGAGAAGGTGTCGTCCAGCCCGCAGCCAAGGTTGACCACCGCTGCTTTGGGGTGGGCCTTGAGGTAATCGCGCACCTCCCACATGAGGTCGTACTGCCGCTGGGCCACCTCCAGCGCGCCGAAGAGCCCCGCCTGGGACTCCATGAGTTTCCGCTTTTCGGAGAAGTCGTAGTCCAGCATGGCGCAGATGCGCGCTGCCGACGGGTCGGAGAACAGCTCCGGGTAATGCTCGGAGCAGATGAGCCGCCCGAAGAGCGGGATGATCAAGGTCTCCTGGATCGAATTCTTTTCAATATGATATTTCATTGCCTCTTACTTCCTGCCCACCAGCAGCGTGGAGCCGCCAAGGCCCAGCAGGGCTGCTTCCTTCCGGCCCATAAAGCGGCCGTCCGTGGTATCGATCAGGCGCACGTCCTCATAGCCCTCGGCCTTGAGCTTCCGCACAAAGGCTTCCATGTCGCCGTAGTAGCGGGCGCGGCTCATCAGGTCGTGGATGGCGAAGCTGCCGCCTTTTTTCAGTACGCGCAGCGTCTCCAGCAGCAGTGCCTGCTTATTCTGCCCGGCGATGTTGTGGTACACGTAGTTGCTGGTCACGGCGTCAAAGCTCTCATCGGGGAAGGGGAGACGGACAGCGTTGCCCTCGGTAAAGCGCACATTGGCAACGCCTTCCGCAGCGGCGTTTTCCTCGCAGCGCTTCTTTGTGAAAACCGCTTTGTACGCGCCGCTCCAAATATCACAGCCGACCATCTGCGCCCTGGGGTTTCGCTTGGCGCAGGCAATGGTCAGCGCGCCGCTGCCGCAGCCCACGTCCAGCCCCGTGCCGCCGTCGGGAAGCGTCAGATACTCCGCCGTCCCGTCGATGATGGTCTTGGCCAGCTTGCGCTTTCCGTTGTAGTCAAAAGATCTGTGCAGGGCGCCCATCCAGCCCGTGTAAAACAGCAGCACCGGCGTTGCTGCGCCAAAAGCGGCTGCAGCGATCTGCCGCGGCCTGCCTTTCAGGATTGATTCTGTCGAGCCAAAAAGTACAGACAGGCTCGCGGAAGCGGCCGTCGCCGCGCCAAGACCGATCACCATGCTTTTGGGCACCCAGTTCTTATAGTCAGGTTTTTTCATCGATTTTCTCCTTTCGATTCATCCAAACAATCTCCCGAGGCTCAGGATCAGGCCCCGGGTCAGCGTCGCAATGGCGCAGACGTTAAAAAGCCAATAACAAATTAAGTCCAAAACCCCGCGTACTTTCGTAAGCACTTGTGACAGACGGCTCTCCGCCCGAATCCGTTTCTTCGCAAGGGGTGTCATGACGGGCATCGTCTGCGCCGCCGTGCCGTAATACTTCACGTTGGACTGGCACTGGATTTTACAGTTTTCGCAGTCCCCCGGGCAGTCGCAGAGTTCCCCCTGCCGGCGGTGCCAGAGGACAGAGGAAACACAGAGGATGACGACCGCCGCCAAAAAAACGCAAAGCAAAACATTGATCATGGTCTCACCTCTAACCGCGCCGGATAGAAATCCGCATAGCGCTTATTTGACGCAGCGAAAGCAGCCGATGCCTTCCACGCTGGTCACGTTGACCGAACAGTACAGCTCAGAAAGCCGCTGACGCAGGCTCGTCTCCGTCTCGTAGGGCGGGGTAAAAAAGCCCTTGGGCTGGTAGAGATGCCGAATGAACCAGTCGGTCCGTTTGCAGCCGCCCAGGATATAAAAGCAGCCGCAGAAGGTGCCGCCGGGTTTCAGCACACGGAAGGTCTCCCGGTACGCTGCCTCCTTGTCCGGGAAGGCGTGAAAGCCGTTGAGGGAGAGCACGATGTCAAAGCTCTCATCGGGGAAGGGCAGCGCGCCCACGTCTCCCTGCACAAAGCGCACATTTCCGATCCCGGCCTTTTTTGCGCGCTCCTGCGCCGCCGCCATCATATCGGGGGAATAGTCCAGGCAGGTGATCTCCGCCTCAGGCAGGTCCCGATAGACCGGCATGGTCAGCACACCGGTTCCCACCGGCACCTCCAGCAGCTTTCCGGAAAAATCCTCCGGCACGCCGGCGAGGGCATGCTCGAGATAGCGGAGGTTCTTCTCCCCGTCCATGTTCCACACGATCCGGCAGATCGCTTTACCTGGCAGCGTGGAATAGGTCATCATGCCGTCGTAAAAGGAAGCGTTTCCTCCCGTCAGCCGGTAGGCGTTTTGGATCTGCTCTTTTCGTGTCATGTTTACGCTCCCGCTCCTTTCTTTTTGGATAGCGGCACGGTCCGCGCCCATTCCTCTGTGTCCTCTGCCTCCTCGTAGCCGTCGTAAGGGGCCTCCGGGTCGGAATATCGCTTGGTGAAGGGCTTGCAAATCTCTGCCCTGTGGGCAAAGGCGAAGTCCAGATCGTCCGTCCAGCCGGTGTGCCCGGTGATCACCGCGATGCGGCCCTTTCGCGCGCGGATGTTCCGCTCCAGTCTTTCCAGGGAGCGAACGGCCAGCCTGTTGTCCTCCGCCAGGGTGCTGATGAAGCTGTAGCCGCCGTCGGCGCCGAACCAGATCGTGTCCCCGGTAAAGAGATATTCGTCGTCGATCAGGTAGACCATATGGCCCCAGGTGTGGCCGGGAACGAGGATGCACTCGACCTTGATGTCTCCGATGTGGAAAACCTCGCCGTCACGCAGCAGCACCTTTCGGTTGCCCATCCTGACCATCGGCAGCTTATACAGGCCATGAATGACCTTCCGCCGCGTCTCGCCGGTCAGATAGCGGTTTTCGATCTCACCGATGTAAACTGTCGCGTTTTGAAACAGCAGCTCGCTGTCCTCTTCCAGGGCGCCCACGTGGTCGGTGTCCTGGTGCGTGATCAGGATGTGCCCGATCGAGGCGGGATCGATGTCCAGCCACTGCATTTTTTCCTGCAGGCGGGCATAGTTGTAGCCCGCGTCGATCATGATGGTGACGCCGTTCTTCGTGTAAAAGAAAATATTTGCCACCCATTCGCGTACACAGGCCACATGCTCGTCGATGCGCCCGGTGTTCAGAGGCTTGAAGATCGCCCGCCCGCGGAACATAGCGCTCATGGACTTTTTTTGGTTATCCGAATCTTTTCTTGCCATGCTCAGTTCTCCTTCTTCTGAAACCGAAAATAGCCTTCCAGTCCCAGATCGTTTGCTTTGTGCACGGTTTCAAAGCCGCGTTTATTCGCCTCTTCCTCGAACGCCTTGAGCGTAAAGAGCGCCTCCTCCGCATGATCCCAGTGCAGCAGCGCATCGACGATGTGGATACAGGTTTTGGAGAGATCGGCCACATAGATGCTCCCTCCGTCCTTCAGCACCCGACGGCTCTCGTCAAAGAAAGTCCGCCAGCCCTCCACATGATGGAGGATGCAGAAGTCCAGGATCGCGTCGAAGCTCTTATCCGGGAACGCGCTCAGATCGTCCGCGCTTCCCAACACGAAACACGCGTTGGGAAGATTTCGCTTTCGCGCGATCTCCAGCTGCTCCGGCATGATGTCCAAACCCGTATAACTGTTGACGCCTTGGGCTGTGATTAAGGAAGCCGCATAGCCGTTCCCGCAGCCTACCTCCAAAATATCCGCGCCGCGGAGCTCAAGGCCGAACTTTTCAAAGGTCTTCAGCTCTACCTTTTCGATGTACCATTTCCGCCAGCCCATTTGCATGGCGTCGAATTCTTTCGCGCTCAGCTTCATCTCTCGCCCTTACTTTCTCGCCAGCACCGCGATCCAGGGCTTCGTGGGATGATGGTCGATCTCCACCTGGGAGAAGCCCGCGGTCTTCAGAGCGGCTTCGATTTCCTGCGGCGTGTAGTTCTTCATGCCGTCGATAATCTTTTCAAATCTTGCGCTCGTGGGATCGGTCCCGTCGGACTCGTTGCAGATCAGGAAAGTCCCGCCGGGCTTCAGCACCTTTGCCGCCTGCCCAAAGCATTTTTCCAATCCGGGCCAGAAGTAGACGGTCTCAAAGGCTGTGGCCAAGTCAAAGGCCGATTCAGGAAGCTGCAGGTCTGAAACGTCTCCCTGCCGCACCTTGCAGCGCCCCGCTGCGATCATGTCCCGGTTGTATGCCTTTGCCTTTTCCACACACAGAGGGGAGTAGTCGATGGCGGTCACGTGTGCCGCCGGGTACTTTTTGAGCAGTTCGCCCGCATTGCGGCCGCCGCCGCAGCCCAGATCCACCGCCGCAGACACGGAAAGCGCGGGCAGGTGGGCAAAGCCCCAGTCCGCCAGTTTTGCGTGTCCGCTGTTCATACCGCTGAGCATCAGTCTGCCGAGAAAACCCTCCGGCTTTCGGGTCTGATTGAAGAATTTTCTGAGAAGCGCCATTTTGGTATCCTCCTGTCATTCACCATTCCGCCAGCGCCTTTTTCAGGCGCCGGTCAATATCGAGCCGCGTCTCTCTGCACCCTTTCGGATGCTCCTTCCCGGCTTTGAACATGAACGATACCAGCAGCCCGGAGCCCACCGGCAGGATGCTCTTGAGCAGGGATTCTGGAAAGGCAAAGTGTGTGCCGTGCTCATAGAGCCAGCTTTCATAAACACTGTCATGAGGAAGCCGCTCCAGCCGCTCCTCCATCCGGCGGATATACCGGCAGGTATCCCACAGCACGTCGTCCTCCGCGCCGATGAAGATGAGCTTTCCGCGGATCTTTTCGACCTTGATCCGCTCCTCCTCCTGAATGGGATGGCGGCGCTCCGACTCGTCAAACATCTTCCGGGAGGCGATTTTGTCCCCTCCGGCTTTCGAATCAGCGACGATCCGCTGCCAGTATTCCGGGTGCCGATAGGCATAGGGCAGATAGGGCAGAGGCTTGCCCTGCCAGGTGACGGTGGATTCGTTGTCTCCGGGGCGCTCGTGCATGCCGTCCCTGCCGTCCTGATAAAAGCCCTCCATGACAAAGTCGGGAGGCGAAATGGCAACGGTGAGCGTGAGTTCCGGATAATAAGACGCCGCCAGCAGCGCCATCATCCCGGTGGTGGAGGCGCCCACCACGCCCAGCTTTTCACAGCCCTGTGCTTTCAGAAAGGCGATGGCCAGGCCGAAGCGCTCCAGCGGGATATTGTGGTGCCCGTAATCCTTTTTCTCCGGGGACATGGCCAGTACATGGATCCCTTGTCGGTTCAGCCATTTGGCTCCGCATGAAGCCATATAGTCCTCCGCGCTGTCTCCCAGCATGGCGATGATCCCGCGGTTGCTCTCCGCGGCGCAGGGATACCATGCGCCGATAAAGCCGTCGGTCTCTACCCGGAAAACCTGTCTTTTCATGTCTCGTCCCTCCATCGAATCATCCGCTCGACCATCTGCCGCCAGCCATCCTTGCCCTCTTGCACGATGGGGAAGACCGGATAACAGTGGAACAGGCCTTCGCCGAGGATCAACTCGCAGGAAGCGCCGCTTTTCTGCAGCGCCGCCTCGATGGCCGGGGCGCAGGCGTAAAGCGTCTCATCGGTTCCGTAAATGAGCGTGACCGGCGGGCAGCCGCTAAAGTCCGCCCGCTGCAGCCAGAGCATGTAATCGGGCACGCTGTCATCTCCGTGGCGCATGACCTCCAACGCCGTTTTCATGTATTGGGCGGGGATGGCCACATCTTTCTCGTCCAGCTCCAGCATCCGTTGCCACTCCTCCTCGCCGTCCACACAGGTACCGGGAGAAATCGCCATGATATACGACGGCATCGGGGTGTCGTCATGCCTGTCATTGATATACGGCACCATCCCCAGTGCCAGATTCCCGCCAGAGGAGGTGCCGAGGACGGAGATCCGGTCAGCCGCATACTGGTGCAGCATCACGCGATAGGTCTCGTGGATCATCTCATAGGCCTTGGTGATGGGATAGTCCGTGCAGAGCGGGTAGTACGGCACAAAGAGATCCAGCCCCGTCTCTTTGGCAAAGCGCAGGGCCTTTCTGATAGAACCGGGTCTCGGCGCACTGATCATCCCGCCGCCGATCAGGAACAGATTGGCATGCTCCGCAGGCTGCTTATGGATCAGCTTCAGTACCGGGAAGCCCATGACGTCGATCCGGCTGATGGCAAAAGCGTCGTCCTTTAGCTCCGGAATGTGATTTTTGGCGTTTTGCTTCCGGCGGTTTTCCAGC
>ONNS01000131.1 GCA_900319275.1 uncultured Eubacteriales bacterium
AACCCGAACCACTCATCCCACAGGTTTTCATTCCAAATACTCGGCAACATACTAATCACTCCTTTACTCAAATCTGCCGTTTTGAGCAAGGGGAAGGAGGGATTGGAACCTAGGGCCTATTACCCTTTCGTTCCTCTCTGTTCCTCTGTTCGATTATGTTATAGCACGCTTTTTAGCACTCGTCAAGTGAGAGTGCTAATAAATCTCGTGAAGCTATTGTGACATTTTTTGCCATATTTTTTGCCTGTGATAAAGCCTACTGCTAGTCGAAAAGAAAAAAGCTCCGAGGTAAGAATGACGTGATTAACAAGTACTTTACGGTGAAAAAGAAACGTAACGTGATATACCGTCACGTGGGATGGTTTGATTTCTGAGAAGGACATAAAGGGCGATGATCGAAACGGACAAGTTGCTATTATTGCATCGAGCGTGTATACTGTATATGAAGTATCAGCGCAAGGACATCTAACCAATGGGGATCAAAGGACACAAATTCGTAGGTCATAGTGCTTGGCTTTGCGCTGATGATCGCCATAGGCACGGCGCTGCTGATGCTACCCTGTTCCTCCGCGGATGGACGCTCTCCAAGCCTGCTCACCGCGCTGTTTACGGCCACCTCGGCCTCGTGTGTCACCGGTCTTGTCCGACGCAGCACTTCGGAATGGTCCCTTTTCGGCCAGGTGATACTGCTCCTGCTCATACAAATCGGGGGCCTCGGATTCATGACGATCGCCACCATGTTCTTCCATTTGCTGAACAGGCGCATGGGCCTCTGGCAGCGGGAGACGATGGTCGAGAGCATCAATCTTTCGAGGGTCAAGGGGATCACCGAGTTCGCACGGGATATAATCCTGTATACCGCCATCATAGAGCTGAGCGGCGCCGCATTGCTGTCCCTGCGCTTTGTGCCTTTGTTGGGCCCGGGCCGAGGCGCATGGTTCAGCCTGTTCCATTCGGTATCGGCGTTCTGCAACGCGGGCTTTGATCTGATGGGCGCCCTGCCCGGCGACGGCTCGCTCACCTATTTTGCCACGGACTGGCTGGTGAACATGACCTGCATCCTTCTCATCACCGTGGGCGGCCTTGGCTACGTGGTCTGGGACGACCTTAAGCGGAACCGGAGGCACGTAGGGAGATACAGCGCCCATACCCGGTTGGTGCTGGTCGCAAATGCCATCCTGCTGTTTGGCGGAGCAGGTCTGTTCTTCCTGTTCGAGAAACGCTTCACGGGGCAGGGTCAAACCGCGGGCGACCGGCTGATCGAATCCCTGTTCGCCTCCGCGACCGCCCGAACGGCGGGGTTCAATTCCGTGTCGGTCAGCGGCATGGGCAGCGCTTCGAAACTGCTGACAATTTTCCTCATGTTCGTGGGCGGCTCTCCGGGGTCCACCGCCGGCGGCGTAAAGACGACCACCATGGCGGTGCTGCTGCTGTCCTGCATATCCAGCGTTCGCGGCGGCAGAAGGCCCAGCGTGTTCGGCCGCAGCATTGCGGACGGCACGGTGAAAAAGGCGACGCACATTTTCTTCCTTAACCTGAGCCTGGCCGTCACCGCCGCAATCGTTCTCTGCGCCCTGCAGCCCCTGGAAGCGATAGACGCCCTGTTTGAGACAGTCTCTGCCGTCAGTACTGTGGGCATGACCGCCGGCATAACCGGGAGTCTCCACCCGGTCTCGGCCTGCGTGATCATCCTGCTCATGTTCATCGGCCGCGTGGGCAGCGTTTCTTTTGCCGTCGCGCTGATGGAAAAGCACAAACGGCCGCCGGTAACAGATCCGACGGCGGACATCATGATTGGATAAGGAGGATCGTATGAAATCGTTTCTTTTGATCGGCGCCGGTGATTTTGGACATCTGCTGGCTCGGGAGCTCAGCAAGCAGCCCTGCGAGCTCATGATAGCGGATATCAATGAGGACGCCCTGGGGGACCTGCTGGAGCTGGGCATCAGCGCCAAAATAGGCGATTGCAGCCGGGAAGAAGTGCTCGAGTCCTTCGACGTCGCGTCATTCGACGCCTGTTTCGTGTGCGTGGGCGGCCATTTTCAGACCAGCCTTGAGATCGTCTATCTGCTGGAAAAGCTGCACGCCAAAAAGATCCATTGCAAAGCCGATGACGATTCGCAGGCAAAGTTCCTCAGCATCATCGGCGCGGATCATGTGATCTATCCCGAACGCGAAGCAGCCCAGAGCCTGGCTATAAGCGAAGCCAACGATTCGATCTTCAACTGCATCCCCATGACGGACGGCTACGGCGTCTACGAAATAGCCACGCCCGGATCGTGGGTGAACAAAACGTTCAAGGAGGCCAGCATATATCAGATCTATAGAGTGAACATTCTGGCAACTGTCAACGACGGTGTCATCTCCATGATGCCGCCCTCCAGCTATCGGTTCAACGCCAGGGATCACCTGATGGTGCTGGGCCACCAGGCAGATATAGAAAAGCTGCCGTGACAGTGTCCGTTCAGATTTCGAATTCTAAAGCGATGCGTAAAAGCGGATAAAGCTTCGATACAGCAGGCTTTGATGTGACAAATCGGGATTTTCCTGATGAAACCACTTCAATTTTCATACGGAGGGATTACACCATGACTATAATAGGTTTTGACAAATCGGCATTTACACCAGTACACCAAATCGTACACCAATTTTACAAAAGATATGGCGATTTATGGTGATTTACGGCTTTTGCCCCTTTGATAAAATGCCTGAAAATGCGGGATATAGCGAGTTATGGCGAGTAATGTCCGATTTGTAAATACTTTCCCGACAATGAAGCCGAAAGACAAGAAGCCGGGCGAAGCCAAGCAGGACAAAAACGACATTTCGGAAGCTGTCGCAGAAGCCGCTGCCCCCGCCGTCGAAGCGTCCGCCACGCCCGAACCGATCGACTTCACCGGTGTCGAGATTGAACCGCTGTTCAAGGATTTCGTCGATTTCGAGACCTTCTCCAAGTCCGATTTCCGCGCGGTCAAGGTGCTTGCCTGCGAAGCCGTTCCGAAATCCAAGAAGCTCTTAAAGTTCACTTTGGATGACGGTACCGGCACAGAACGCACGATTTTATCGGGCATTCACGCCTATTACGAGCCGGAACAGCTCATTGGCAAGACGCTCGTTGCGATCACGAACCTCCCGCCCAGAGCGATGATGGGTCTCGAATCCTGCGGTATGCTGCTTTCCGCTGTCCACAAGAAGGACGGCGAGGAACGGCTGAACCTTTTGATGGTTGACCCGCACATTCCGGCCGGCGCGAAGCTGTACTAATCAAACAGAACTTCAAACACCTCGGAGAAATCCGAGGTGTTTTTATGTACTTTTCAGACTTGCGTAATCGAATGTTCGACGGGCTGAAAAGCCGTTATCCGTTCTTCTTGCTTTACCGTTTGCCATTCTCTATTTTTTGCTGAAGGGCATCAAATAGCACCCTTGATCTAAAAAAAACAGCCGGGGGAATTCCCTCGGCTGTTCATTTGCCTGTTTCGCGATTATTCGATCGCGATCGTCTTTTTCTCGGGTAGGGCTTTCTTTTCCTTCTTCGGAATCAACAGCTTCAACACGCCGTGCTGGAACGATGCCTTAACGTCCTCCTCCGTGATTTCTTCTCCCACATAGAAGCTGCGCTGCATCGAGCCCGAATAACGCTCCTGCCGAATCAGCTTGCCGTGCTTTTCCTTGTTCTGATCCAGGTTCTTCTCAGCATTAATCGTGAGGTAACCGTTGTTCAGC
>ONNS01000094.1 GCA_900319275.1 uncultured Eubacteriales bacterium
TTCAGCGGAAAAATCCGCTAAAGCACAGGTACAAACAGCCCGGAAAAGCGGGTTTTCGTTGATATCAGCCCTTGACGGCACCGGCCATGATGCCGTTGTCAAAGTATTTCTGGAAGAAGGGATACATGATCATCAGCGGCAGGGACGAGATGATAATCGTGGCGTACTTCAAAAGCTCGGCCATCTGGGCACGCTGGGCGGTGGACTGCATGTCGGACACCATGCCGGCCTCGGGCTGGCTCTGAATCAGGATGGCGCGCAGCACCAACTGCAGCGGCTGCTTTGAAGCGCTGTTGAGGTAGATCATCGCGTCGAAATAGCTGTTCCACATACCGACGAACTGCCACATGGCGATTGTGGCGATGATGGGCGTGCAGACAGGCAGCAGGATCCTGAAGAAGTAGACCATCTCGGTGGCGCCGTCGATTTCAGCGGCCTCCTGCAGATCCTTGGGGATGCCCATGTAGTAGGTGCGTGCAATGATCATATTCCATACGCTGAAGGCACCGGGGATCAGGATGGCCCAGATCGTATCGAGCATGCCGAGGTTGGAGATCAACAGGTAGGTCGGGATCAGGCCGCCGCCAAAGAACATCGTGATGACGTAGATCGTGTTGAAGAAGCCTTTGCCCTTGAAGTCCGCGCGGGACATGGGGTAGGCCGCCAGCAGCGTCACCGAAACAGAGATCACGGTGAACAGCAGCGAGTAGATCAGGGCGTTTTTAAAGCCGACCCAGATCTGCTGGTTGGAAAGAACACGCTCATAGGCCGTCAGCGTCCACTTGGAGAAATCAAAGGTCAGGCCGCTGTTCTGCAGCGTGATCGGATCAATGAAGGAGGCGAGGATGATGTAGATGACAGGGAGAACGATGGCAACCAGGAACAATCCGAGAATGATATAAGCAATGGTCAGAATGACCTTGTCGCCGGCAGGAAGCTTCTGGAACTCGCTCTTCTTTTTGGTTTTGTTCATTGCTCTTCCCCCTCTCTCAGATGCCCTTGCCGTCGTTCATCTTCTTGACGAGCGCGTTCATAGACACCAGAAGAATGACGTTGATGACGGTGTTGAACAGGCCGACAGCCGTGGAGAAGCCGTAGTCGCCGTCCAGAAGGCCCTTCTTGTACACGTAGGTGGAGATGATTTCGGAAGTGCTCATGTTCATGTCGGTCTGCAGGGCGTAGGCCTTTTCAAAGCCGACGGACATGATGTTGCCGACGGACATGATGAACTGGATCAGAACCGTGTCCTTGATGGCGGGCCATTCAACGGCCTTGATCTGCTGGATGATGTTGGCGCCGTCGATAACAGCAGCTTCCTTCAGCTCCTTGCTGGCGTTGGAGAGCGCCGCCGTGTAGATGATGGAGGCCCAGCCTGCGCCCTGCCAGATGCCCGAGGCGATGTAGATCGTACGGAAGGCCTGGGGCATGGTCATGAAGTTCGTGTTGGTGCCGAGCAGGGAGTTGATCATACCCGTCGGGGAGAGCAGGATGCGGACAATACCGCAGAGCACGATGACGGAGATGAAGTTCGGCATGTACAGCACCAGCTGGATCTTCTGCTTGATGCTCTTGGAAAGGATGCGGTTGAGCAGGAAGGCCAGCAGGATCGGAGCCGGGAAGCCCCAGAGCAGGCCATACACGCTCAGCTTCAGGGTGTTCATCAGGTAGCGCATGAAGTCCGGAGACGACAGGAAGCGCTGGAAGTGCTCGAAGCCGACCCATTCACTGCCGAGAATGCCGCGGAAGGGGTTGTAGTCCATGAAGGCGATCAGAACACCGCCCATCGGGACATAGCGGAAGATGATGGTCAGCGCGAACGCAGGCAGCATGAACAGCACATACAGCTGCCAATGCTGGCGGATATAGACCAGCGTATTGTGCATTTTGCTGCCGCCGCCCTTCACAGCGACAGCATTTGCCGGTGCCTTGCTCATAAAATTCCTCCTCTTCTCTCATTTGGTGTAAACGCCGCATTTCGTAATTGTGCATTTGCACTATAATGCGGTTTTTTCAAGTTCATATTAGCATTTTGCTTCATTTATTGTCAATACATATTTCACAATCACGTAACATTTGGCGGATTGATCAAAAACTTCGTGTGAAAACAGGCAAGCTGCACAAAAGTAAATTTTTACATTTGCACAATTTAACGGAAGTGTTTTATTTGACATCCGCTTTTTATCTATGGTACACTATTCATATAAAATTTTAGAACGGATGTGTTCCTATGCACAACAAAGTCACCGTGCAGGATATCGCGGACGCATTGGGCATTTCCCGCAATACAGTCTCCAAGGCGATCAACAATTCCGGGGGACTTGCCGACGCCACCAGAGAAAAAATCCTGCAAAAAGCGGTGGAGATGGGCTATAAACAGTTTTCTTACGTTCGCGCCGCCGCCTCTTCCCTGCCCGCCGCGGACGAGTCAGCCGACGCGTCGGCATTTCAGGGTGAAATTGCGCTGTTCACCACAGTCTTTCTCTCGAAGCCCCACTTTGGCGCGCTGATGCTGGATACATTCCAGCGGGAGATCTCGCGGCTGGGCTACACGCTCAACACCCACCGTGTCACCGAGGCGAACCTGCGCGACGGAACGCTGCCGATCACCTTCCGTCCCTCGCAGGTCAAGGCCATCATCTGCATCGAGATGTTCAACCGCGCCTACGACGAGATGGTCTGCGGTCTTGGGTTTCCCGTATTGTTTGTCGACGGTCCGGCCCGGCGCGACGGCTATTCCCTCCCCGCCGATCAGCTGTATATGGACAACTCCACCGAGATCTCGCGCTTTATCCGCGACGCGCTGCAGCGCGGGGAGAGGCGCATCGGCTTTATCGGCAACCCCGACCACTGCCAGTCCTTCTACGAGCGCTATCTCGCCTATTTCTTCACGATGCAGCTCGCCGGCGGGACCGCGGAAGAGAAATACTGTATTCGGCACAACCATACCGACGAGATTTTTGAGCAGCTCTACGCACTCGACGAGCTGCCGGATCTCTTCATCTGCGCCAACGACTTTGTGGCGGGCGACGCGATCCGCGCGCTCTACTCTCTCGGCAAAACCGTCCCGGAGGACGTGCGGATCCTCGGCTTCGACGATTCCACCGAATCGCGGCGCAGCCGCCCCACGCTCAGCACCATTCATATCCACACGCAGGTCATGGCCACTGAGGCCGTGCATCTGCTGATGAGCCGCATGAAGGAGCCGACGCTCAACTATCGCGTCGTACACACACAAACAGATCTGATCGAACGGGAGTCAACGAATCACTGATATGAAAATCTTTTCTTACGAGAGCAAGTTCAGCCAGCTGCTGCTGAAGCTCAGTTATGCCTGTTATCTGAATCTGCTGTGGCTGATCTGCTCGCTTCCGATCATCACGATCGGGGCCTCGACCACAGCGCTGTACTACAGCTGTCTGAAAATTGTCCGCGACGAAGACAGCCATGTTGCCGCCACCTTCTTCCGTTCGTTCCGGGAGAATTTCAAGCAGGCCACGGTGTTATGGCTGATCCTGCTGGCCGCTGGTGTGTTCCTTGCCGGCGACGGCTATATTCTCTATCATCTCCGGCAGAGCTCCGACGGCGCCCTGTCCGTCATGTGGACACTGATCCTGGCCATTGTGATCGCGACCGCGGTCATCTATGTGATCGTGCTGGAATACGTGTTCCCGCTGCTGGCCTGTTTCTCCAATACCAACACTGCGATGCTGAAAAACGCCTTTCTGCTCGGCACGCACTATCTGTTCGCCACAATCCTCGTCTTCGCCGTCCACTTTGCGATGTTTTTTGTTGTCGTCGCGTGGTTCACGCCGCTGATCATCTTCGGCGAGGGCCTGTGTGCGCTGATCAGCGCCTGGCTGTTAAACGGCATCCTGCTCTCCTGCGTTGCCGCGCCGGAGAAAGAGGAAGCAGAAGAGGAAGCTGCGCCATGAAGCTGTCGGAAAAGGAAAAAGCCGCCCATCGGGCGGCTTTTCAGACGATGAGTCTGCCAGAGAAGCTGGATCATATTTATACCTATTATAAATGGCCGATCCTGCTGGGGATCATCGCGCTGATAATCCTGGGCTCTGTCGTTCAGCGGCAGCTGACGAAAAAAGAGCCGCTGCTGTATCTGGCTCTCGCCAATGTCGAGGTGGGAGAAGATCTGGATGACAGTCTGACCAGCGGTTTTCTGCGCGCTGTCGGCGCCGATCCGCGGCGGCAGGAGGTCTCGCTCTACCGCGGTTTGTACCTCTCGGACGATTCAGACACGGTCAACCACCAGTACGCCTATGCCTCCCATATCAAAGTGATGGGTGCTGTCAACGCGAAAAAGCTGGACGTCATGCTGATGAACCGCGAGGCCTACGATCTGCTCTCCGGCAGCGGCTATCTGCTGGCGCTCACAGACCTGCCCGACGGTGTCGACGCGTCACTGCGCGAGCGGATTGCGCCGTATATCACGGCCAACGACGTCATTCTCTCGGACAACGCGATCGAGTGGGAGCTCGGCGAGGCCGAGAGCCACGAGGTAGTCACGGAAACGGTGGAAAACGCGATCGCGCTCAACAGCCTGCCGCTGTTTGAAAACGCCGGCTTTGACGAGCCTGTCTATCTGGGGATCGCGGTCAACAGCCCGCGCCTCACGGAGTGCGCACAATATACGGCGTATCTTTTCTCCTGAACATCATATCATCATGCAAAAGCGCAGCGATTCGCCGCCATCAGACGGTAAATCGCTGCGTTTTTCATTTTGGGTTTTATTCCTGCGACGGGCCGCCGGGCTTTGGGCCTCTCGGTCTGCGGCGGCGGTGGGGCCGGGTCGGTTTTTTGTCGCCCTCGGCGGCCTTGTCGGCCTTCGGCTCGGCTGCTTTGGCAGCTTTCCCCTCCTGCGCCAGCTTTGTCTGGCCGGGTTCGAGCTTTACGGGCTTGACCGTGACCTTGCCGTGGCGGCTTCTCCCGCCCTGGCGGCGGCCTTTCCCGGCGTCCGCGTCCTCTTTGGGCTCGGCAGCGCGCTTTTCCCGCGGCTTGTCCTCGGCCTTTTCCGCGGCCTCCGCCGGATTCTCGGCCTTCGGCTTATTGCCCCGGCCGCGGCGGCTACGGCGGCTGCGGCGATGCTCCTCGCCCTCCTGAGCCGCCGGTGCTTCCTCGGGCTCGGCGTTCGGGACAAAGGTGTCGCTCGCGAGCACCGCCGACACCTGCCACTCGTCCTCGGTCTCTTCCTCTTCGGGCTCGGGCACATAGTGCAGCACATGGGGCGGCTCGCTGCCGTCTCGCGGGCGTCCGCCCGGAACGGTGCACAGTTCGTTGGCCTTGTAGACATGCAGCGTATCGTCGTTATCGCCGTCGAGCCGCACCTTCACGCTCTGGCGCAACAGGTTTACCTGCACGGCCGTGCCAAAGCCGTCCTTGGTCTCGACGAAAGCGCCCTGCTTGGGCACCTTCTTTGTCAGGTCCTCATAGGCGTCCTGCTCGTAGCGCAGGCAGCACATCAGTCGCCCGCAGCTGCCGGAGATCTTGGTCGGATTCAGGCTCAGCGACTGGACCTTTGCCATTTTGGTCGAAACCGGCTGAAAGTCGTCCAGGAACTGGCCGCAGCAGTAGGGCCGGCCGCAGATCGCGATGCCGCCGGCCATCTTGGCCTCGTCGCGCACGCCGATCTGCCGCAGCTCGATGCGGTTGCGGAAGATGCCCGCGAGATCGCGCACGAGATCACGGAAGTCCACACGGCCGTCCGCCGTGAAGAAAAAGGTAATTTTGTTGCCCTCGAAGCTGCACTCCACGTCGACCAGCTTCATTTCAAGCTTATGCTCGGCGATCTTTTCGCGGCAGATCGCAAAGGCCTCGCCCTCGCGGCGTTTGTTGATCTCGGCAACGCGCAGATCGTCGGCCGTGGCTTTGCGGGCCACGGGGCGCAGCGGCTGCACCAGGGCGCTGTCGTCCACCTCGTGATTGCCCTGGCTGACGTCGGCCAGCTCCAGGCCCTTGGAGGTCTCGACCACGACCTTCTCACCGCTTTCAAAGCGCAGCCCGCGGGGATCGAAATAATAGCTCTTCCCCCGGTTCTTGAATTTTATGCTGATTACATCGCTCAATGTTGTATCCTCTGTTCAGGAGGCGCGTACAGGCGCCCCATTCGTTTACTTGTTATCCTTCATGCCGAGCGGCGCATCCACCGCCAGCAGCCCGAAAACATGTTTGACGCCGGTGTTGACGCGCAGGTAATCGGCACATTGCCGGTTCAGGCGGCCAAGCTCCAGCAGCTGTCCCCGCTCAAGTCCCCGATCGGGCTTTGTGCCGGCGAGCATATCGGTCAATTGAGCGGCGACGGCATCGTTAAAGGCGAGCGCTGTACGGTTATCGATCCCCTCGTTGTCGCAGCACCAGCGCAGCAGGGCCCCGCGGTCCCCCTCGGCGACCGTTTTTAAAAAGCTGTCGGCCCGCTTCGCGCTCTCCTCGTCCTCCGCGGTCTCGCCGCAGCTGTCATACAGCTCCGTGCATCGCGAGCGCACGGTCGGCAGCAACAGCTCGGCGTTGGTGACGCACAGGAAGAAGCGCACGCTGCGCGGCGGCTCTTCGAGCAGCTTCAAAGCGGCGTTCTGCGCCGCGAGGTTCATCTTGTCCGCATCGCGGATGATATAGACCTTATTCTCAGCCTCGTTCGGCAGCAGCAGCGCATCGGCGGATAAGGCGCGGATCTGGTCGACGGTGATTTCGCGCCGGGGACGGCCCTGGCTGTCCTCCGGGCGGCTGACCGTGATCACGTCGGGGTGAACGCCCGCCGCGGCCTTCCGGCAGTCGCGGCACTGCCCGCATGGCTTCGGCCCGGTGCCGGAGCAGACGGCCGCTCTTGCGAGCTCCTGCGCGCGGCGCACGGCCTCGTCCATCGAGGCCGCCGAGATGATGCAGGAATGGGAGAGCTTTTCCTGTCCTTGCGGCATATTCGCGCCCTCCATTCCGTCAAAACTCCGTAAAAGATATTTTACCCTTTTTTCCTGTCCCAGTCAACAAAAAATCTTGGTTGTGTCCGTCTCAGCCTAAATAACGGCAGGCGGCCAGGGCGGCGACGGCGCCGTCCGCGGCGGCCGTGGTGAGCTGGCGGACAGCCTTGCGGCGGCAGTCCCCTGCCACAAAGACGCCGGGCGTTTTCGTCAGACAGTCCTCGCCGCTCGCTGCGTAGCCGCCCTCGTCGAGCTCCAGCAGCGAGGCAAACGCCGCGTTGTCGCTCTGATGACCGACCGCGACAAACAGCCCCTCCACGGGCAGCTCAACGCGCTCGCCGTTTTGCTCGAGTACCAGGCCCGTGAGCTCCTCCTCGCCGAGCAGCTCGGAGACCCGGGCGTTCATACAAAACTCGACGTTGTCCTTCGCCTGCAGGGCCTCGACGAGCTTCTGCTCACCGCGAAAGCTCTCGCGTCGGTGGATCAGCGTGACGCGGCTGCTCTTCTCGCTCAGCAGCAGGGCGTCCTGCAGGGCGCTGTTGCCGCCGCCGCAGACCGCGACCGGCTTTCCCTCGAAGAACGCGCCGTCACAGACCGCGCAGTAGCCGACGCCGCTGCCGACAAGCTCCTTCTCGCGCGCAACGCCGAGCGGCCGCGGCCGCGCACCGACCGCCACGATCAGCGCCGGGGCTTCGAACACCGTGCCGGAGAGACATTCCACCTTCTTGACGCCGTCCTCGACCGTCACAGCCGTGACCTCGTCGAGCTCGACCTCGGCGCCCTGCGCCATGGCCTGCTCCAGCAGATGATCGCCGAGCTCCACGCCTGTGACCGACACGAAGCCCGGGAAATTTTCGACCCGCGGCGACCAGGTGATCTGTCCGCCGAAGGCGTTTTTTTCGATGACGAGGACTCCGGCGATCCCGCCGCCGATGATGATGATATCATACATGGATAGTCTCCCTCCTGTCCGCCGCCACCGCGCGGACACGCAGTTTTTCATTTGTATCACGCGTCATCATAGCAGATACCGACAGCGTTTTCAATCCTTTTACATCACGAAGACTGTGGCAAAAGCCGAGAGCAGCAGCAAAAACAGCAGGTTCATCAGGCTGAACACCAGCAGGAAGCGGCCGACGTCGGCGTGCTCGGCGTGGGTATAGAGCTTCAGACTGATAAGACTCGCCAAGCTGGCGATCGGCGTTCCGAGGCCGCCGATGTTCACCCCGAGCAGCAGCGCGCGCGCGTGCTCGGTAAAGCCCGAGAGCAGCAGCGCCGCCGGGACGTTGCTGATCACCTGGCTGGCGAGCAGCGAGAGCTGATATTCGCGCCCGGCCATCAGCGCCCGGATGGCCTGCGCCAGGGCCGGGATCCTTGCCAGATTGCCCGAAAAGACGAAAAAGGCCACAAAGGTCAGCAGCAGCATGAAGTCCGCCTTCAGCAGCAGCTTACGGTCAACGGCCAGCAGCACCGCCGCCAGGATCGCGAGCATCCAGTACCAGGCCAGCAGGCGCAGCACCACCAGCAGGCAGACGGCAAACAGCGCCAGATGCACCGCGACCGCACGCTGGTCCATGCCCGGCGCCTCGCCGAGGAACAGCTCCAGCGGCTCCGGGCGGAGGACAAGGCCGGCGAGCAGCAACAGCAGCAGCGCGAGCCCCCACACCGGAAACGTGACCTTCAGGAAGTCCCCGAGGGACAGCTCGTAAAAGGAGTAGAGATACAGATTCTGCGGGTTGCCCACCGGAGTCAGCATGCTGCCGAGATTGGCGGCGACCGTCTGGAGCACCACCACATAGAGCAGTTCTTTTTGATGGTGGGCCATTCCCATCACCACCACGGCGAAGGGGACAAAGGTCAGCAGAGCGACGTCGTTCGTGATCAGCATCGAGCTGAAAAAGCACAGCAGCACCAGCAGCACGCCGATGCGGCGCAGACTGACGGAGCGCGCGCACAGGGAATGGGCGAGGTGCGCAAACAGTCCCGCCTGGCGCAGACCGTTCACGATCGTCATCAGGCAGTACAAGAGCGCCAGCGTCCTCCAGTCGAAGTAGGAGATATATCCCCTGTCCGGGGGTACAAAGCAGCAGCTCAGCACCGCGGCCAGGGCTGCGATCACCAGTACCGGCTCCCGCCGGACAAAGGAGCGAAGCGAAGACATGAACTACTCCCCTTTCATCTATTTGCAGATTGGCTAAACACTGTTTCCCCAATTTGATCGTTGGAATACACAAGATAAAGCTGACGAATATTATTCAGATTAGCAACCGAGAAGCCTTTTCCGAACTGCATGGGAAGATATACCTGTTCATTCTACAACATTCTGTTCTCCAAGTACTCTTCATAAAACAGAATTTAGTTTTCAATCGAGACGATTTCAGCAAGTGGCTCCCATGTGCTAGTGCGCATAAGAACAGGTATCATGAAATACTTTGTGTGATCATTAAGGCTGTCAGGTTCGGCATATTTTGTACCATTGGAATAAACTATAGAAAAATCTCCCTGGTCGATAGACAAAGCGAATACAGAAGGACTCTCGTAATAATACACCAAATATCCTCCATTTGCAGCGTTATCATATAATCTTATGCATTCACCTGGCTGGACTATCTGATCGCGTCCGGTGTGAGATTCCAACCGCTCTGAATATACAAACGTCTTTTCATGATAGTCATATCGAATATTTGTTATATATCCGCCGACGGAATCATCACCGCAACTCTCGATTGCCGCCTGAAATTGAGAAAGGGAATAAGTCTGTTCCGCTTTCGATATATTAAAATTTCGCTGCGATTGAAGAGCTGTATGCGCGTCTTTTGAACCAATCCAAGCTTGTGGGCAGTGAGGCGTTACCTGTCCATCCTTGATACAGCAGATGTTTTCCTGTTCATTATCGTCAATACAGCAGATGAGGAACTCGATCGCGTTTTGAGGAGCCGAAGAATGCAACTCAAATGCTTTTGATGTTAGTTGCTCTTCAGAAAAATGTTTCTCAGTATAAATGAACTTTAGGAGATCATGTGCATAGGAAATATCATTTCCTGCGAAAGAAACGCAACATTTGGGAGCCACTATCATACTTTTTATAATGCCATATCTGGATAGTTTATCAAAGGTTCTCTTCCCCCAGTTTTTGATATTGGGTGCGTCTAAAACCGGCGTGAACTTTGTGTCTCCCATTATACGAAGGGACGGATATTCCTGATCGCCATTCTTTTGTATAGTTTTCTCTGCATAGATAAAACTCACTCGATCACCCACTCGGTTTCATCTCCGCATATGTTGCGGATTTTGAGGCGCAGGGGCTTTTTCTCGCTGGTAATGGTTCCGTCCCAGAAGTCTTTGGATTTAACACCGTTTAGGATGACATAGCCCAGCTTGTCGATCTTGATCTCGCTGTCGGAGTGCCATTCTCCCGTGGCGGAAGTGCAGTCGAGGCTCAGGTACTCGATCAGTTCCAAACCCTCATCGCTGATTTCAAGGGGCTTAAAGCCCTTCTTGCCGGCGTTGAGCAGGGCTTTTTCATTGTACTCGTGGACTTTAGTCATAACCCGGTCACTCAGGAATTTGTCCACGGTGACACGCCAGCCGCCAAACAGGTCATCCTGTGCTTCTTCGGCATGGAACTCGGCATAATCCCCAATGATCACATCATCAAGCACTGCTTTCAGATCGCGCAGTTCGATTTCAACCGCGGTGCTGTCGTCTTCTTTGATAAATCGTTGAATCTCGTCCTCGCCGGTAATGTCGATATAATAGACGATGACCTTTTTCACATTGCTGTTCAGCTCCGGGATGGCCTGATGGATAATACGGTTCATGGTGACCTCATCCAGCAGCTTGGAAGAGGAATCCATCAGGTTCGGCACATAGACCGGGATCATGCCGAGCTTGCTGTCAGAGATCGCACCAGCCCAGAAGGAGTCCAGCGAATCCTCGTTCTTCAAGCCGGGGATGAGGGTTTTGATCTTGTCCATGGTCTGCACCGGATTGCGGAAAAGCTGTACGCCGTCCTTGATCTCCAGCACATCGAAGGCCGCGCCGTCAGCTTTCAAGCGGTCGCGGGTGGTCTGGATGGAGTTGACGCCAATGTCACAGTGGATGAAGCGCCGCCCCAGCTTGGAGGAGACTGCCGCGGTCACGCCGCTGCCGCCGAAGAAATCAGCGACAAGCATGCCTTTATTGGAAGAGGCCTTGATAATGCGTTCAAGGAGGGCTTCGGGTTTTTGGGTGGCGTAGTCAACATCAAGTCGTTCTTTGGACATAGGATTCGCTATGGGGATATCAAGCCAAATATTCTGAATTGGCTGCCCTTGATAAGTTGATAAATATATTTTCCTTGAAATGCGTTTGCTGGGGTCAGAGGGCATCACTAATTCTCCATTTTGAAACCATCTTTCAAGATGCTCTTGCTTATATAACCATCCATTGGGCGGAGGTTGAATTCCATGAAACTCATATTTTAGATTTGGTCGATACAATGAGTTTACAAGCGGTGATTTCATATACTTTCCGCGGCCATCATTGTCGTCGAAAACAAACCTCTCGGCTATGTATTTCTGCGTGTTCTCGTCATTTAGTGAGTATTCTTGATTAAATGCGTATTCATCGGCATCATTTGCATACCATAGGATGGTGTCATTTGTTATTCCAAACTGCTTTGTAGCCCAAGAAACAGATTGCTTTCTTCGCCAAATTATTTCGTTAATTAAATTATCTTCTCCAAAAACCTCATCCATTAGGATTTTTACATAATGAATAATATGATAGTCCAAATGGACAAAGATTGTTGCCGTTTCACTCATGACGCTCTTGATCGCCATAAGGTTTTCATACATCCAGTTGAGATATTTCTCCTTGTCCCAGACGTCACCGTACATCTTTTCCTCAAAGGCTTTGAGCTCGTCAATGTCCAGCTCCTGCTCTGCCTGGGCGATGGCCGCGGCCACTTTGGGATTGCGGCGGATATAGACCTGCTTGGCATAGTCGGCCCCGCTGGCAAAGGGCGGGTCGATATAGACCAGATCGACCTGGATGCCCTGTTCTTTGAGATAGGCACAGGCGGAGACGCATTCTCCCCGAATGACCATATTCCCGTCGGTGTTGTCGCCCACGGTCTCCTGCTTCTCCATCTCATACAGCGGCATGCCGCGCTGCAAGACCATGGAAACATCATTCGTGCCCTTGTATTTCAAGATCCGGTTGAAGTTTCCCAGCACCGCCTGTCCTTCGACCGGCTCCGGGATGAAAGGTATGTATTTAATCGGCATGGGTTGAGGCCTCCTTGTGGAAAGGATACATTATTTTATAGTAACGGCTGGTCAATTCTGATTTCATGTCGTGTGACAGCTTGTTATAAGTTGATGTTACCACCATTGCAACTCCAGACTCCGGGGAGACCTTTTTCTCCGTTCTTGAAACAATAATCTCGGAGATTTCCTGAATCATATCTCTCATAACTGTTTTATTTCCTGAGGTTGCTTTTCGATACTCCTTGAAATGCCAGCTTACTTCCGCAATCTTCTTCCTTGCAATCATAGTAGGTTCATAAATGTTTTTGTATATATAATGAATCGTAGCCTTCTTATGAAAAACAAAATCCATATCTCCATAAGCATTATCCAATTCCAAATAATCAAAACGGTTCATCTCCAATACCGAATCAATAGACCGTTCCAAATCACCTTCATTTTCAAACAAATTATAGTTTGAAGCAGCTTTTAGCGCATAAGAATACAATTTTTCAAGGGTCTTTCTTCTGGCAACACGATAGTTAATAATAGCAATTAATAAGGCCAAAATACCACTTGCAAAAATTCCAGCTAATATGTTTGAGCCGTACTCCATCCTACGGCAATGAAGTATTATTGAAAATGGTAGTGCAAGAATGGATAAAATTGTCGTCCAAATTATTGCCTGTTTGTTTTCTCGCATTATATATTCCCT
>ONNS01000010.1 GCA_900319275.1 uncultured Eubacteriales bacterium
GTTGATAACCGACATCAACTGCTGCTCATCAAACCGCAGAAGCAGCTCCAAACGTTATCTTTTCTTCATTCCTCCACCTCTCTGTCCTCGCACCATTCAGCTTCCCACACTCCCGCGCCGTCGCGGAAGTAGAGCAAGTAGCACATATCAACCGCCATGTCATAGTTAGCGATTTTCGGGGTGTCCAAAACATCGCCATTAGACGCGACAAGCTCTTTCTCTTCCTGATCGTACATGATCGTGAGCCTTTCGCCCTCGGCTCCGTTTATAGTGCAAATGTTTTTCATTACTGTGTCTCCTTTCGGTTTCTATATTATCTCTTGCAAGTTCATTATATCATAGAGTTTATATAAAGTCAACATAAATGTATAGAAAACAATAAATAATATACAACAGCCACGGCGGTTTGCCGTGGCTGTGATTTTTGTATGTGTTTTATTTGGTTTTGTCTGCACTGGTAGGTTCGCCGGTTTTGACGATCGGGGCGGCCTCTTCGGCTCGGCCTTTGAGGACCCGCGCGCCGCTGATCAGCCAATCCGGGATAGGTGCACCCAATTTTTTAATATTTTCCAATACCGACCCGACCTCGGTAAAGAAATACCAGGTCGTCACAATGAGCGTTATGTAGTTACCGTATGGGATGTGTCCGTCAAAAATGGCGGCGGCCTCGGTGTGCAGGATGACCGCGATCGCGATGTCGCAGAGGATCGCGACCAGCAGCGCGACGATCTCGCCGAGCTTATGCCATAAGCCCTCGCGGGCGAGCTTGCTTGTCCACTCCCCTGCCGCCTTGGCCGCGGCGGTGCCGGTGACGTAATCGAGCGTGATCGTCACGATCAGCAGAAAAATTGCCCAGCCGACCCAGCCCCACAGCGCGGTCCCGAATGCGACGATCGCCGCGAGCAATGTCTTGATTTCCTGTGCCTTCGATGGTTCATTCATGATTTTTTACCTCCTAATTTTTGTTGATCAGCTCCGCAAACGTCTGCGGATCGCAGATGCCATCTGCCGGGAGACCGATTTTCCTTTTAAAACGGTTGAGCGCCTTCTTCGTTTCGTTCCCGAATTCTCCGTCAAATTTTCCGTCTTTCTTTTTGCTGTTTTCCGGCGGGAACCCCTTAAACCTCAGCAGATCCTGCAGCAGGCACACATAATAGCCGCGGTCGCCTTGCCGCAGCTCCGGTAACAGGCAGACTGTCGCGTAGATCGTGCCGTCGGCCAGCTGGTCAGGTTCCTGCGCAGCCGGTGCGTCCTCGCCCGTGTACCTCAGCACACAGTCCCAGCCGCTCGAATAGACGTAATACGGCTGCACGCGGATCTCGTTCCCGGACTGGTCGCCCTGGATAGAGTTCCCCTCGCTGCTGCGTGCGTGCACGATGCGGCCGCCGCCGATGCACATCGCGGTGTGGTTGCGCTCATTAAGTAACACGTCGCCGCGCTGAATGCCCTCGCCGGTTACCAGGTTGACAGTGGCGGTCACGTCGGCAAAGCCGCAGGCGAGGAAGGCCGCCTTCATGTTGCCGGTATACGTCGCCCCCGCGTCGCGCACCGGCACGCCGGCCTGCTGCCAGGCTGATATCACCAGCGAGGAGCAGTCATAGTCCGGCCCCCAGCGGTTGGCCTGTGAATAGCCGTGCCGGTTGTCGTCCGCGATGCTGACAGCCCATTGCACAGCGTTTTCTATTACACTCATTTAATCTAATCATCCTCCTCCAACAGTCCGGATCCGGCGCGCTCATCCTCGTCGACAGCCGCGCCAAGCTGCGCGAGGGCGGCGGCCTGCCGTTGGATAATGGCCGCCTGCCGCTCGACGATTTCCGTCAATTCCTCGACAGTCTGATATAGGTTGGTCATGATCAGCTCCTTTCCGTCATTTTACGCTCAAACGCTTCACACCGCTTTATAGCCCTCTCCAGCCACGCCCGTCTCTTCCTGGACCGTTCCCGGCCCCAGTAGCTCGAGATCGCCCTTGCTATCCGAATGATCTGATCGACGTGGTACTTCTCTTTGAACCGTTGGCTGCAGCTGCCTTTGATGCTGCCGTAGCGTGAAATCACTGAGCATACGCGCTGCCGCTGGATGGTTCCAGTCTCGCAGATCTCCCGCCAGGCCCGTGTCAGTGCACGGATCACGCGCTTGACCACCCGCGGCCGCATGGTGATATGTGTCCGGCTAACGCGGTAGCCTCCCATATCCAGATATGGGCAGCCACGCTGCGAGGGCCTCTCCATCGCTCTCCGATGCTTCTCCTCCTCTACAGTCAGGATACGGATGATGCCGGTGGTCGTCCGTATTCGGATGCCATAAGTGGCGTCCATCCATTTTGCAAAGGCGGAGACGGCCTTACGGACGCCGGTTCTGGTCCGGCCCATAAAGCCGCAATCGTCCATGTAGGCTTCGATCCTCGCGACGTAGGGCTTGAACCTGTCGCGCCTCGTCTGGCCCTGCCGGAGCGCAAATCTCAAACCGTAGCTCATGACGAGATTGAACAGCCAGGCGTCCAGATAGCCGCCTATAATCAGGCAGCCGCCAGGCGCGAGATTCCCGAGGTATTCAACGACTTTGATGATCCATACCGCCCGCGGGATCTCCTTTCTCAGGATCTTCACCACGGCAGAGTATTTCGTGGATGCATAGGCCTGTGTCGCGTCGGTCTTCTCAACGAATGAGATATCCAGGGCACCGGAGCGCAGATACCGGGCTGCCTGGTCTTTGAGCTTTGTCTGGCCATGGCCCGGAATGCTCGCGTGTTGAGTTGGTAAAATCTTTGCGTGAAACAGAGGTTCAAGGGCCAGCGCCGCGAGATGGCCGAGCAGCTGGTGTGGGATGCACAGGTTGGCGATGTTTCGCACCTTTCCCGTCATGCCGTCCGCCCTCATGGATGTCGTCACCGGGTCAATATAGTCCGGTTCTCTGCCGTTGAGGATGTCTTCCACCATGTCATCGATAATGCAGGCGACATTGTCCGCCGCCTCGAGCTTGACGTTTACATCCGACGTGAGCTCCGATTCGAAGATCTTCCGCCTCGGGATGCCGGCGAACTCCTCCAGATAGCGCAGGACGTCGTTTCGCTTCCATTTGCCGTCCAGAAATGAGTCTGCCGCTCTCCACGCCAGCTCGCGGCTGTACTCTTGATATCTCTGCTTCATGTTTCATCCCTCTTTCAGGGAAAGCGTTCTTTCTTTGCATGCAGCGGTCTTCGGTTAGACGGTCCCTTGAAGCAGGGCCAGCCGCTCTACTACCAACCGCGCCCCAGGCCCACGGCCTGGAGCCCCTACTTCGGGCGCCGGACCATTGCCGGCGGCCCTTTTGGCGGTGTCGGTATTGTGCGATTTTCTGATAGCGGAATTTGCGACGCAGTATCAGGAGACTCGTTCTCCCTTCGCTCAAAGGAGCGAACAGAAAGCCGGGGGCGGCCATTCCAGTTCGCGTTCGACGGGGTATTGTTGCCATTCTCGCAGGCCAGGCCAGCATTGGCGCCATTGTTCAGGTTGCCATACCGCCAGGGGCAACGGACACCGGCCGAGTTCGTGCCGTAGAAGGCGCGCAGTTTCGCGCCGCAAATCCCTTAATGATTACTTGCCCAGCTCAGGCCGCGGGCCGCAGATCAGAACGGCTTCGGCCGCTGTGATCGTGCCGCTGTCGGCGTAGCCCCACACGTCCGCTGCTGTGATACGGTGCAGACGATACTGGGTTCGGATCAGAAAAAATTTTGTAGACATGCTTATCCCTCCGTCATGCCAAGCAGCAGCTCTTCCATGTCGGACACCCGCTGCTCCAGTGTGATTTCCTCGACCGGTTGCTGGCCGAACGCCCACCAGGCGGCAAAGTTGGCCGTGACGCTCTGCACCGTTTCCTCTCGGTCCTCGGGCAGGTCGAAAACGACTTCGTCGTATTCGTAGACAGTCCCGTCGTCGTCGGTGCGCTCGGTCACATGGTCAGCCATTCTAACAACGCGCCTGCCGTCAGGGAAATTTTCGATTGTGACCGGCGCCGGTGCGCAGCTCGACTGTGTTTTTACATACAGCATTTGTCTATCCTCCATGCAGATTTTGTCATGATTTTATTGAGGGGTCTTGCCCCTCTGGTCGGCTACGCCGCCCATTCACCCCGCTTTTTACCCGAACCAGAAAGCCGGGGGCGGCCATACCAGTACGCGTTCGACGGGGTACTGCCGCCATCCCCGCAGGCCAGGCCAGCATTGGCGCCATTGCGCAGGTTGCCAGACCGCCAGGGGCAACGGACACCGGCCGAGCCCGCGCCGTAGAAGGCGCTCTTGAAGAAAGTCGTGCTCGAACCGCCGATCTCAGCCGGGAACAGAGCAGCCTTGTCCGTATCAGCAAAGCGCTTGACGTACTGCCAGCCTTGCGGCATTTGTGCATAGGCGATGCCGGTGTCCTCGTAGTCTGCCGTGATGCTGCCGGACAGGTTCTCGCTGTCGCGGCACTCGAACACGGCGTAGTCGCCGTGGCCGTCGGCAAAGTTGGTGACGTTGTAGAGCGGATCGAGGCCGATGTCATACGCGCCGGACATCATCTCGACGCCCATGATGCGCAGCGGGTTTCGATCGGCGGTGAGGGAGTAGCAGGCGCCGTCCTTGTGTCCGGGCAGGCGCTCGGTGTTGCCGCTGTCCCAGGGCATCGTGATGATCTGCGTGGTCCCGGCCGTGACGTCAATACCGGCATCCAGGTCAAGGTTGACAGCTACATACTCGGTGCTGTCCACCGTTACGGTCTCCATACTCAGGATGCGCACGCAGTCGCCGAGGCTGTAGCTGCTCGCAGCGCCGCGGTCCGCGCTCGCGTTGGTGCCAATGCTGACGTTAGAGCCGACCTGCAAATTGGCCGCCTGGGCCGCCGTGATCAGGACGCGCTTGACGCCGGTCTCGGTGACAGCGGCGGTGTAGCGGAAATCGTAACTCTGGCAGCCGTTGCAGATGTCCGAGTTCTCGAGGTCCCAGTGGCGCAGCTGCCACATGTCCAGTGCCCAGATCGCGTCGGCATCGTTCCAAAGGCCCTCGTAGGCCGTGACGGTGCGTGCGGACGCGATGCCCTGGTTGGCGCTACGGCGGATAAAAGGTTTCTGTCCGCGGCCGGAGCCGAGGCGGCCCTGACTGTCGTAGCCGCCGGGGAACGTCGGCCTCCAGGTCAGGTCGCGCTTGGTGTTGTCCGGGGCCACGTCGCCGGCGTAGGGGGTATAGCCGCCGGGATTGGTCAGGCTCCAGCTTTTGTAGATGTAACCGCCTTCCGTCCACTTGCGCCGCCAGAGCGCCGGGGCGAAGGTGTAAACGGGGGCCATGGCGCCGGTGATGTCAAAGGCGTCGTCTACTCCCTCGATCGCCAGCACGTTCATCGTGCCGTCGGCAAGGGACAAAGCATTTGCGCGGATGTACCAGCCGCCCAGCGGGTCCTCGTCGGTCCAGTCGGCCACGGGCGTCGTCGAATCGGTGCACAGCTGCGCCGCGCTGAGCTGCGCCAGATCACCGACCGGCGTCATGGCCGGCGCGCCGCTGGTGGCCGGATCGACGTATTTGAGCGTGTACACCTTGTCGCCCCAGGCGTTGCGCAGCATAGCGGCAAAGCGGCACAGCAGCGTGTAGCGGTTATCGGCGGGTGACGCGGCGCGGGCGCGTGTGTACCAGGTCCGAAAAACCTGCGTTGTGTTCGATCCGTTTAGGATCGCCCTGAAGATTGCGTCAAGAGCTTCCGGACTTGATGCACCGTTTGCGGCGATGGTTTCGAGCGCTCGGGCCACGCGCTCGCCTTGTTCAGCGTTTGGAAATACATTTTTGATGCTCATTTTCTTATGTCCTTTCTGTCAGCGTGAGAACAGGAAAGCCGTTCTCCACACTCCACGCCATGGCGTAGAGTTTATTTTCGTCATCTTTGTCCGTCAGGTTGACGACGCTTGTCGCAAGTGCGGCGCTTGTCGCAGCTGCGGTCGAACTGACGGCGGCAGCCGAGGCAGCTCTCTGGGCTTCCGTTTTTGCGGTCTCTGCGTCGGTTTTGGCATTACCTGCCTCGGTGGCACTTTCGGCCGCAGCCGAGGCGGATCTCTCAGCCTCTGTCATTACAGCCTCTCCCGCGGTGTTAATGGCCTGGAGCTGCTGCGTTCCGGCCTCTGTTACGCTCTGGCGCTGCTGCGTGCCTTCGGTTGTGATTCTCTGCCGCTGCTCCGCACCGGCGGTGTTCACGTTCTGGACCTGTGTTTCGCCGGTCGTTGTTACCTGCTGCACGGCAGCGGGCACGGTGATATTGACAAAGGCTTCGACTGCGGCTTTGATTTCCTGGGCAGTCGTGCCGAGGTTGGCCATCAGTTCGGCAAATTCATCCTCGGTGCCGACAAATCCCTTGCTGACGGCGTAGGCGTAGGCCGTGACCATGCCGATGTTCTGATCGACGGCGCGCGGATCCTGATCGGCCTGCATCTGCTCCATCAGCTCCTCCATGGTGCCGGTGTAGCCGTTCGCGGTCAGGTTCTTATAGAGACTCAAATAATCGTTTGCATTCATCCTGCATTTCCTCCTATGCTCGCATAGAGATAGCCGCCGCGGAGATAAAAGCTGATCTCCGTGTTCGGCGTTTTGACATAGTGCAGATAGCCCTGTTCGTCGATGTAAAAGCGGATCCAGCCGCCCTCTGATGCCTGCTGTTCGGCGAGCTTGGCGTAGTATTTCGCGTTGTCCTCATCCTCGCCCAGTCGTGTGCCGGTCCCGCCGGCCGCCCAGCTCTCCGATAGGATCGCGGCGTCCTCGGCCTGCTGGGCAGACTCGCGCGCCTGCTCTACGATCTGGGTGCCGATATCGGCAGAGGGATCTGCCGGCTCGATGCCCGAGGCCTCGGCGCCCGGCACGACGCGGCCGACCGTGGCCCAGATGGTCGGGATGACGATATCGCCGTCGCCGTTTTTGCCGACGACGCCGACGTCAAAGGTCAGCGAGGGCCGCGCCAGCACTTCCCAGGGCACGACGGCCGGGCCGAAATCCTCGGACAGCAGCACGTCGCGCGTCGCTGTCTGCGACCGGAAAACCGCATAGACGACGAGCCCGGCATAGTCCTCGCTCAGCTCAAACTCGGTCACGATGCCGCGGCTGCCGGCGGTGACCGGCTGGCCGCTCGGCTCGACGGCCGCCGAGGCGCAGCGGCCGTTTGCCCGGAATATGATTTTCACTTGCTCCTCTCCTCTCTACTTGAATTCGCCGAGCACGATATAGGTGCCCGACTGCTTCATGACGACGACGCGGGCGCCGGCCGCGAGCGTTTGGCCGGTCTGCAGCCGTTTATAGCCTTTCTGCGTCGGCGCCGTCTGGCCGTCAAGCGTAAAGTGTACGCCGTCCGAGGCGACGCTCGAGACCGTCGCCAGGAATAAGGCGGCGCTCCCGCTCATCTCGTTATCCAATGTTGACCACCACCCTCTCCAGCTCGTGATCCATAACGCCGCCGACTTTGAGATCCATTGTCCAGGCGTGCTCTATGCAGATCGCGTCGAGATCTCCATAGCGCAGGCCGACCACGTCGGCCACGCCGAATCCCGGCTGCAGCGCCGTCGAGACGCTGATCGTCTCGGCGCCGATCAAGCTGTCGTTGCGTTTCTGGTTCACGATCTCCTGCAGCGCGGCCAGGTTTTCCACATTGTTTACGCGCTCGACGCTGACGATGCGGCGGCCGCGCCGGATGATCGACAGCGGGCTCTGCGGGTTATTGTTTTCCGCGCGTGCGACCAGCGGCGCGTTTTTATCGGCATTGCTGCACACGCAGACAAAGACGTTCGGGGCCTGGTAGATATCCGTGGAGCGGCCGATTTTCGGCAGCATGCGGACGATCGGCAGCGCGCCGTGCGCGAGATCGTCCGGCTGGTCGGACAGGATGTGCTCGATATTGGCGGCCGTCGGCACCGATGCCGGCTCGAGGATCGCGGCGCCCCGCGAGTCAAACCACAGCGGATTATAGCTGATTTCCTCGAGCAGCCCGTTGACGATCTCGAGATAGCTGGTGCCGATGTCCCAGTCCTCGCGGGCCTCGGCAAAGGTCTTGTCCGTCCGGGTCTCGACGACCAGGATGATGCCGCAGGCCGTCAGCAGCTGCTTGATCGCTGTGAGATAGTTTGTGCCCGCCGCAAAATAGAGCAGGCTCTCTGTGTAGGTGTCTTTGACGCGCCAGCACCGGTCGTAAGCCTCGATCCTGATCGAGGCGACGCCGTTTTCCTCCTCCGGGTCGACCGTCGCCGGCATGAATGTGCCCAGCGGATGCTCGGCGCCGTCGATGATCAGGACCGGCTCGATCTCATCGGCGAGCCAGTCTGGCTCGAGCCTGTTTCCGTCCACGTCCAGGACGACCGGCGAGAAGGTCCCGGACAGGGAGGTTTTGATCTCGGCGCCGTCGTCCATGCGCAGCGAGCGCGAGCCCTTTTCCGGGGCCTGCAGGAGACCGTAAAAGGCGTTGTTCCGCAGGACACGGTACTCAAAATCAATCGTCCTCAACGTAGTCCCTCCAGTGGATCCGCCGCACCGTCGCCGAGTAGGCGCGGTAGAAGTGCACGACCTGTTTGCTCCATGCCTGCAGGAGGCCCACCAGCGTCTCGCCGCTCGGCGCCTTATAGATGATCGGTTTCCCAATCAACGCCTCAAAGGCGGCGGCCTGGGCCCGCTCGGATAGATTCCAGGCGACTGCAAAGCTGGCCTGCATGGTTTTATAGGGCGCTGTCTCGAACTCCGGGTACTCCTGGCCCGCCAGGTTGAAAATTTCGACCGTCCGCGTGGCCGCATAATCCTCCATGCGTGACGGCGTCGCGGTTTTTTCGAGCTCGAGCCAGTCCCCGCCGGAGAGCAGCGCCAGTGCGAGCTGGTCGGTGCTGAGCTCGCCCTGCACGGTGTTCGATCGTCTGTAATAGCCGCCCGGCAGACGGTTGATCACAACCCACTCGTGCTCGCCCTGCACGACGCGATCGGTAAAGGTCCGCGCGGTCGTGTGGCCGATCTGCACGCCGTCTCGATAAATCAGATAGTCATTGGTCGGGCTCGGAGGGTCCCAGCTCAGCGCGGCGTCGACGCCGAAGTCGCCCTGCAGCGAGATCTGATCGCCCGGCTGATTTGTTACGGTAAATGTATAGGATCCCGGCTCACTCCATAAACCGTACTGTCCCTGGACCTCGACGGTCACGGTGTGCTCTCCGTCGGCAAGATAGTCCGGCAAGGTGAAGTTCTTCTCCGTGCCGAAGTACGGGCCGTAGGCCTTGCCGTCTACGGTCGCGCGCCAGGCCTGCTGTCCGTCGACCTGCCAGCGGATCGTGGCAAACGGGACCGCGTCGGCGCTCACAGTGGGCGCGAGCGGCGCCGCGACGACGGTGAATGTCGCGTAGGCACTCCACGGTCCGGCCACGCCGTCGGCGTTATAGGCCCGTACGCGCCAGTTTTTCGCCCCAGCTGTGAATGTGTTGGCCGGTGCTGTGTATGTCTTGGCCTGGCCGTCCACGTGGGCCAGATCCACCCAGGCATTGGTCACCCAGCGCTGCAGGTCAGCGCCGGTTGGCGTGGATCCAGACGGGTTACTCGCTATCCAGCGGAAGATGATCGGCGCGCTGCCGTCCTCGACGGTCCCGCTCGGCGATTCCGGTGCCGCGCTGGTGTTACTGTCTGTTGTGCTAAATGTTGCGCCGCTGCTCCACGATCCGGCGACGCCGTCGGCGTTATAGGCCCGCACGCGCCACTGCACCGAGCCGACCGTAAATGTGTTGGCCGGTACCGTTAAGGTGTTGGCCGATCCGTCCACATGGCCCAGGTCGATCCAGTCGGTGCCGTTGTAGTACTGCAGATCGGCTCCCGTCGGCGTCGAGCCGGTGGGATTGCTGGTGGTCCAGGAAAATGTGATCGGCCCGCGCGGATTGCGATAGGACGAGACCGGTGTGAGCGGCGTGGCCGTGGTTTCGCGGTCTGTCGTCGCAAACACATAAATTATGCCAAAATTGTAAACTTGCCCATTTGTTGCAGTTACGTCGACCTTCCATTGCAGATTGTCTGACACCGGAAATGTGTTCGCCGGGATCGTAACGCTGTTGTCAGTCGGATTTTCCGGCAGCACATTATTCCATGCTCCATCGTTGCCCACGCGCCAGCGAACAACTGCGCTTTCCTGCGTCAGCTCTCCGGTGCAGTATTCGCCCTCCTTCGGCTTAGCTGTCCACGACAATTTGCACGGTTTTGTCCTGTCAAAATATCGAAAATCGCGAGGCCCGTCGGCATACTGCACATCAAGCGGCACCAGGTAAGAGTCATCATACTCGACTGTCAGCGTCGGCCAGTTCCCTCCGGCGCCGCCATAGATCTGGAACACATCATCCGAATATAAAGTCATATTCGCGTTAATGACAAGCGCTCCGAAATTTCTGAGAATCTGCTGGGCGCCATATTCGTCAGTCAGGCTCAGGCTTGCCATTTGCCACGCATTGCTCTCTCCTGCGGAGTATGTTCCGACCCAGTACCCGCTCGAATCATCCTGGAATGTTCTCCATGTTATTGTCGCAGCATCCACGCGCGGTCTGGTTCTGATCGACAAAAGCGCATCTGCTTTGATATCTGCAAACCTGAATGCATATCTCAAGCTCAGCAGTCGGTTGAATTGCAGCGAATTTGGGAAATCCGGGAAATTAAACAGCAGATATCGCGTGCCATAGACATCATTTACAACCTGCAGCTGATAGATCTTTGCACCGTTGTCATTGTAGTCCCACTCCTGCTGATTTATCATCGCCGCGCTGGTCGCGGTGATGGTTATTGATGCAGTCGCCATTTATCCCATCCTTTCCCGGATCCGCCGGCTCTGATACCATTCGATGATCTCGTCGAGCTCCTCGACGTTCTGAACGGTGATATTATAGACGGTATCGCCGCCGGCCATCAGCGCGCGGCTCTGTTCGTTGGAGTAGATCCGGCTGCCGCGCGGCAGCTGGACGTACTCGGGCCCGGCCTCGCCGACCCAGGTGCCGCCGCCCTGGAAAAAGTCTGTGCCGCCGGCATTGTATCTGACGTATTCCGAGCCGCTGTATTTCAGCTGCTGAAGGTTGGACATCTGGCCCCGGTCGATGTTCAGCCCGAGGGCGGTGCCCGCCTTGTTCCAGTCGAAGGTCACGATGCCCGTGATCAGGTTGACTGTATCGGCGACCGTGGCGGCCACGACGGACAGGCCGTACATGGCGTTTTTCACCTGCGTGATCGGGTTGATCCACGCCGGCAGTGAGTCGATTAATTTTGCACCGGCGCCCACCAGATCCATGACCGCATCGAACAGCCCCAGTCCTGTCTGCACAAGCTTCGCGCCGTTTTCGATCAGCTTGGAGTCGATCAGCGCTTTCCCTGCGCCGTCCGTCAACTTTGCCAGGCTCTCATAGGCGGCCTGATTGGCCGGGGCCCACTGCACGGCGATCATGTTTTTATTTTTCTCGATCGTCTGTGTCAGTTTATTATGGGCGTCATCCACCGCACCCAGCCGCTCCAGATCCTGTTTGCTCATGACAAAGCCCTCTTCTCGGGCCTCGTTATACAGCCGCTGCGCCTCGTCGAGGTTCTGGATCAGCGGTGCGAGCTCTCTCGCGCCTTTGCCGAGGAGCTGCTGCGCCAGGGCGTCCCGCTCGGTCTCGTTGGTGACCTGGCTGAGCGCCTCGAGCACGTCCCAGAATATATCTTGATTGCTGCGCAGCTCGCCGTTGCTGTCGGTGACGGATACGCCCAGCTGCTGATAGGCCAGCGCGACGCCGCCGAGAGCCCCTTCGTATTCTTTTCCCTGCGCCGCGGCCTCGCGCGTTTTTTCGGCATGGTCGGCAAACTGCTGATTGGCCGTGTATGCGCTCTGCGTGATTTTTGCCATTGCCCCGGTTATTACCGACGCCTCGACGTCGATGTACGGTGCGGCATACTGGATCTGCTGCAGCATATCGGTGCTGAGGCCCGTGGTCACGCTCTGCGTCAGCAGGTCGTCGGCGCGGGTGGCGGCCTCGTCGGTGATCTGGTTTAACTGTTTGACGATCTCGATCACGGCAGTCGCGGCTGCCGTTATCATCCCGAGCTTGGCCACAGCACCGGCGGACAGACCGTCAAAACCGTCGAGCGCTTTTTTGGCGCCGTCCGGCAGCTGGATCCCGAGCTTTCCGGCCAGGTCACTCACCTGGTCGCCGAGCTTCACGCTCTGTTCCTTGCTGTCCTCCATGGCGTCGCCCACGTCCTCTACGCTGTCGGCGGCCTCCTCGCTCTGTTGGTGCATCTTGCCCAGCTGCTCCTCGGCTCCATAGAGGGCCTGCTTCCACTTCATGGTCGCCTCGGAGTTTTCGCCGGTGGCAGCCGTGGCTTTGTCGACCATGTCGCGCAGCAGATCCACGCGCTTTTGCGCCGTCTCGGTCTGCTTGGCAAGGATCTCGCTTGTCTTGGCCGCCTTTTCCTCGGCGGTCGTGTTTTTATCAAATGAGGCTGTAACGGCCGCCATCTGGGCGTCCAGCGTTTTCGCCTGCTCGATGATCTGTTTTATCTCAGCCCGGTACTGCTCCTCACCGTCTACCATCAGCCGAGGGCCGATACTCGCTTTCGCCATCAAATCACATCCATCTGTTCAATAAACGACAGGTTTTTCTGTTTCTGTTTCGGCAGCGCGCCGCCGTTGTAGATAGCCAGACAGGAGATCATGTCGCGCATCTCTCCGATTTTCGTTACCATGATCTCCTGTTTACTCATATTCATCCTGCGCCCGTAAAACAGGCACCAGGCGAGCGTCAGCTCGTGCTCGCCGCCTCCGGATCCTCTTTTTTTTTGCGGTTTTTGTCGGGCTCCTCGGTCTCGACCGTGGCCTGCCGGTCTCGAAACATGACGTCGACGGCCTCAGCCATCATCTCGTTAAAGTCCTGCACCGGTACAAAGTCCAGCAGCTCGGCCTGCAGGGGCTGCTCGGTGTACTCGCGGCCCTCCAGCCGCGCCTGCATCGCCTCGGCCTTTTCGTACCAGCGGGACATGATGCAAAGCATCTTTTTCCCGCCGTCCGGAGTGTTCAGCAGCTCGCCGAGCTTATTGAGATCCTTGTCCGGACAGGTCTCTTTCAGCTCGCCCATCGCGCCGACGGAATAGAGCAGGCCGTATTCCTTGCCGAATACTTTCATCCGCGCGCCTCCTTACGCCGCCGGCAGCGCCTCGGCGGCCGTCATGCCCAGCACCGCGCGGGCGGCGTTGTAGGTCTCGAGCTCGGTCTCCAGCGGGTCGGAAAACCATTTCCAGCTCCTCTTCGCGGTGTCGTCGCGCATGATCCGCGCCGAGAGCGACTGCGTCTGCCAGTTGATTTCCTCGCCTTCTGTGGCCGCCGGCACATCGAACTGCGAGAAAATCAGCTTGCGGTAGACAAAGGCGCGGAAAAACTCGATGCCGTTGGACTGGAAGCGCACAGCACAGCCGAGACCTACAAACGGGATCTTCTGTGCCTTGCCGTAGGTGTTGAAATTCACGGTGCTCTGCCCGACCGTTACGCTCTCGGTGCTGCCCGTGCCGAGGCCCATGATCATTTTCTCGGATGCTGTCAGCAGACCGTCGACCGTGAGTGCGAGGGTGCCGGTGCGGAAACGGCGCTGTCCCTCTTCTGCAGCCTGGTTGTCGGCGTAGAGCGTGTTATTATCGTTCGCGACCTCGATCGAGGGCGTGATATTGATGCCGCGGGCCAGATCGCGGCCGTTGGAGTAAGTCACCTCGCCGGCAGCGGCCGCATAGAGCGCCACGACCGGATAGCTGTATCCGGTCACGACTGCGCCGCGCGCGAGTTCGGCTTCATTGATCGCCATTTTATTCTCCTCCTGTGATTTCGTTGAGTTTTTTGTTTGCCGCGGCGTCCATAGCGTCATAGACGGCCGATTTCAGCCGCTTTTCCGTCGGGCGGATAAAGGGCTGTTTAATCATGCCTGTCGATCCCGACTCGCAGGCTCTCGCAATCAGCGCATTCGGCTGGCCGTTCGGCCAGTGCTTGGTTTTGATATCGTTGTAGCCGTCAAAGCCGATTTTCACGTCGTACTGACCATATTTGTCGCGGATCGGCGTGACGCCCATACTTTCAACCAGCCCGATTTTTTGGCTGACTGAGATCTTGCATGGCTTGCCCGCTTTCCAGTCGGCCATAGCCTGCGCGTCAGTGACGCGATCAAGAGAGCGGATCGCTTCTTTGATCCCGTCGGCCAGCACATCGGCGCCGGCGTAGAGCGCGGCCTTGCAGACCTCATCCGTGCCTTTTTCGAGCTTGTTGAGCTGGTCGATGTAGGCCCGGATGCCCTCGAACTTGAACTTAGCCATAGCGCACGCCCCACAGCCATTCCCAATGCCAGAAGCCGGTATCCTCCTCAAACTGGACGCTGTTGAGGCTCCAGGCGATGCCGGAGCGGTTCAGCGCGGCCTCGAAGGCCTCGCGCCAGGGGTCAAACTCCTGTTTGGAAAACAGGTCGGTCGTGCCGGTCATGGCCCGCTCGACGTGGCGGCCGTTGGTCACTAAGTCCTCGGCGCCATCTTCTTGCCACACAAAGTAGCGGTCGGAGTTCAGCCGCTGGCCGTGGCTGACGGCGTCGGTGACGGCCGTATGTACGGCGATGATTTTTTCATACCAGCTCATAAGGGCGCCCCCTGTCTGTAGGCGACCAGCGTCAGGTCATCGGAGGGCGGGTAGACGTCCGGCACAAACTGTATGAGGTCGATCCTGTACTCGTGCCCGTCCTCCGTGACCGCCTTATTCTGCGGGGTGATCTCCGTCGCTGTGTGCTGCACGCGCAGCACCCGGCTGACCGTCGTCTGCGCCTGTTTGGCGTCATAGTAGCGCTGCACGCCGACGCGGCGGTTTTCATAATTGAGCGTGACAAGCTTGGTCGGCTGCTCCTTCGGCTGATAGCCTGGGGCCGCGGCGTCGTCGATGTGGTAGATCGTAACGACGCCGTCGTTATAGCTCTGAGAGATCTTGTGGTCGGGTCTATGTGCAGCTTTCCACAAAATTCATCACGCCCCTGTCTGCCTGCATGGCCAGGATCAGGCTTTGATAGTTATTCTCAAACACGTCGAGAGCCGCGTCCCGGGCATAGCGGACATATTCTTTCAGCAGTGTCCGGGGATAGCCGGGGCTCTGATAGTCCCCGACCTCCCCGAGTTTATCGTCGAGATAGGCCATGCCGTCCTCGATCAGACCTGTGATCCGCCGGTTCGTCTGCTCGTCATCCCAGGTGATGTCGAGATAGGTCTTGATGTCGTCCAGCAGGCCCTCCGGCAGCTCACGCATGGCCCCGCTCATCAGGACTTGGTGACGGTGACCGTGTAGGTCTTGGTGGTCGTGCCGTCCTCGGCGGTGACCTTGACGGTGACGGTGTTCTCACCGGCCGCCCAGGTGGCCGCGCTGCCGTTGGAGACGATCTCTGTACCCACCGTGATCTCGACCGTCGCGCCGGCGGTGGCCGGGACCGCAGTGATCGTGTTGGTGGCGTCAGTCGTGGCGGCGGTGTAGGTGACCGTTGCCGGGGCAAAGGCCGGGGTCAGCGCCTTGCTGCCGATGCGCAGGCTGCCGAGGGTGGCGTCGGTGGAGGGCTCGCGGCTCTCGATCATCTCGACCTTGTAGGCGATGGGCTTGAGCGCGGAGATGTCCAGAAACAGAAACGCATTGTTGTCGAGCGGCAGGCCGTTGGCGTACCCCTTGATCAGGTACACGCGATTGTCCTGCAGGAACTGATAATGATCGGAGTAGTCGATGCGGCCCTCCGCCTCGGAGCCGATCAGGCCGAGGTAGCGATAGCCGATGCCGAGCGCGGCCTCGCCGGGATTGGCCGCTGCGGACTGGATGATCTCGATCGGATAGGGCAGCACGTTATTGCGGAACGTGCCGTCCGGCGCCATGACAGTCGTGGCCGGCATGATCTTGGTGAAATAGTCATGCGGATTCACGACCATGATCAGGTCGCGCACCTGGCGGGGCTTGCCGTTGGCGTCCACGGCCAGCAGGCCGAGCAGGCCGCCGAGCGTCTCGGTGGAGAGGTCGTTGAGCTTGATCTTGGCCTTGCGGGGATAGACGCCGTCGGTGACGGTGACGCCGGTGCCGACCTGGCGGGTCATGCCGATCGGCTGATCCTTGCCGGTGCCGTCGTAAAATCCGGCCTCGGCGCCGTTGGCGTAGGCCTCATACAGCGTCTGGCGGATGAAATTGTCGAGCCATTCCGGACCGAGGTCCAGCATGGCTTTGCAGACCGGCAGGAAGGCGCTGAGCTTGAAGAGCGTGGTGTTGACCACGGCAAAGCCCGCGAGGGTCTCCTTGACGATGTCGTCGCACAGCTCGCCCCAGACGGCGCGCTGATAGCCGGTCGTGTTGGTGATGATCTTGGCCGCGGCGCCGGAGGGCATGAAGTTGATCCGGGAGAGCAGCGGGTGCGCGCTCTGCAGCTCCTCAAAAACGCGGTCGATCACGGTGTCCGGCATGATCAGATTCGCATTGGTGATGGCCTGCTTCGGGTCCTTGGCGCGGATGCAGTCGCCGAACTTCTCGTAGAACTTGCGCTCCTCGCTGGTCAGAAGGTTTGCGCCGCGGGCCTGCAGGACCTTGTTGTCCATGGTCTGCTGCAGCTCCTGCAGCTTGCCGTCGTACTCCTCGCGGAGGTCGGCGCCGATGCGCTCCATCAGCTCGTCGAAGGCCTTGGTGTAGCCCTCGGCGTCGTTATCCTTGAGAGCCTGGTGCATCGACTCGCTGATCTGCTCGCGCGTGCGGAGCTCTTTCTTGAGGTCATTGGAAAGCATGATTCTTTTTCTCCTTTTCAGATTTTGATTTTTTCCAGCATCTGCATGAGGCTGGGCTTGGTTTCGGCCTCCGGCTCGCGCTGGGCGGGCTGAGGCGGCTTTTTCTGGGTGCAGCGTGCTGCGATAGCTTTATCGGCGCTCAGCGCGTGGGCGGCCATTCTCGCGGCCCCTGCGCGCTGGGTGTCCTTCTGCATCATGTCGTCGACCATGGCGCTCAGGTCGGCGTCCTGCTCGGCGATTCGGTCGGCCAGGCCCAGCTCCACGCAGTCCTGCGCGGTCAGCCATGTCTCGGCGTCCATCAGCTCGGCGAGCTTTTCCTCGCTGAGCTTGTCCCCGGCCTTCTGCAGGTAGGCCTGGCGCCCGGC
This sequence comes from uncultured Eubacteriales bacterium, assembly GCA_900319275.1. GTDB lineage: Bacteria > Bacillota > Clostridia > Oscillospirales > Oscillospiraceae > Limivicinus. Next base: position 17,137 of record ONNS01000010.1, read on the forward strand.
GGCGTTGATCACGTCCAGGTCGTCGGCGGCCTTGCGCAGCTGCTCGGCATTGCCGACGGCGCCCATCCACATGTTGTGAATAAACATCATCGTGTTCGCCGGCATAATGATCTCGTCGCCGGCCATGGCGATCACCGATGCTATGGAGCAGGCAAATCCGTCAACATAGACGGTTTTGTGCGCCGGGTGGCGGCGGAGCTGGTTATAGATCGCGGTGCCCTCGAACACCTCGCCGCCGTAGGAGTTGATATAGATCTCGATTTCCGCGACGTCGGGGTACCGGTTCAGCTCCTGGCGGAAATAGTCGGCGCTGGTCTGGGATTCATGCTCCTCGCCGCCCCACCAGTCGCGCCAGTTTCCCTCGACGTCGCCGTAGATGTAGAGCTGCAGCACACCGTCGCGGTTCAGTGCCTGCCGTAGCTCCCAGAACGGGCGCTTTGCGGTTTTACTGTCCATTCGCGTTTTCTCCTTTCTGAGCTGCGAGCATCGCGCTGGCAAGCTCGAAATTTTTGGTCATAAAGTGCTCGTCGGCCCAGGCCTCGGGGATCGGCTCCTCGCCGGCCGCGCGGCGGATGCTGTTGACACTCCATCCGGACCCGACCAGCTTTTCAATGTTGGCGGCCATGGCGAACAGGTCGAAGTGCTCGATGGTCGACGAGTCCATGCGGGCGTAGGTCCCGCGGCTCCACTGCTCGAAGCCGTAGCGCTTGCGGACGATCTCCTCGCCGATCTGATCGCACAGCGGGTCGATCGCCGTCGTCAGCACGCGGCGGGCCGCGTCGCCGATCGCCTCGACCTCGCCCCGGATCAGCACGTCCGGGATCCCGAAGGCCCGGCAGGTGAAGGACAGGATATCCTCGATCATGGCCTTGATATCGCGGGTGTCTTTCGCAGCGGCGTTTTTCCCGCCGAGGTTTGCGAAATCATAGCCGTCAAACTCCGGCAGGATCGCCGAGCCGGAATTGATAAAGGGCTTGATCTGTTTCTCGAGCATCTGTTGGAAGGTATCCAGCCAGCCGTCCTTCCCGCTCGTTATCTGATTGACGTGTACTTTCCAGTGCTGCCCGTTGTCCCAGCCGTAAGCTTTCATGGCGGTCTGCACCAGGTTCATGTAGCTGCCGGTGATCCCGTTGATCACGGGCCGGAGGTTGGTGTGGTGCAGCTTCAGATGGATCACTTCCGCCTCGCGGAATGTTTTGGTGTACTGCATATCCCCGACGGCGACGCCGGTGTATTCGTTTTGCTTTGTGGGGAATTCCTCGCCGTCCACCCAGCTGTCCGCGACGACGAGCGCCTCGGTGCCGTCGCGCTTTTTGGTCGAGATGATCAGCGCCTCGTTTTCTTCATAGAGCTTGGCGATGACCTTGTGCCAAAAGGCGCTGCTCGACTGGTTGGTGTTCGGCTCGACGTTCCAGAGGTAATACTCGCGCCCCCGCGTCTCGGCGCCCTCGACATAGGTCCGCACCTCGCAGCGGCCGATGGCGTTGGCGATGTAGTTCGCGCAGCACCAGAAGCAGAGCTCGCGGATCTGGAAATCGAGCGCTGCGTCGCTGACGGCGTCGCACACGACGTCGGTCACGTCCTGCATCTGCTCCCGGCCGTTCGCCTGGCGCTTGGTTTTAAAAATCTTCAGACCCATCGGCCTGTCTCCTCTCTGCAAATCAAAAAAGCGCCGACCTGACACAAGCGTTTTTGTGTCAAATCGGCGCTGGCCTCAAATAGGCGCGGGCTCTTGCTATATTGTGATCGCCCCGATTACCGGCGGCTGCAGCGGCTCGCCGGTGCCGAGGATCTCCTCGGCAGTCACGGCCGCGACATAGGCCATAAATGGGTCGGTCTTTCTCGATTTCGCTTCTATTTTTCCGTAGTAAAAGTTTCCCGTGTCGGTGCCCTGCTTTTTTCCGCTGCGAATGCGCTTGGTGTTGTTCACGGCCCAGCGGAGACACGGGTTGTCGCCCCAGTGGTTCAGTCCTCGGTTGAAGCACTCCTGGATCTTGCCGTCGGCGATCATGATGTCCGATGGCCGGACCAGCTTCACCCGCTCTTTATCTTTGGCGTCAAAGCCGATTTCGCGCATCGCGTCGGCCACAACCGTCCAGCGAAAGTTGTCCATACACAGGATCTTGATGTTATACAGCGTTCCCTGCTCTCGGATGTACTCGGCGAGCAGCCGCGGGTGGATGCTCACGTCGTCGACCAGGGTGCAGATCCCGGCCTTCACCCAGTCCGGCCAGGGCACCTTCACGCGGTGCAGTGTTTTCGACGTGGCGCAGATCCAGGTGTGGTTGATATCAAAGCGGTCGTCGCCGCGGCGGAAATGGAGATCTACGCTCGCAAAGTCTGATAGCTCGGCGAAGTCGACGCCGACGGTGCAGCTCCAGCCGGTCAGATCCGGCAGCGGCTGATTCGTCGCCTTGACGTTTTCGTAGTCGGTGACCGTGATCTCCTGGAAGCCCTTTCGGATCCCGAAGCGCTTGGTCAGAAAATCGCCGTGCTCCTCGGGCCGGTCCTTCCATTCGATGTACTCGTCGCGTATCTCCTGCAGCAGCGTCGGTCGGTATTGCAGACTTGGATTCGCCATCGGCCAGTTTTCCTCGTCGTGCACCATCTCCTCTTTCGGGAGGCGGCACACGAAGGGGAGAAAACCGTTGTCCGGCTCACCGCCGAAGAGGATCCGCAGCGCCCGCTCGAGCATATCGTCGAGGGGCCCGTCGGAGACGTCGCCGTTGGAGGTAAAGGCGCCCTCGCGCGGTTCGTCTTTTTTGCCGAGGCCCGTCCGAAAAACCTTGATGTTGTCGTAATTGACGTAGGCGTGGACCTCGTTAAAAACGATCATCCCGGAGCGCATGCCGTCGCGGTGCTGCGGGCTGTTGGTGCGGCCCTTGATGACGCCGCGGTTTTTCCGGCCCTGGATCAGCTCCTTCGTGTGGTAGAAGTGCTTTTTCAGCTTGGCCAGCAGCTTCGGGCTGTCGAGCACGTCAAGCACGTCCTTGACCGGGCGCATGGCCTGCTCTTCGTCGTTCGCGCAGATATCGACGTCGTAGCCCTTGGCCGGGTTATAGGGGCTCACCATGCAAAAGCTGATAAAGGCGATTAAGCCGTCCTTGCCGGCGCCGCGGCCGACCATGCAAAAGAGCGTTTTCCATCTCGGCAGGCCCGGCGCCTTATAGGTGCACAGCCAGAGCGCGATCAGGAATTCCTCCCAGGGGAAAAGCTCAAAGGGGAAATACCGCTGCAGGCTGATGTATTTCTCGAAGCGCTCGGTCTCGAAGATCAGCTGCTCGCTGTCGAAGACGCTGCGGATGTAGGCGGCGAGGGCCGTCTGCTCGGGACACACGCGGGGCGTTCCGGATTCCACCTGGCGGAGGTAGGTTTCTACCGCCCGGGGGATCTCAGAGCTCATCGTCTTCGAGCGGTGCGCTCGGCCGGACACCGGATCGCGGCGCGCTGATATCTCTAAAGCCCAGCGCCGCGTAGATGTCGAGCATCTTGTTCGAGGTCTGGTGCCGGATCGTGAGGCTCCGGTTTTCCACAAGCATCCCGCGCTTCTCATCCATGACGACGACGCCCCGCTCGTTGATGTCGTCGGTCAGATGCTGGTACTCGCACCATAGGTCAAGATAGCGGCTGAGCATCTCGGTGTACACGGGCTCGATCAGACCGCGCGCCTGCAGGCTGTCCTCGAGACTGGCCTTCAGCTCGCGGAAGGCTTTCGTCGCCCGTATATTTTTCGCACTCGCCACGGTCTCACACCTCCCTGCAGTTTTGCCGCCGATCCGATCACTGCTCACCCGATCCGGCCGCCGTTTAATTGTACCCGCGCGCACGGCGGCAGCGCGCGCATGGCAAAATCTCCAAAATGTTTGGGACCCTGCCGATTTATGCCCGGCGAGGACGCGGTCGTTTTTTCGACCGGGGGGTGTCCGGAAATTTTAATCCCAGCGCTCCGGCGTCAGCGGCGGTTTCGGCGCCGCCGTCTGCCGCAGGCTCTCGGGGTGCTCGGCCTCGTGACAGGCCTTGCACACGGTGATCAGTTGCCGCTCGCCGGTGTCGGGATCGTAAAGGCTGAGCGCCAGATCCGGCCGGTCGCGCAGGTGCTTGACGTGGTGGACGATCGTCCCGCGTCTGAACCTCCCGCGCGCCTTGCACAGCTGGCACTCGCGCCTGTCAAGCTTGAGGACTTCCTGGCGCATGCCGTGCTTGCCGTTCCACTCGCCCCAATGGTAAAAGAGATCCTCGTTCCCGGTGGAAATTAGCGCACGCAGCTGCTCGAGCCGCGACGGTGATATCCTGTCCTGCATCTGTTTTTCCCTCCGGAAACGGAAAAAGCCCGAGCCGCCGGCAGTCTTCTGGAACTGTCAACGGCGCGGGCTCTCATACGTAGCGCTGGCCTGGTCGATATAGGCGATGATCTCCGCCCCGCAGTCGCGGCACTTGATGCTGACGCCCAGCATCACGCCGCCTGGCGGGATCCGCACGCCGCGGATCTTGCGGCGGCAGGTCGGGCAGAGGATCGCGCTGTTTCGCAATTCCAGTATATCAAACTTTCGCGCGCTGTCAAGCGCTGCATTTTTCACGCCGTACCGCCTCCCGTCTTATGCCCGCCTCTCTGGGCCCCAGGCTTGCAGATCTTCCCGCCGCGGACGTAGGGCCGATACGGCAGCAGGCAGCGCAGGTATGTACTCGTCACGCGGCCCTCCTCGTCTGTGCTCTTTTCGTGCGCCTTGATCACGGCTCCCTTCTCGGGCTGCACGTCCTCGATATCAGCAACCGGCTCGGGCTCGGTCACGATCGGGCGCGCGGCGTTGCGCGTCGTGTGCCAACTGTGTTTCCCGGGCTGGTTGCGGACGTTGGCGATCATGTAGGCCGCGAGGTCGGTGTGATCGCCGCGGCCGTCGAGCGTTTCAAGGCTGAATCCTCCCCCGAGCCACAGGCGGCGCGCGAGCTCATAGATCGCAGCCGGTACAACCACATGGTGGTGCAGCCGGGCCGGACAGTCCCGCCGCGGCGACCAGTTGGCCGTCACCCAGGATATGACCGGCATGGCGAGGCCGCGCTTCCTGAGCTCATAGCGCAGCCGGGCGAAGTATCTCTTCAGATCGACCTCGGCCTCCTCATAGCTCCCCGGCAGGTGCTCGTCGTCATACTTGAGCACAACGTGCAGGTCGCCCGCCCGATAGTTCGTGTTGAGGATCCGGGCGAACTGCCGGACGCTCTCCTGTTCATTGGCCGCGATCTTCCGGGCCGAGGTATTCCCGGCGACCTTCTTGGCCCGTCCCTTCGGCGGCTGGGTGGTATCGCGAGCTGACAGATAGCTCCGCCGAGTCTCGACGACATTGCCGGATATGATCTTGTACTCCATGATCTGCCGCATCTCCTTTGTCCTTCCTCCTAATGATAGCCGCTAAAGAGCCGTCGAAAGAACGCACGCACGTGCGCGCGCGTTCTTTCTCGCCCTGCGGTCTATCCGGTTTACAATGTACAAATATTTGAAGTGTTCTCATAAAGCCCTCGGCCCGCTCGGCCGGGAGCTTTATCAAAACACCGGGGATCGCTCCAGGGCCTCAGCCCTGGAGCTTTGCGATCGGTTTCGGATCCTCGTCGGGACTGCTGCCCGGCACGATCATCCGGATCAGCCCGTCCGAAAACAGGAAGAACGGCAAGCGCCGGCGCCGTGCGGCCTCGCGGTGATCAAAGCCGCAGCTCTCGCATGTGAATGGTCCCTTGCAGCCGCCGATGCTGCAGTGCGGATGATATTCTGCTTTGATGACTACACGGATGGATTTATTTTCCGCCATTTCTTTCACCTTCCTTTCCCGGACACCAGGCCGGGCGTATGATTTTAATAAGGCCGCGCGGGCCGGTCGTGCTGATCGTCAGCACACGGTGCGCGCCGAGCCAGGGCGCTTTTCGCCGGCTCTCGCAGATCGCCGCGGCCGACGGGCGCGGCACCCAGCTCTCGATGTGCAGGGCGGCGCAGCCGTCGCAATAGTCGCAGCTGCTCATTCGCGCCGCCGCCCCTTTCCCTTCGGCCGATAGCACGGGCAGCCCTCGCGCTCGAGGATCTCCGGGACGCGCTGCGCGGCCTCCTCATAGGGGATATGATAGATATCGCACGCAGTTTTTGTCACCGTCTCGCGTCCGGCGCTGCTGTCGGCATAGATGCAGGCGCTTACAGCGTGCTCATAGCCGCCGATCTTACTGTGCCAGGCGCAGCCCTTGCACTGCTCCGATCGTGTCACGGCTCGGCCTCCTCGGTCTCCGGCGCCGTGATCAGCTCGAGCATGCGCAGGCAGGCGGCGCGGCTGGCGTGCTGCAGGATCTCAGCCCCGTCGACCGCGAGCGTCCAGTATTCACCCTCCTGCAATATCTCTATGTAGCGCGTGCGCAGCGGCAGCGGCTTATCGTGCGGCAGCATCGGTACCTCCGGGCCGGACAGGATCCGCGGCGTCGGCGTCTGTGGGCCGTCCTGGCCGCGCAGGAGCTCGAAACCGTGTGCCAGCAGGTCCTGCACCCGTCTGGCGTTATCGCCGGCGCGCGTGCGGTTAAAAATCCTCATGGCGGCGCTCCTCCATTTCCTGCTCCTTGCTGCGGAAAAACCAAACGGCCGCAGCGATCGAGAGCAGCAGCAGAATAAAATAGGCGGCGGGCTCGTCGCCGGAATAGACGGCGGCCGCAGTGTAAATGATAGACATTGACCTTTTCCTCCCCGTTTGATATAATTCGACTGTACTCCTTTGTCTTTGGCTGCTTTGCAGGGCTCCACCCCTGCGGGCAGCCGCTTTTTTATGCCTCGATGTCTGAATCGTCCGTCTCATCCAATAGTTTCTGAATCTCCCATAGTGCGCGATAGCATTCTCGCCGTGTTGTCCCTTTTCTCGGTATCGGGTTTAAGCCGTCCATAGGGACAAGCAGAAGCCTTCGCATAATTACACGGATTTTTTTAAGCGTTTCTCTGTCGCGCATCATTTGCCCACCTCTTCCGGTGCGTCCGACTGCCGGCGGCGGTAGATCTCGGCTTGGTCGTTCAGCCACTCGATCGTATTGTCCCGCTCGGCGAGCTCGGTCTCGAGCTCGCACACGCGCAGCCTGGCCTGCTCCAGCTCCCGCTCGGCCTTTTTGGCCCGGTCGAGGAGTTTTTTCTTTTCCTGGTCGAGCGCGCGGGCGGCCTTCCAGTAGGTCCGCCCCTTTTTGGCGATGGCGGCGCTGCAGGCCAGGCTTGTCTCGAGCTTGGCGCCCACGGCCAGGTTGGCCCGGCGCGCCTGCAGCAGCTGCTCGTGCAGATCGTTGACCTCGGTTTCCCACCACTGCATTTGTCTGTCTGTCAAAACGTGCATGGTATTCTCTCCTTTTTCTCGGTTGCTGAGAGACAGCGCGTCACTCCTCGTCTCTCCAGCGGCCCTTATATCTCGCGCGCCGGTCCTTCGGCGGCGGCCCGCTCGGCGCGGACTTATAGATCCGGCGCTTTTTCGTGACCTCGTACTGCGTGACGCGCTCCTCTGATCTGTTACACATGGCACATGCACCCGAGCGCGGCGCGGTGACGGGGTCGGTTGAATATTCGGCCCTCAGCTTTGCCGCGCATGACGGGCACATGGTTATCAACATGGTATCTCCTTATTCTGCGGTCTCCGGCTGGATCGGCTCGACTTCCGAGGCGTGGACGATGGTCACGCTGTGATCGCAGCGGTCGCGCAGCTCGGCCGTGATATGGATCTCCCCGCGGTAGGCGCGGTAGATGATCGCACTGACGCAGCTGTAGCGCGTCCCCAGCCGCTGCACAGGTTCCCCGGACAGCAGGGCCTTCTTCAGCTCGGCGTTATTCATGCCTCTACCATCCTTTTTTCGGCCCTTGCGCAGAAAAAATACTTCTCAGTTACAAGGCCCAGGATCGGACAAAAGTGGTTTTCAATTAGCCCTCCCGGTTCCCAATCGGTTTCCCAGTTCTCGCAGTCCCTGCAGCAGACGACCGTCCTCCACTTTTCCTTAAACGCTTTCACGTCCGCCTCATAGTCAGATCTGCCGGTGTCCCCGCTGCGGTACCAGTCGAAACTGTGCAGCAGGCAAAAGACGTCATACGTGATTTCTGAGATGTCCCTGTCCTCGAGCTTGTTGAGGATCCGCACGGCCTTGGCCATGTCATGCTGCTCTTCGCCGTTCATATCGAGCTGGGGATATGCCCCGGTGATCGTGTCGCACAGCGAGTCGTTGATGTAATCAAAATGTCCGCCGCTCATGCCTCACACTCCCACTCAATTCTGTCGTGCTGCTCCGGGTTGCACGGACAGGTCTGGCAGCGACCCGGACGCTCCTCCGGCCAGTCGCAGATTATGACTCTGTTATAGCGGCAGAGGTTGTATTTTTTAGCTTTTACTGCAGCTTGTTTTATGTTGCAGCATTCACATCGCTCCGGATAGTCTGTCCAGTGGTCACAGATCACCCGCTCGTTATAGCAGCACCTCGTCAGCTTTGGTTTACTATCGAGTACCAGCTGCAGCAGCATGCGGATGGCCCCAGCTGCGGCCAGCTTGAGCTCATAGATGCAGCCGCTTCTTTCGGGCGCGTTCGGGCAGCCGCGGCAATCCATCCTCGCGCAGCAGCACAGCGCGTCTGCAATCTCTCGGTTTGTCAAGTAATCACCTCCCCAGTGTCGGCGTCGACGTGAAACTGCTCGGCGTCCTCGGCGGCCGTCTGATAGTGCAGCGTGGTCTCCAACTCATCCGCAAGTCTCCTAAGCCGACCGGCCAGCACTTCCGGCTCCGGCAGCTTGGGCATGATGATCGCCTGCAGCATGAAGCCCGTCTTTATTGCAAAGTAGATCTTTCCGTCCTTATCTTTTCGCTCGTAGATCTCGAAACCGTCCAGATCATTCAGCGGTTCGAGATACTTTGGATTGAAAAACCAGAGGCCGCGGCTTGTTCTTGCCGGTATGATTTTCATGTTTCGAAACACGATACCGATATCCATCTCCGGCAGCATCCGCTCATTGTCGTCGTCATCGTTGAAATTCAGATTCGTCGGCAGTTTCGTAGATCGCACGCGGAATTCTCCGCGCTTATCTCCCGGCACGTCCAGCACGGCAAGGATCGTTTTTTCGTCCATGCGCGGCATATCATACAGGGGATATACCGCGTAACCGTCGGTGATCCACTGGATACCGTTCTCCTCGTCGTCGAACAGCGTGACGCCTTTGACGCTCTTACATAGCGCCGCAATCTTTTTGATGATCATGTGCTCTTGTCCTCCTTTTCCCTGGCCAGCTTCTTCTTGGCCTTGCCGAGCAGCCACAGCTTGATGCAGCGCGCACAGTCCCGCTCACTGACATGGCCGAGCCGACGGCACTTGTCATATGAGCTATACCGGCACTGGCCCGCGCGGACCATGATCACGGCGGCGATTTCGACCGCCCTTTTCTCAACAGTCGGTGCGTTTTTCATGACTCGTCTACCTTCCCGATGAAATCCCAAAATCTGAACAGCACGCCCCTGAACTTGCGCTTTTTCTTGTACCAGATGTTATGCATCTCTGCGGCATACCAGATTGCAAAATCGAGATACGCAAGACCAACCAACAGCATAACAATTTGAGCGGTTTTCACGGCTGCGCCTCCTCTGCCGGAATGATGGATACTTGCTCCTGTAGGAATTTGACAGCTGCATCCGCTTCGACGTTAGACGACCAAAAATCATAGGCTCGCTCGTTTGCGTCAACGATCGCTTCGGTTCGGTCTATCAGATCTCCGTGCGGCTGGACAGGGACGGCTTTCCACGGAATACAATCTTTCCCGTTCCCCCACAGTCTTTCTCCGTGGTTTTCGTAAACACGACCGTCCGGGAATAATGTGAGCGTTATTTTCTTTTCTTTCGGCAGCTCCATGCCCTGGATATAGATCCCCACAATTCAGCCCTCCTTTTTCGCCGGGATGCGATCGAGGGTCTGCTGCAGGATGACGCGCACGCCGGTGCAGAGCTTGTCCGCAGTCTCCGGATCGTGCTCCCGGATTTCCCGGACGATCTCCATCATGCTGTTGATATTCTCCTGGACAGCACGGAAATAGACGCCGAATCTCGCCGCTTCCGCGGTTGAGGCCTTCAGCTGCTTCCGGGCTGCTTCCAGCTCCTGGCGCGCGTCTGCGGCGGCCCGCTCGGCCGCGGCGATCTTATCGGCGGCGCCGCTCTCGGCCTTGCCGGCGGCGTCCTTCAGCTTGTCTCGCTCCCGCTCGGCCTTGTCCAGTTTCTTCTGGATGGCGTTGATCTTCTCCGCGGCCTCTGCTTCGGCTTTGGCCTTGGCCAGACGCGCGGCCTCCTCGATCGCCGCCTCGTCGCGCTCTTTGACCGTGGCGATCGGCCTCGACTCCAGTTCCTTCACCTGCTCGCGCAGCCTGGCGGCAAGCTGCTCGGCCTCCTCGGCCCGCGTCTTGTAGGGGCCGACGCCCTCGGCGTCCTGTGCCGCCTTTTGTAGCGCATCCCTGAGCCCTTCCTGCGCCGTTTCCAGCTTTTCCTCCAGCTCGGCAATGGCCAGCCCCTGGCCCTCCTCGGCCTCGTGCAGGGCACGCTCGGCGTCCGCGGCACGCTGCTCCGCCGCCTTGCGCGCGGCGATCGCCTCCTCGAGTTCGCGGGTGCTTATGCCCTCTGCGTTGACATCCGCGGCAAATTCCTCGCGCTCACTTTCCGGCACAGAAAGGAGCAGTAATGCTTTGGAAATCGGCAAATCCGCAAACGTCTGCGTATTTGTCTCCGGCCCAAAAAGGCCCAGCTGCGCCGCTCCGTATTCGTTGAAGATCTTCATATAGTTCTGTGCACTGCGCTCGGAGAATTCCGTCTCCCTCTTCAGCCAAGGCAGCCACTCGCCGTGACTCAACAGCTCCTTGGCCTCCACCAGGCGCCGCCCGATCTCAATGGCGCAGAGCGTCGTCACGCGCCGCCCGGCGTCCACATACATGCGTATCTCCGCGCCGATGACCTCCGGCGTCCGGACTTTTTCTATTTCGTTCATGCGGTTTTAACCTCCTCTGTCTGTTTTTTCACCGGCAGCACCGGCGCGCCGTCCTTGTCCCGCTCGCTACCGCGGTTCACCCAGTCGAGCCACGCATCGAGAAACCAGGCAAACTTCTTACGCGGTGAGACCGCGTGCTTATATCCCTCGTTCCGGTATCCGTGGATCTGCTGGATCTCGACCCTGCCTTTGCTCTCCCGCAGCTCGATCGTCAGGAAGGACCGGCCCGGCGTCTTTTGCTTGCGCAGAAAGAGAATCGTGGTCTGTCCCTCAATATGCCGGGCGGCATAGCCGCCGACGCAGTGGTGCAGCGTCTTTCCTTCCTGCACGATCTCGGCGCTGCATGTCGGGATCAGCACGCAATAGCCGCCCATGGAAAAGGCATACTTCTTTTCCAGCTTGCGGCGGCGGTATTTGTATTTCTTCATTTCCGCCGCGGTGCTGTTGACGCGGATGATGGCCGCCGCGGCGTCGTGCCGCTCCTGCAGGTCCTTCGGCATGGCCACGGTCTCCTCGCGGAGGTCATAGCCGAGCTTCTCGGCCATACTGAGATAGTCGTTCCACATCTCCAGGATCTGCGCCGGCGTCGCCGTGGCATATCGGCCGCAGCACGGGACGAGCCGCCGCACATAGTGCGCGGCCTTGGTCATATCCACGCCGGCCGCCTTGGCGCAGCTGCGCAGTGTCGGCAGATTGGCCTTGCCGACCTGGTTGACGAGTGCGCGGTACTGTTTCAGCGTCAGGTCCTTGCAGTTCTCGCGCCAGATCTTCAGCTCCTCAAAATCGCTGCCCTGCGTGAGGAAGTCCCTCGGCGTCCTGTTTCCCCATCCGCAGAAAAGCGGGCGGGTTCGTCGCGTCCCAGTCGATGAGCCGCGCGTTTTTCTTTCCGTTCTCGATCAGATCGCGCACGGCCTCGGTAAAGCCGAATTTCACGGCCATCTCGATCTGCGGGTGCAGTGCGTACCAGGCCAGGTATTTCACGATCCATCTGGCCGTATCTCCGCCCGCCAGATCCGCAGCGTATTCGTAATGATAGAAGTCCTCGATCTGACAGAATTTCCAATCCTTGCTGTTGAAGATCTCGCCGTAGCCTATCAGGGCATAGTCTCCGTAGTAATCGTTATAGCCCATCAGGTTCGGCGGGAACGGATCGACCACGGTTTTCGTCGGCGCCCAGTCGTGGCCGACCGGATTGCCGCCCTCCCAGATTGTTTGGCGTTTCCATTCCTGCACAGTGCCGCGTTTGAAGTAATAGCGGACCGTCGGGCTCCAGCCGATGTCCCCGTCGAGCTCATCCCAGGTGAAGCTTCGCGCGGCGTTCCCGGCCTCGATCAGCAGGGCGCCGTCCGGCAGCAGGCGCGCGACCGCGACTTTCGCCCAGCTTGTCAGGCTGTGCATATCGTAGCGGAATTTATAGACCGCGAGTCCCTCCATCTCCACCCCGCACTGCGGGCAGTTCAGCCGCTCGTGGTGCATCTTCCCGCGGGCGTAGTTGCCGCGGACCGCCTCAAAGGTCTCGTGGCAGTTCGTGCAGTGGCAGATGCGCACGGGTTTGCTCGAGCTGTCGAGTCCGCTGTCGTCAAAGTCCTCCGCCATGTGGAAAAACAGATACTGCGGAAACAGCCCGCGGATCCTGTCCTCCTCTTCGGCGTCGAGGTAGGCCGGAAACTGCGCCAGCACGGCCTCGTGCTCGCTTTCCGGCAGATTGCATTTTGCTCCCATCCCGCTCACCTCACAGAAACTGCGTGATGTCTAGGATCATCGGCCCCATGGTCTGCGGCTTCTCGGCCGCTGCGGCGCCGATCAGGTCGATGGTCATCTGCATGCGGATCTCGGCGCCCGGGAAATAGAACTGCACGGCCTTTCGGTAGGCGTCGAGATCGCTGATGCTGTTCCCGACACCCTTGGCCACCTTCTTCATACAGTCGCCGAAGCTGCCACCCTGGGCGACGGCCTGGGCAAATTCTTCGTCCTGTCGGCAGAAGTCTTCCAGCGTCTTGCGCACGGCGTGCTTCATGGCGTCCTCTTTCTGGCCGAAAGAGCCGTTCTGATTCAGCTTTTCAAGGGCCTGTTTCAGGTATTCGCTCACGTTTTCCTCCTTGTCTTTTCCGGCCCTGTTTGCTACAATAGCAATACAGGTACTTTCCTTTTGTGCTCTCCGTTATCTGGGCCGTCCGTGTTGGTAGCGCGGGCGGTCTTTTTTTAGCTGAGCGACTCGCTCAGGTCCGGCAGCCTGGCGTATTCGTCGGGGTGCTGGGTGTAATAGTCGCTCATGACCTGGGTCAGGCGCTTGGTGGCATTCTCGTGGAAGCGGTTCCGCTGCTCATCGGTCGTCTCTTCCCATGGCACGCTTGTGCCGTCCTCCAGGATCAGGTAACAGACAAACGTAAGATCGTCTTTTCTCGTTTTTCTCGGTTTCCGTTCGGCCATGCGCCCGCCTCCCCTTGCTGCCATCTACAAATCACCTCCTCCAAGCCTATGCGCTGACGGCTTGGGCACTTGCCCTCAATTTCGTTCCAGGAAGCTAAGCACTTCCGGAAGAACGGCCGTTTCCTGCGGCTGCACGTTCTCGCCCTTCAGGACGCGCAGTGCAAAATAAAAACAAGCCTGTTTCAACAGCTCAATATCATCCGCCGCCCTGTTGTTCTGCTCCTTTGGATCATGTTGCGTTATTTTTTCTGCCTGTTCTGTAAGACCTGTGTATTCACAAGCAGCTTGTAAAACTGCTGTTGTGGACTGTACATCTTTAATCCCAAGCAAGAAATCAGCAGAGACGTGATAGTATTCAGCAAGTGCTATAACTTTATCAATAGTTGGTAAAGTACTGCCGTCAATATATCCCGTTACTGATTGCCGGCTTTTAAGATTTAGTATTTCTGCAATTTTGGTCTGATTCGTATGATTTGCTTTCATCAAGTCTCGCAACATCGATGGAAAAGGATCAAAGTATCGCTCCTTTTTTGTTATATCAGTCTTACGCGGCATGTTATTCTCCCTCTCGACTGCTTTCTTTGCCCAGCTTCGAGCAGTAGCAGCCTTTACACGCTCTTTGTTCTTGGCGCGATATTCCCGATAATAGCGGTTTCTCTCCTGTCTGGCCTTCTCCTTCAGTTCTTCCTCAGTCATGGTCATCTCTCCATATTCCCTTATTCATGGCATGCGCTGATAGCTTGGGCACTTGCCCTGATCAAGCTATATTTCTTCCGAGAAGATAGTCCATCGAGCAGCCAAACAGCTCCGCCATCTTCTCGACTGCCCACTGCGGAATATTTCCGCTGTGCTCCCAGTTGTAAACAGTCTTTCGCGTGACACCCAAATGCTGCGCGAGCTTTTCAAGGCTCATTCTTCTCTTAGCTCTCTCAGCTGCGATATTCGGATAAAGCATATTTACACCTCCTTGAATCTACTCATTTCGGGTACATTCTGCAATATATACTCATTTCGGGTAATTGTCAAGTATAAAAAATACCCAAATTGGGAGCGCACAACTTATGCACATTTCCCAATTTGGGGAAATTTATATTGACTTATTACCCGCTTTGTGTAATACTCTAATTAATCTATAGATAGGGGTTTGTCTTATGAACAGGATTAAAGAATTGCGAGAATCTAAAGGCATTTCTATGCGTCAAGCTGCTCTTGACCTCGGTATGCCGTATACCACATATGTCAATTACGAAAAAGGAGCACGTGAGCCTAACTCTGAAACTCTTATACTCCTCGCAGATTATTATAATACCAGCATCGACTACATGCTCGGTAAAAGTGATTCCGCATTTGATGCTAATAACATTACTCATACTACCATTATCCCGATTCCGAAAATGGAATCTGTCCCTCTGATCGGTACGATCGCCTGCGGCGAGCCGATCCTGGCCGTGGAGAATATCGAGGCCATGGTCGACATGCCGGAGCACGTCAAGGCCGACTTTGCCCTCCGCTGCAAAGGTGACAGCATGATTAACGCCCGGATCTATGACGGCGATATCGTTTATATCCGGCAGCAGTCCACCGTCGACGACGGACAGATCGCCGCCGTGCTGATCGGCGACGAGGCCACGCTCAAGCGCGTCCACTTTTTCCCCGACCACGTTGTGCTCGAGCCGGAGAATCCCCAATTTCGCCCGCTCGTCTACTGGGAAAATGATATGAACAGCGTCCGCATCCTCGGCCTCGCGGTCGCGTTCACGTCGACGGTGAAATAGGAGGGCACGCAGATGAAAAAGCTTTTCCGCATTTTCCTGATTCTCTGCCTTGTCGTGGCCGTTTCCAATTATCTCTCCACGCGGGCTTTCGAGAGCTCCGCGCAGCGATATCGAGTAGAAAGCACGTTTTCCCCGCGTGCTGCTTTATCCGCCGAGGTTTCAGTTTCTCCCGCTCCGCAGGAATCGCTGGACGATCTTCTCAACCGCTGCGCCGAGCAGTTTATCGCCGAGTATCCCGATCACAGCCGCGCCGAATATAATCCTGATACAAGGGTGTTTCTCCTCTCTTTTTGGCAAGATGACATTGAGGATGTAGTCAGGCAGTCTATTCTTGGCCTAAATCCTTCTCTTGCGGCTTGGTCTGATATTTGTGCTTCCGTAGAAGAGTTAAGTCTATCTGTCCAGCGTGAATTTGAAAATGCCGGTTATAGATCTGTCAACGTCGAAATTCAAATGTTAAACCCTGATAACAAAAGGCTGTCCTTACTTCACGCGACACATGGTTATCTTATTTATGATGTTGTTGCATCTTCCGCCGATTCTGCCGGCAGCTCTGAATTGTCTTTCGCTTCCCTTGGTTCTTCGATCCTCGGTGACGCAGAGCCCACCTTTGTGCCTGCTCCAGCTGAAACTGTCGTTCACTTCTACGTGCTCAATACCAACTCTAAAAAATTTCATTTGCCGAGCTGCAGCAGCGCTGCTGAAATATCCGCGACAAACTATAGCACTTATAGTGGTACGCGCGATAGTTTGATCAAAATGGGCTATCAGCCGTGCAAGATCTGCAACCCCTAAATGATTTCATCCTGGAGGCCGTGAAATGATCGCTTTACTATTTGTTGCCCTGGTCATGCTTATGATGGGCTTTGCCGTCTGGCTTGTGGCAAACACGCCGACATATACAGATTTCACCGTTTTCTTCAGCATCGTTCTCGCGGCGGTGCTGATCACATTCGGGATCCTGGTCTTTATGTATCTGTTCAGCGATGACGAGGGCGAGGATAAGAAGAAATGAAAACCGCCGCCGCCTATGTCCGTGTCTCGACCGAGAGACAGGACGAATACAGCCTCGACTCCCAGCTCAAGCTGATCCGGGACTATGGCGCTAAAAATGATTATGTTGTACCGGATGAATTCGTATTTATAGACGATGGCATCTCCGGTCGCACGGCGGCCAAACGTCCGGAGTTTCGCCGCATGATCGCGCTGGCCAAGGAGAAGGAACACCCATTCGAGACGATTCTTGTCTGGAAATTCAGCCGCTTTGCCCGAAATCAGGAGGAGAGCATCGTCTATAAATCCATGCTCGCCCGCTCGGGCGTCGACGTTGTCAGCATCTCCGAGCCGCTCGCGGAGGGGCCCTTCGGCAGTCTGATCGAGCGCATTCTGGAATGGATGGATGAATTTTATTCGATCCGCCTCTCCGGCGAGGTCAAGCGCGGCATGGCCGAAAAGGTCAGCCGCGGCGAGGTCGTGACTATCCCCTCCTTCGGCTATGATATCGACGGGAAGAGCTACGTCCCGAACGGCGACGCCGACACCGTGCGCCGGATCTACCGGGAATATCTGGCTGGTAAAGGCATGCAGGCGATCGCCCGGCAGCTCGGTCTTGAAGGCGTCCGCACGCGCCGCGGGAATCCCCCGGAAAACCGCTGGGTCGAATACATCTTGACCAACCCTGTGTATATCGGGAAGATACGCTGGTCAAAAGACGGCAAGTCCAATTACCAGCGCGGCGGCGACGCTTCCGGCAGCTATCTGACCGACGGCCATTTTGAGCCGTTGATCCCGCTCGAGGAGTGGGACGCCGTACAGGCGAAGATCGCGGCATCCAAAGCCGGGCGCAGTAAGTACGAGCGCCGGGAGCAGACCGTGGAGTGGATGCTGAAAGGGCTGTGCCGCTGCTCTGCCTGCAACTCCACGCTGGTGTATACCGCCCCGTCCTGCCCGTCCATGCAGTGCTACAAATACGCCCATGGAAATTGTCAGACCTCGCACTCGCTCTCGATCGCCAAAGCGAACCGCCAGACGATTGCCGCTCTTGAATTCGCGTCTGCAAATTACGTTTTTCCGCTCGCTCCGCACACGGTGAAGCTCGACGCCGCAGCGCCGGACTATGAGCACCTGATCGCCGTCGAGCGTTTGAAGATCCGCCGGATCCAAGAGGCCTATGAGGCCGAGATCTACACGCTGCAGGAATATGCCCAGCGCAAGAAAGAGATCTCCAAAAAGATCGAGGAGCTGGAGCAGCAGGCAGAACAGAAACGATCCGAAGCCCGAGCCCAGGCGCTCGACCCTGTCGCGTTTGCGAAAAAGGTGCAGGACGTGCTTCGGATCCTAAAGGATCCCATGCAGAGCGAGAGCGCCAAAAACGCCGCGCTGAAAACCGTCGTTTCCTATATCGTATACGAAAAGCCCGCTAAACGCCTGGCTGTTTATTTTTACGTCTGAGAATTATCTGTTTCTGCAATTCGGCCGGCTTATCGAGATCTAACACTAAAAAAAGCCGCTGATTCAGCGGCTTTTTGCTATACTATATGGTTTTGCAATAGGGAGGCCCGGACGGCGAACTCGGCGCCTCGATGCGCTATCTCAGCCAGCGCTACTCCATGCCCTATCCCGAACTGAAAGGGCTGCTGACCGATATTGGCACCGAGGAACTGGGGCATCTCGAGATGGTCGGCGCGCTGGTGCATCAGCTGACACGCGAGATGACGCCGGAGCAGATCAAAAAAGCAGGCTTTGACGTCTATTTTGTGGACCATACCGCCGGTGTCTACCCGACGGCCGCTTCTGGCTTCCCGTGGAGCGCGGCGTCCATTGGCGTCAAAGGCGACGTGATCACCGATCTCAGCGAAGATATGGGCGCCGAGCAGAAGGCGCGCACGACCTATGACAATATCCTGCGCCTGAGCGACGACCCGGATGTGAATAACGTCATCCGTTTCCTGCGCGAGCGCGAGGTCGTCCACTTCCAGCGCTTTGGCGAGGCATTGCGCCTGGCCATGGACAGGATGGACGAGAAAAACTTCTACGCCGTCAACCCTGCTTTCGACAGAAGCTGAAAAAAGCCCCTGTACGAGCAATAAAACTCGCACAGGGGCCATAGTTTTTACTCCATGGTGTAGTTATCGAAATAACCCTGGATGTATACGATCGGGGTGCCCTTGTCGCCGCTGCCGGAGGTCAGGTCACAGAGCGAGCCGATCAAGTCGGTCAGACGGCGGGGCGTGGTGCCCTCGGATACCATCTGACCCTTGAGGTCAGCGTCCTTCTGCTGAATGCGCGCCTTGATGGCATCGCGCAGCGCCTCACCGGTCAGGCCGGCAAAGTCGTTATCCGCGAGGTACTTGAGCTTCAGTTCATTCGGCGTGCCTTCAAGTCCGGCCGTGTGGAACGGAGAGACAACCGGATCGGCCAGCTCCCAGATCTTGCCGACGGGGTCCTTGAACGCGCCGTCGCCATAGACCATGACTTCGACATGCTTGCCGGTGGCCTTCAGGATATCCTCCTGAATTCCCTCGACCAGCCCCTGAGCGTCACGCGGGAACAGCTTTACCGTATCTTCCGTGGCCTTGTTGGTGCCGAGCAGGCCGTAGTTTTCGTTATAGCCGCTGCCGTTGATGGGGGCCGTGAGCAGCTCGTCGAGGCCGAAAACCTTTTCGGCACCGGCGGCCTTCAGCAGGCGCTTGGTGCGCGCACGGGTGTGGATGTCACAGGGGATAACATTCTTTGTATAGCTGAGGATCGCACGCGGGTCATTGGCAAAGACAAATACTGGCTCGGCGCCGCACTCGCGAATCAGATCGCCGTACAGCTCGACATAGTCCATACCGGTGAAAGGATGCTTCACATAGCCGAAGAGCTCGCGGTACTTTTCAAGGCTCAGCACGTCGTTGTAGGGATCAACGCCCTTGAGTTCCATGGTATCCTCGTCAAAAAGATGATTGCCCACCTCGTCCGAGGGATAGGACAGCAACACAACGACTTTTTCAGAGCCCTTTGCGATGCCGCGCAGGCAGATCGAAAAGCGGTTGCGGCTCAGGATCGGGAAAACGATGCCGACGTCCTTGCCGCCAAACTTAGCTTTGACATCAGCGGCGATATCGTCCACGCTGGCATAGTTGCCCTGGGCCCTGGCCACAATGGCCTCGGTCATGCAGATGATATCCCGGTCGCGGATAGTAAAGCCATCCTCTTCCTGACGGGCAGCTTCCAGAACACAGTCGGTAACGATTTTGCGCAGATCGTCGCCCTCGCGGATGATGGGGGCGCGAATGCCGCGGGAAACGGTTCCTACCATACGGCTCATGTGTAAAACACCTCTGTCTAAAAAAATTTTACACTGAATTATACACCTGTCATACGGCGATGACAATGATTTTTTTGATAATTTTTCGTTTGGCGCTGCGCACTGAATTCGGTGAAAGCAGCAGTTACAGCACATCCATCATGGCGCTGACGGCCATCATGATGCCGAGCTTACCCGATTCATAGGTCAGTCCGCCCTGCATATAGACGATATACGGTTCACGCATCGGGCCATCGGCCGACAATTCGATCGATGAGCCTTGAATGAATGCCCCGGCGGCCATGATCACTTCGTCGTCATAACCGGGCATAGCCCAGGGCTCCGGCGTTACATAGGAGTCCACCGGCGCGCCGGCCTGGATACCGAGACAAAACCGCTTCATCAGCTCGGGTTTTCCCAGCTTTACCATCTGGATGATATCCGAACGCTTTTCCTCCACGGACGGTGAAGACGGAAGTCCGAGCTCGTCCATCATGGCTGCGCAGAAGACAGCGGTCTTCAGCGCCTGGGCGACTGTGTGCGGGGCAAGGAAAAGCCCCTGGAAAAGCAGCCGATTGGCACCGAGAGACGAGCCGCACTCTCCGCCGATGCCGGGCGTCGTCAGGCGCAGGGCTGCACGCTCTACAAGCTCCTTCTTCCCTGCCACATAACCGCCGGTCGGGGCCACGCCGCCGCCTGGATTTTTGATGAGAGAGCCCGCGATGATATCCGCACCAACTTGTGTAGGCTCGACGGTATCGGTGAACTCGCCATAGCAGTTGTCCACCATTACATGGACGGCGGGATTGATTTCTTTTACGCACTGGCAGATCCTGCCGATCTCCTGCACCGTCAGGGCTTTTCTGTCGGCATAACCGCGGGAGCGCTGGATCATAACGGCCGTAACGCTCGTATCGGTGAGCGCCGCGCGAATACCCGCGTAGTCGACCTCCCCTTCCGGCGTCAGATCCACCTGAGCATAGTTGACGCCGTAGAACTTCAGCGAACCAAAACCGTCTCCGGCTGTGCCGATGGCGCTGCGCAGTGTATCATAAGGTTCACCTGTGACAGCGAGGATCGTATCTCCGGGCTTTACCAAGGCGAACATGGCAGCCGTCAGCGCGTGCGTACCGTTGACAAACTGTACACGCACCAGCGCGGCCTCGGTGCCGAAGATCTGGGCGTAGATCTTATCAAGCGTATCTCGACCGAGATCATCGTAGCCGTAGCCGGTCGTCCCGGCAAAGCAGCTTTCAGAGACGCGATGATCCTGAAAAGCCTCCATAACCTTGCGGGTATTCTGCTCGGCCACACGGTCGATCTCATCAAGCTGGGGGCGAATGCGTGCCTGGGCTCTTGCAGCCATGTCCCAGACAGCGGGTTTGATATCACTGATTTTCATGATCTTCCAACTCCATGACCAGTTGTTTAAAAAAGCGTCCACGCTCAGCAAAGTTTTTGAACTTATCAAATGCGGCGCAGGCGGGACTCAGCAACACGATATCTCCGGGCTTGGCCGCCTTGGCGGCAGCCAGCACCGTCTCGCGAAAATCCTCGATCCGGTGGACACGCAGGCCGCTGCCGGCATAATAGGAAGAATCCAGAATTGCGCGATGAATGAGCTCTGCGGTTGCACCGGTCAGATAGACTTCTTTGGACAACTGACACAGCGCGTCGCCGAGAGAGTCAAAGGGGATGTGCTTGTCATATCCGCCGCAGATGATGATGGGCTTGGTCTTCATGGCGTTCAGTCCGGCGATCGTGCGAGCGGGACTGGTGCCGATCGAATCGTTGATATAGGTGACGCCGCCCAAAATCCGCACTTGCTCGAGACGGTGTTCGACGCCGGCAAATTCCATAGCGACCTTGCGGCAGACTTCATCCGGTACATATCCATCGGTTGCAGCGAAAGCGGCCAGATAGTTCTGTACATTGTGTTCGCCGGGCAGTTTGATTTCGTCCACAGACATGACACGCCGACGCACACCGCCGTTTACACGAAAGATCTCTCCGTTTTCGACAAAGCAGCCGTTCTCCACGCTCTTTTTATCTGAAAACCAGCAGACCTGAGAACGGGCAAAGCTCTCGTAATACGAGCTGTGCTCGTCGCCGAGGTTGAGCACCAGTTTGTCGTTTGTATCCTGTTCAAGATAAATCTGGCGCTTGGCGTCGATATAGTCCTGGAAATCCTTGTGTTTGTCCAGATGGTTTGGCGTCAGGTTGGTGATGACGGCCACATGGGGTTTGCCGTGCATGCTGTGGAGTTGAAACGAGCTCAGCTCAAGCACGGCAATATCATCACTCTGCATCGAATCGACCTCGCACAGCAAAGGGTTGCCGATATTGCCGCCGAGATGAACAGTCCGTCCGGCAGCCTTCAGCAGCTCTGAAATAATAGTTGTGGTGGTCGTCTTGCCGTCAGAGCCTGTAATGGCGATGATACGGCAGGGACAGAGCGCAAAGAAAACCTCCATCTCCGAGGTAACAGTACTCCCCTGCTCGGCGGCGCGCGTAAGATGCTCGTCAAACGGCATCAAACCGGGGGTACGGAATATGATGTCCTGGTCGAGTCCCTCCAGATAGTCTTCACCGAGTTTCAGCTCAGCGCCGAGCGCGAGCAGCTCTTCACCGGTCTCCCCCATCTGTTCCAGGCTGCGGCGGTCACAGGCCGTGACGTGGCAGCCGTTTTCCAGAAGCTTTTTGATCCACGGTGTATTGCTGACACCGATGCCGATGACGGCGATTCGCCTAGAGCGGATCGAATCGATATATTGAGAAAGGGTCAATGGATTTCGCCTCACGTATTTCATATTTTCGTTTTGCAAGCGGGAAATATTATACTTCACGTGAATTCCCAAAGTAAATTCCACCGTAAGGAGGGTGTGGAAATAAGCGTGGGAATCAGTGGAAGTAAGCATGGGAAAAGACGAGAAAACGGAAAAAA
>ONNS01000025.1 GCA_900319275.1 uncultured Eubacteriales bacterium
GTTGCAACGGTATCCCCGAAAAACACAGATTATTCTGTGTTTTTCATGCGAAACAGCGTTTCGCATGCGCGCATTTCATGCGCGCGGGGATTTAGTTATCCTTTACGCGCCGCGGTGATCAATCCGCGGCGCGTTTTCGCCTTCTTGTCTTCCTGTTCGCGTCAATAATCGTGCAATTTGACAAAGTGCGGTTGACAGTGACGCCGTGCTATGGTAAGATTGTACCGAAAATGGAAGTAATATATTCCATGAAGAATTTTTAATGAGGTGCAATTATGAGAGCGGAGCAAAGAGACAGATACCGGCTGATTATCGGTGTCCTCTGTATGGTGATCGGCGTACTGCTGATTATGCTGATCGGTCCTTCGCATGTCCCCGCCAAGTCCAATGTCGTTGTCCCGGAAACCGTCAAGCTGGTGATGGACGGCAGCATCAAGGCTGAAAAGACAGCCAACCTTGTCCAGACACACTCCGGTGCCACGCTCATCACCGCCGCCGAGTGGCAGGAAAAATATCCGGAAATCTACGCATCCTATGCTTCCAACAGTGAAAATGATCAGGTTCAGGATTATGTCCGCGATTATCCGATGATCCAGACGCTGTTCAAGGGCTACGGCTTTGCCAAAAGTTACGGCAGCGCCCGTGGACACACCTATGTTGTGGAAGACGTCACGAGCACGGGCCGTCCCCACAAAATGGCCAACTGCTTCACCTGCAAAACCCCAATGCTCTCCTATGCGGTAAACGAGCAGGGCGTCGAAATCTACTCCATGCCCTTTGAGGATTTCCAGAACGATATCCTCGCCCAAACCAACGAAGTGCTCAGCTGCTACAACTGCCACGCCAACACCCCCGGCGAGATCACTGTCACACATACCTATCTGGCCAATGCTCTCGGTGAGGACTTCGGCCATGTCGATGCCGAGAATCTGGCCTGCGGTCAGTGCCATGTCGATTACTACTTCGATCCCGCCACCAAGGCTGTTACTCTCCCCTACACCAATCTCTCCACCATGAGCCCCGACGCCATGCTGGAGTATTACAACAACCTGATCGTCGACGGACAGGTCTTTGCCGACTATGTGCAGGAGGATTCCGGCGTCCGTCAGATCATGATCAACCACCCCGAGCTCGAGACCTATCTCGGTGAGGGCAGCGTACATAAGGGCATGTTCACCTGTGCGGACTGCCACATGGGTACGGTTGTCACCAAAAACGGCGATGTGTATCCCAGCCACTTCCTGCAGAGTCCGCTGACCAATGAGGATCTGCTGAAGAACACCTGCTCGCAGTGCCACAGCGATCTCAAAGCCGAGGTTGCGGCGATCCAGAAGGAAGCCGAAGATCGCACCTACGAGATCGGCTATAAGCTGGAAGCGCTGATCAATCGCGTGACTGAGGCCGCAAACAGCGGCGAATACACCGAGGAAGAGCTCGACGCCATCCGCATGGCTTTCCGCAATGCGCAGTTCTACTGGAACTTTGTGTTTGTTGAGAACAGCGAGGGCGCCCACAACTCGGCTCTCACGCGGGATTGCCTCAACAAGTCTGAGACGCTGATCGCCGAATGCGAAGCCCTGTTTAAGTAATAATAACTCGAAAAGCCCGCCCTCTCGGGCGGGCTTTCTTTTATATCTGTGCCTATGAAAAAAGTATTGCAATTTCTGCGTTCGATGCGCTTTGGACTGATCCTGCTGGGTATCATCGGGATCTGCTCCGTCGTTGGCTCGGTCATCCCGCAGGGCGAGACGGTCGCCTTCTATGCGAAGAAATATCAGCAGCTGCACGGCTATATCCTGCTGCTCGGATTGAACGACATGTTCCACGGCTGGTTTTTTATCTCGGTTTCGGCGCTTTTATGTCTGAATCTGACGCTCTGCTCCCTTGTCAGGATCCGGTCTGTGGTTCGTTCGGCCAAGACCGAGCAAAGCCGCGCCGCCGCCCTGCCGAATGAACAAACGCTTACCGCCAGGGGCCAGGATCTGCTGCGCAGCGAGCTTGAACGCCGTCATTGCCGCAAAACCGAAATCGGCGGCGTGACGCTCTACAGTAAAAACAGTTTTGGCCGCTATGGCACCTTTATCGTCCACCTGTCGATCCTGCTGACAGTGATCTTCGGTGTTGCGGCGCTGAGCTTGCCCACGGTCACGGATCAGAGCTGTTTTCCCGGCGAGGCCCTGACGATGGCCGACGGTACTCGCATCTATGTGGACAGCTTCCACATTGAAGATACGGAGGGCAAGCTGGACTATGCAAGCGTCATCTCGATCACTCTGCCAAACGGCCGCAGCAGCGAGAAAACCGAGATCCGCGTCAATTATCCGCTCTCCTTCGGCGGCTGCAAGGTCTATCAGCAGACCTACGGAACAGCCGGCTCGATCACCGTTCGCAACATGGAGACCGGCGGCGAGGATACCTTCACGCTGACAGAGTACGCGCTGCTGTCCATGGACGGCCAGAACGGCATCTGGTATGAAGCGCTCTATCCAGGCTATATTCGCGATCCGGACGGCAATTTCACGCTGATCACCTCGACCTCTGGCCATTATGACGACCCGGTCTATCAGGTGCTTGTCTCGCAGGACGGCACGTTCACGCCGGTGCTCGCCTTCCCCGGCGATGTGCTGGAAGTGGCCGGGGTATCCTATGAATTCAACGCGCCTGTCGAATACCCCGGGCTGCGGATCAAACAGTCGCCGATGCTCTTGAACGCACTGCTGATCGCCTCCTTCACGCTGATGATCGTGGGACTGTATCTCAGCTTCTTCCTGCAGCCGATCCTTGTTAAGCTTGACGCCGACGGTTATGCGACAGCCGGCGGGAAAAGAGAGGGCCTGCAGCTGGATCTGGCTGTTCTGCTCAGCGGCGAGACAGTTCCGTCCTCCCCCGAAATACAGAAACCCCAAAACGAAACGGAGGAAACAAACCCATGCTGAACGTCCTGTTTTTCGGCTCACTCGTACTGTTCTTTGCCGCACTGTGTCTCGAGTTCGCCTCTCTCAGCTTTAAGAAGGAAACACTGGGAAAGCTCGCCTGGTATGGCTTTCTCGGTGGTTTTGCGGCGCTGACAATGTATCTTGTGGCCCGCGGCGTCATCGCGCAGCGCTTCCCTCTCTCGAATCAGTTCGAGTTCGGCGCTGCTTTTGCCTGGGGCATCGCCCTGATGCTGATCGTGCTCCGGCTGCGGTTAAAAGCAGAATGGCTCTCCGCCGTCGCCATGCCGATGACTTTTCTGGTGCTTTCCTATGCGGCGCTGCAGCCGCGTGAGATCACCGAGCTGATGCCGGCGCTTCGCTCCGCCTGGTTTGTTTTCCATATCGGTTCGGCTGTCTTTTCCTATTCGTCCTTCGTTCTGGCTGGCTGTGTCGGTGTGCGTTATCTGCTGCTTTCCCGCAAAGGCGACGCTGACGAGCTCAAACTGCATCAGATGGACTATCTCAGCTACCGTCTTGTGGCCCTCGGCTTCCTGTTGCTGACGGTCGTTATCCTGACGGGCGCCATCTGGGCCGAGCAGGCCTGGTCCTCGTTCTGGACCTGGGATCCAAAGGAGGTCTGGGCACTGATCACCTGGATTCTCTATGCCGTGTACCTGCATCTGCGTCTCAACCGCAAGCACAGCGGCGCGAAAATGGCATGGTTTGTCATCATCGCCGTTTCGGTCGTCCTCTTTACCTTTGTCGGCGTCAACACGCTGATGCCCGGACTGCACAGCTACGGCTGATAGTTTTTCCATAAATGGTTTTCGGCACTGCCTGTGAAAGGCAGTGCCGAAACTGTTATATGTCCAAAAGATAATATCCGCAGGCGTTGATCAGTGTTGTATCTCCGTATTGAAGGGCGCGCTGGATATCGTGTCCATAGTTTAAATGGACGTGACCGTGGACAAGATAGCGCGGATGCCAGCGATCAAGTAAGTCCTGAAAGCAGTCAAAGCCGCAGTGGGCCAAGTCCTCCTGATCGCCGTAGCCGCGCACCGGCGCGTGCGTCAGCACGATATCAACGCCCTTTGCCCGCCACAAGGCCAATGACTGCTTCCAGATACGGCGCTGCATCTGTTGCTCGGTATACTGGTGAGGCCCGCCGCTGTATTTCCGGCAGCCGCCGAGTCCCAGAATACGAAGACCGTTTACGGTCACAAGCTTATCATCGATGCAGTCACAGCCCTCAGGGGGCCGCTGCTCATAGCCGCCATCGTGGTTGCCGTGGACATACAGCAGCGGCGCATGGCCCATCGTCACAAGGAAGGTCAGGTATTCCGCTTTCAGATCGCCGCAGGATAAAATCAGATCAATGCCGTCCATTTTGCTGCGGGAAAAATAATCCCAAAAGTACGGACTCTCTGTATCAGCGATCAGCAGCAGTCTCACAACTGCGTCGCCTCCTCTTTTTCCGGCGGCAGATAGTCGCGGTACAGCCCAAGATAGCGTACCAGCGGCTTTGCCTCGCTGCGCAGCTCGTCAAAGGCGGGAATATAGCCATCCACGGAATCGAGCAGATAATCCATGGTCATGATTTCTTCGGGGCTCAGGCCGTGCATGCCCTCATTGCGGCGACGTCCGACCTGATCGGTGAGTTCTGCACGGAACGGCTCGATGCGTCCCTCGGCTACGCCGTTGATCAGCAGCTTTGCAAGACGCTTGATACCGTCCGGCAGGTCGTCCGCGAGCTCGACGTCGATCACGCCGCTGCGGATCCCCCACCAGTAGTTAATGGCGGTGTAGCCGCTGTCGGAGCCGTAGCTGCCGTTGAGCATACTGCGAACGACACGCTCGTAGAAACGGCCCCAGACCCAGCTGGGCGAGGCCAGCGGGCGGATCTTGTTCTCGTCCGTCAGCATATAGAGCGACCAATCCCGATCCTTTTTCGGGCGGGAGATTCCCTCCTGGCGCGAGACCACCGTGCATCCTTCGGCCTGCAGTGAACCGACCGGGTCCAGTTCGAGGCAGGACCAGCGCAGTCTCACCTGTGCACGGGGATTGACACAGCGCGCGCCGAGTACAAAGGCGTTGATTGCAGCCGGGACGCCGAAGATCGGATAATCGGCCACATAGCCGATCTTATTATTCTCGCTCATGGCGCCGGCGATCGCACCGGCGACAAACTTGGTCTCATACATGCGGCTGTAGTAGCTGCGCACACCGGGATAAGGCGCCGTCAGCGAACAATTGAGCACCTTCACCTGCGGATGCAGGGCCGCGATCTTTCGGCAGGCGCCGATCAGCGTCGGCGTTACAGCAAAAATCGCATCAGCACCCTCGGCGATCGCTGTTTCCATGGTCTTCTGCGCCTCGTCGATCGAGCAGACATAGGACATCGTCGTCACACGTTCGCCAAGCGCACGTTCAAGATATTCCCGGCCGTTCTCGTGTGCCGCGATCCAGCGGCTGTCCTCGGGCGCTGCCGTATAGATGAAAGCCGCGGTCACATGTTCGGAGCGAACAAAGCCCAGCAGCTTGTTGACAAGGCTCTTCTGCCCTTCCGGAGGCTCGGTGCTGACAGCGATCGGCTGATCGTGGGCAACGCTCTCCACACTTTTCTGGATGCTGTCGAGAGCCTTCGAGAGCGCAGATGCGGTCATGTCGTTCAGCTCGGAAAACGGATATACCGCAAGCCAGCTCAGCAGCACATCACCGGCCACGGCGGACGGATCCTTTTCGCCCCGATTCTTCAAGCTGTCCTGCAGACGCGTAAAGCCCGCAAGAAAACGGCGCTGCTCTACCTCTGTCCAGACCTGATCCTTCTCCATACCCAGCGCCGCCTGCAGCTTTTCATAGTTGCCTAAGCGGGTAAAGCGCACCTGATACAGATGACTCAACTCATAGAAGCGCAAAAACTCATAGTAGAGCTGTACAGCCGGATCCTCGGAATAAACCGGGAGAATGCGCGTGACATTGCCGCTGATTCGCGGCGAATCGAAGCTTTTCAATACGCTGACGCGCTTGTTGCCCTCCTGGACGTAAAAGCGGCCCAGATACTCATAGCACTTGATCGGCTCGCGGATACCGGTATCACCCAGATGAGCGGCGCAGAGATTGATCCATTTCGTGCCAAACTCCGAATTGGAATCCAGCAGAGGCATGAAGTTGCCGGCAAAAGCTGCCTGGCGGCTGACGACCTTGGTGCCGACGATCAATTCGGAGGGGATCTCGATCACGCCAAGCTCCTGGCGACCGGCGCTGTTGCGCTCGTCGACAATCTCGTCCAACGCGGGCGGAAACGGATATCTGCCGTTGGCCACGGCATTGCGATAGTATTTCTGTCCCGATTTCAGCGCCTGCGCATACTGCTCTATTGCGCCGCGGCGGTCTTCTTCCATGATGGATCTCCTTTTACATACACATCGTTTTAGGCTTGCGCGACGAGTATAACATATTCCCTCAAAAACGCAAGAGAGCGTTTGTATCCGCATACGTTTTCGGAGCTTTCACCAGTTTTGCCGGCGAATCGTACCGGGCCGCCTGCGCTTTTTTGTCTGAGTTGCGCAATCAGTTGTGATTTGTTCATTCATACTCGCAGATAATCCGCTGCCGATAACGCTGGTGCAGACGAGACCATCGGGATGCGTACGGCAATAGAGCCCGCATTTCACTTGATCATCGGATTGTGGCAGAAGGAGCAGCTGTCGTTCTCCACCGGGTTCAT
The DNA here is from genome assembly GCA_900319275.1 of uncultured Eubacteriales bacterium. GTDB lineage: Bacteria > Bacillota > Clostridia > Oscillospirales > Oscillospiraceae > Limivicinus. The sequence goes on from ONNS01000025.1 coordinate 6,643, forward strand.
TCTCCCGCAGAACAGGCAGGGGATCTCTGCGTCGCGGGATTTGTCGTACTTCTCAAAGTACAGCGGGAACTGCGGCAGATAGCGAAGTCGATCCCCCTCGTTCAGATAGTTGTACATGGTCGGCGTTGTCTTTTTCTTGTGCCGTTTTCCGTCCACATCTGTGATATAGAGGATGTAATCATGCCGGGATTGACGGATGCCGTCGTTGGAGCGGCGGACATGGCGGGTGTGCTTTTTGCCTGTCAGCGTACCCTCAAAGGGCTTGGCCAGCTTTGCTTTCAGCGATACAACAAGCGTTGACACGGCCATAATGACCGAGATCACAACGCCGGCAAACATCGCCTGCCAGAGCTCCATTGCATCGGAAACCGTGCCGTAGATTCCAAAGCCGATCAGCGGCAGGATAATGACGATCAGACCGACGATCCGTGTTGCTCTCTTCTGTTTTTTCAGTGCCGCAAGAACAGCCTCGGACTCGATCCTACGGGAATAGCCCGGCGCGAGGTACGCTGCTGCCGGTTCGTATCCGTCAGAAACCGCCTGTTCAAGCCTCGCGCCGCACTCCTCACAAAACCGGGAGCCATCCTTCACAGACATTCCGCAATTGGGACAAATCATTTGTTTTCTCCTCCCATCGCATATATGCCGAAGTATTCGTTCTTCTTCCGCTTTGTCTTGTTCTGTTGTCAGTTGATCGAATAGCCGGAGATGTCGACTCCCTCTCTGGCGAAGAGAAGGATCATTTCTCCGGTGCCATAGAGATCGAGCTCGAGAATGCCGCTGTGAAGCCTGCCGCCCGCCACGCCGCCGTCAGCCATTGTGATTGTAAAGGCCTCCGCATCGACGGTCCATTCGGTAACATCCATTGCATCTTCATCAAAGGTCATGTGGCCCGTGCCGCCCTCCACCAGACTAAGCGTGGATGCCATCTCCAGATCCGCGGCGTATGCAGACTCACCCTTGTATTTCACGGCGAACAGCTCGTACACCCCCGCAGCAGGCAACTCCGCCGGGGCGGATGCGGCTGTCTCCTCCTTGCGCAGCATAGACGCAAACTCTTCCAGTGTGATCGGCACGATGCCGGAAGTATCCGCTCCCTCAGCGGCAAAGCAGACAGTAAAGCCCTCGTCGATCGTCAGCGTCATCAGTCCGCCGATGATCGTCCCCTCGATCACAGCGACGCCGGCCTGGAACTGCAGCGCGTCTCCGTCCATTTTCCACCAGTTGATCGGTCCCTGATTGTTCTCGCCCCAGTACAGAAACCCGGTACCGTCCGCCTCCAGAGTCACAGTCTGTCCCGCCATATCCGGCATGGCGACATATTGGTCGGGAATGTCTTCGTCCACAGCGCCGAGCTCGTACATCCTGTCCACATAAGCGGCGCTGAACCTTGCACAGAAAAAGCTGTATGTCCCGGCATAGGCTTCCGTCTCCGCAGCGATGGGCTCCTGCGTTGCTGCGGGTGCCTCTGAAGGTGTTGCTGCAGGCGTCTCTTCTGCGCTCTTCTCCGGCGCTGCCGTTCCCCCGCAGGCACTCAGCGTCAGCATCAGTGTCAGCGCGAGCAGCACGCACACGGACTGTTTCCATTTTTTCATGATAAAACCTCCTTGATCTGTCGATATCTCCCTCATTTCATATTACAATCAAATGAGATCGAAAACAATCATGGACAACTTTTTTTCATTGCAAAAAAGATGTCCACTGTGCTATATTGTTTTTACATCGGCAGACAAGGAGTGAAGCACGATGCTTTCAGAGAGAATATCCACACTATTCACACTGCTCGGATGCAGCAACACCGATATCGCCCGCTTCGCAGGCTGCTCGTCGGGGAATATCTCCAAGCTAAAGACCGGGAACCGCGAGCCAAAGCCGACGAGCCGCACGATCACGGCCTTTGTCAACGGCGTCTATCGATACGCTGACTATGAAAACATGCTCCCTGCTTTGCAGGCGCTATGCGGCTGTCCGGACCTGACACAGAACACGCTGCTGCCCGCTCTGATCGCCTGGCTCTATGGAACGGACGAAATTGTGCTGCCTGCCCGCGCGGCCACGCCGAAAAGCAAAAAAATCCAATCACAGCGGCGTCAGTCTTTCGGAGAACGGCTGAACCGGGCGATTACTCTTCTGGGGCTTTCCAACAGTCAGCTCGCAACGCTCCTGAATATCGATGTTTCCCTTGTCAGCCGTTATCGCAGCGGGATCTATTCGCCCCACAGAAATAAGCGGCTCGCCGCGAAGTTGTCTGATGCGCTCCTCTCCCGTGCGAGAAGAACCGGAAAGACGGCAGAGCTTGCCGCACTTTGTGATACGGACGAAACACACTGCGACACAGACGCCGTGTCGGCCTGGCTCTATGAAGCTTCCCCCGAGGAGGACAGCACGGCCATCGCTCAAGCGCTGCTGCGCTCTCTGGATGCTTTTTCGCCCGGTATAAGTGCCGCAGGAATCACGCGGGAAATACCGGAAATGCCCGTTGACGAATGCTACTATGGCACAGAAGGACTGCGGAATGCTGTGATCCGCTTTCTGTCCGACGCTGCGCGGGAGGGCGGCGAGCTGCTGCTCTACTCCGACGAGCCGATGGATTGGATGACCGGAGACCGGAGCTATTTTGCGCTTTGGGCGGCCCTCATGGCCGCGTGCGTTAACAGCGGCGTCAGAATCAAGATCATTCACAACGTAGACCGCGTGGATACGGAGATGATCGACGCCATCCGGGGCTGGCTTCCGCTGTACAGCTCCGGCCGAATCGAGCCCTATGTTTTCCGCAAAGCCCGAAACACCCGATTTTACCACACGGTATTTCTCCGCTCCGGCGGCGCTTGCATCCACGGCTTCTTCCCGGCGGAAGGAAGCGACAGTCGATGGTACGAATACATTACGGACAAAAAGCGCCTCGATTTACTGGAACGGGCGTACGGCTCGATGCTCTCCGCTGCTGCTCCGTTTCTGAAGGTTTATACCGCCACAGCAGGCAAAGAATACCGCTCGTACTGCAATGAAAAGCAGGGGACGAGAACATTTTTGCTGTCCGATTTTCCCGTTTTCACCATGCCGGAAGAACTTTTGGAGCGAATTGTCAGGCGAGTACAGATAAAAGAACCGCTCAAAAGCGTTATACTCAGCCACTACAGCCGCCAGCGGAAGCATTTTCAGGACTTACTGCAGCACGGCAAAGTCGATCTGATCGTCTGTCCCGCGCAAGGGGCTGTGGCGCAAAGTGGAATCGTTAACTTTTCTTTGGACCTGATCGATCTCAGCGTTGAATACACAAAGGATGAATATGCGCAGCATATTTCTGCCACTATGGCCCTTGTCGAGCACGAGAAGAACTTCCATCTGACGCTGCTGCCCGCTTCGCCTTTCCGGGATATTCAGATTGCTGTGCTGGGAGACGCTGTCTCGGTTCTTCGATGGAACAAGCCGTATGCCGCTTTTGTATTTCTGAATTCAACATTGACCGGATCGGTTTCTGATTACTTTTCGATGTTGATCAGGGACTATGCGGCTGACAGACATACCATGCTGGAGAAACTGGACGCTCTTCGATGTGCGCAATGCGAAAATGCCGGGCTTTCCTGATATAAACCAACCTGCGCCGTCTGCCGCGCCTCGCGGCCCGGAAGTACACGGGCTTTTCTCCATAATAATCGGCTGCACCTGTCATCAGGTGCAGCCGATTATTGTTGCTTATCTGTGCTTGTTTCTGCCAAAGAAGGTATTGTAGCGGTCGGGTTCCCAGCCGGGCTTGATGTCTTTGACAGCTTCGGCAGCGGTGATCTCCTTATCGCCGTTGTCAATGTCGATCAGCGTATAGCGGTCGTTGCCCATGCCAAGCTCCTTCATACAGCTCAGCTGGCGCAGCCCGTGACGGGTCTCCATGCGCTCGATCATAGCCTTGCCGCCGTTTTCGGGCAGCGCGTAGATCAGATCGACGCTGCAGGCGTCAGCCGCCAGAATATCCAGCGAAGCCACAAAGCCGATATCCGGCGTTACGACCGGCTCGGCCCCGGCGCCCTCACAGTCGCAGGAGACCGAGATATTGCGCAGCGTGTTGATATAGGCCACATGTGGCGCAAAATAGTCGATCGTGGCCTTGGTGCTCTCGGAGATGCGCTCCATCAGCTCCTCGTGGCTGATGCCCCACATATTGTCGCCGCGCTGGTGGATGTCCTTCTTGCCGATACGGCCGTCGGCGCAGCCGATGCCGATATTCTTGTTGCTGCCGCCAAAGCCGCCCATCGTGTGTCCCTTAAAGTGGGTAAGCACCAGCAGAGAATCATAATCGGGCAGGGTCTTGCCGACGTGCATCTCGGTAAACCACTTGCCGCCCTTGACGGGGAGCGTGGTCGTGCCCTCGGCGTCCGTGATATCGACCGGGCAGAAGTCCCAGCCGTTGACGGCCAGCGTCTCGCGGTGCTGCTCGGTGGTATAGCGGTCGCCCTCGTAGAAGGTGTTGGTCTCAACGATCGTGGCGTCGGGCAGACGCTGCTCGATCAGATCGCGCACCCAGGGGCGCGGCAGGATATTCGGGCCCATACGCTCACCGGTGTGCAGCTTGATGGCCACCTTCCCCTCGATCACCGAGGCTACACGGTCATAGATCTTTTTCAGCCCCTCGGCACTCAGATCGCGGGTAAAAAACACCACAGACTGCTCACCGCTGCGTGCCTCGAAAGGAACGTACCGATTGCCGTTTGTCCCTGCGACAGGTTTTGTATCATTCATGCTTATCAGACTCCTTGTTATTTTATATCCTTACTATACCCTGCTGTAAACAGAAAAACAAGAAAAAAATCTGTTAATGATCAGGCAGCACTGCAATCGAAACCGCGCAGTGCTGCCTGTAACACTTTATTTAGCCTGAAACGCAGCCTGTACAAAGGCGTCGACCATCGAGAGATTCTCTTCGCTGTAAAACGCATCCGCCGCATGGCCGTAGCCGTGGTATTCCACATAGTCTACCCGATCCGTGCCGTACGTATCGGAAAGGATATCCGCAATGACCCGCGACTGCGCGGTCGGCACCGTGATATCGGCGTCGCCGTGACAGACCAGGACCCGCAGCGCCGTGTTCTGCGTGCGCGGCGTAGAGGCATAGAAATTGACGCTGCACGCATTCGTCTCGTCCTGCGTCCATTCATTCATTGCTTTCTGCATCCAGAATTCCTCAAACGAGTCGAAGCCGAGCTCTTTTTTATCCATCCAGCTGTTGGCGATATCCAGTACATAGCCCGGGATGCCCTGTTCTTCAAACTGCGGCTTCATCGACGGAAAATCCATCACGCCGTAAAAATCCACCAGTGCTTTGATTTCAGGCGTGGGGAACTTTTCGCCGTCCGTCTCGCCGATCGCGTTGACGCCTTCAAAGTCATCGGGAGCCGTGATCGCCGTCATGACGGCGAGATACCCGCCGGCAGATTCGCCCCAGACGGCGATCTGGGAGGCATCATAGCCATATTCCTCCGCGTGCTGCCCCAGGTAGCGCACCGCGGCCTTCACATCGTCGACAGCGGCCGGGAACGGTGCCTCCTGCCCCAGCCGGTAATTGATGCTGGCGCAGGCATAGCCGCGGTCGCGGAAAAACTGAATCATGAACTGGGTCTGCCGGGTCTGGCTGTCACCGCTGATAAAGCCGCCGCCGTGCACCAGCACAAAAAGTGGGGCCGGCGCGTCGGTATCCGGCAGATAGAGATCGAGATACTGGCTGTCAGAATCCTGGGCATAGGGAATCTGATAGCGGATAGTGCCGCCCTGCCAGGGCTCCAGATCACCAAGGTTCAGTTTTTTGCCAAACCAGTTTGACCCCAGGGTCCACACGAGATGGTAATTTACCAGCAAGAGGATCGCCAGCACCAGCAGCAGCGCGGGCAGGAACCAACGAAAAAGCATTTTCATATTCCTTCACCTCATACAACCGGGACCGAGACACGGCCGCTCAGCATGCCGTCGGTGACTGTGAGCTCGACGGTATCGCCCTCGGCACGCACGATAGCCAGTGCTTCGCCATAATACGTATCGGTATCGCAGCCGCCAAAGCCCAGCTCGTTATAGGGGCAGGCAGAGCCCAGGGCCAGCAGTTCTCCGCCGCTGACTTTGACGCGCAGACGGCCTCGCAGCGTAGACTTGACCGTCCCCTGCCCGTCAGTGTATTGGAGACGAATAAAGCTGAGATGCCCCTTTTGAACCGTCGGCTGCTCGGCGACGGCCGTGAGTTTTGTGTCTTTCCCCGCGGAGTGCAGAGCAAAACGCCCAAGCTCGCGCCCCGTCACGTCATAGGATACAGCCTCGATCGTCCCCGGCTGATAGCTGCAGCGAAAACGAGCGAAGCAATTGCTGCTCACGGCCTTTTTGCCGACGGAGCGGCCGTTGACAAAAAGCTCCACACTCGCGGCGCGGGCATAGACCTCGATGTCGGCCTTTTTCCCCTCATAGCCTTCCCAGCTCCAGCTCATCATGGCGTTTGACATTCTCCAGGATGAGGGCGAGTGATTCTCACCGGTGTGGCTGACCGGGCAGACGGCCAGATACGGCCCAGGATCCTTCTTGAAAACGACACGGGTGTAATAGGCCTCGCCGAGCGGGTTGCCGATCAGATCGAGACGGCCGGAGCCGGCCGCGACCCAGCCCTTGCCGCCGTCAAAGCGCGGGGCGTATTCCTGATACTCCCAGGCACCGATCCCGACCTCACCGAGATAGTCGATGCCGGCCCAGACGAAGTCGCCTACGATGCGCGGGTTGTTCTCCGCGATCTCCTGGAAGCGCCAGGCGTCCTTGCAGAAGGTCTCGCTGCCGAGAATCAGGCGCTCGGGATACTTTTTCAGATCCTTGCCGTAGCGGTAAATGCCGTAGTTATAACCGGCGATGTCCATATTGGCAAAGGCATCGCGGGTCTTGACGTCGCAGCCGTGCAGCGTTGCGCCGAGCTTCATCGTATTATCTCCGAGCAGACCGGCCAGATTGTTGAAAAACTCGCTGCCGACGGCCTTTTTCTTCGCGGTCTTGCCGGCGGCTTTCAGTTTTTCGGCCTCCTCAGCCGCCTTTTTGGCCTTGTCGTCGGAATAGACGCCAAAGCCGATCGCGCTGAGGTAATTGAAGAAGATATTGACGCCGCAGGTGACCGGGCGCGTATTGTCCAGACCGTGCAGAAAATCGGTCAGCTGCCTTGTCAGCTCGATGCCCTTGGGCTGCGAGGTCTCGGAAACCTCGTTGCCGGTGGAGTACAGCACAACACAGGGGTGGTTGTAGTCCTTCTCCACCATATCCGTCAGGTCCTGCTGCCAGAAATCGTTGAAGTAGTCCACGTAGTCATACTGGGTCTTATGGATGTACCAGTGGTCGATATACTCGTCCATCACAACGACGCCCATACGGTCACAGACGTCCAGCAGCGCCTTGGAGCAGGGATTGTGGGCCGAGCGGATGGCGTTGTAGCCGTTCTCTTTCAAAAGGCGCACCTTGCGCTCGACGGCATCGGGATCGCATACGGCGCCGAGAATGCCGTTGTCGTGATGGATGCAGGCGCCCTGGAGCAGCAGCCGCTGTCCGTTCATCATAAAGCCCTGCGTTCCCCAGCTGAGCGTACGGACGCCGAAGCTTGTCGAGAGTTCATCCTCCCCAAAGACGGCTTTGAGTGTGTAGAGCTTGGGATTGTCCTGGCTCCAGAGCTGAGCTTCGGGCAACTCTGCCGTGTAGACGAGTTCCCCGTCGGTTTCCCGTTCGCAGGCAAAAAGCAGCTGATCGCCGTCGGTGATGCTGAAGGCAACCTTGCCGGGCGCGCTGGTTTTCACGCTGATCTCGACGGTCGGGGGATTCAAGCTGACTGTGCGTACGTGCAGTCCGTTCTGCAAAATGTGCTTTTGCGGGGCCGTCCACAGCCAGACGGGGCGATACAGTCCCGCGCCGGAATACCAGCGGGAGTTCGGCTGGTCGGCGTTGCGGCAGATGACCTGAATCACATTCTCCTCGTCCGGTTTCAGCTTGCCGGTCAGATCAACGTAGAAATTGGTGTAGCCATAGGGACGGAAAGCCAACTTCTCACCGTTGAGACTGACCTCAGCCTTGCGATAGACGCCCTCGAACTCGAGTTGTGCGACCTGATCGATCAGCGCCGCATCCGGCGTAAAGCGTTTTTCATAGATATAATCGAAGCCCTCATACCAGCCGATGTTCTTTCCGCCGGCCGCGATCTCGGATTTCGGCTCATCACGCATGGCGTCGTGCGGAACCGCGACAGCGCGCCAATCGTTCTGCCCCAGATGGGCACAGGACCAGCCGGTGTTGAAATCGATGCGTTGCATTCCGTTTCCTCCGTCAAAAAATCTTCTGCAGGAAGTTATACAGGGCCAAATGCCAGTTGCCGATGGAGTGATAGCGCATGGGGAAGGTGTCGAAGCAGGTGTTGACGCCCCATTGGAGACGCGGCTCGAGCTCGAGCAGCATGCGGTAGCCGCGGATCTGATTGGGCTGGGCGAAGTCGAAATTGCCGGTCGTCATGTAAAGATACCGGATCGGAAGGTCCTTGAAGGCCTCGCTGCGGATCGTCTCGCGCAGATAGCTCTCCTGCGTGCGGAACGCCGAGAACATACCGAAATAGCTGAAATAATCCAGACTGCCGCAGAGGGCGGAATGCGCCGTCGTGACCGAGCCGCGGCTCAGTCCGGCAAAGGCGCGGTGGTCGCGGCTGGCGGCAAAGCCCGCGTCGTCCGCCGTTTCGGCGTAGGTGGAGTATCTGCTCTCCACCAGCGGCATCAGATCGTTGCGCAGCTCCTCCCGGAACGAAAAGGTCAGCGGGTCGAGCGTCGTATCGCCGCTCCGGAAGTCGTCTTCCACATAAAAGGTCGGCGTCACGACGATCAGCGGCTCGATCGCCCCTGTCTCGATCATGCGGTCGAGCATGGTCTTGTTGCTGCCGTTCGTGCGCAGCCAGTAGTTCTCGTCGTCGCCGGTGCCGTGCATCAGATAGAGGATGTTATACGGCTTTGTCCCGTCATAGCCGTAGGGCAGATACACAAGCGCGCGCTTTTGCACATCACGGCCGTCGGTGCCGTAGGCCTTCGTGTCATAGACAATCTCCTCGATCGTGCCCGGCTCGCCGCTCTCCACACTGTCGTACATGGCCGGCACGGCCCACAGCTCGCGCCGGGGGCTGCCCTCGGCCTGCCTGCCCTGCTGCGTAAAACCGTACCACGAGGCGAAAAACACGGCGAGGATCAGAACGGTCACGCCGCAAAGCAGAAACGGAAAGCGGCCGATATGCTCTTTATGCCGAATCTGCAGCAGTGTTCCGACTACGCCGACAAGTGCCGCAACGACACACTGGCCCATCAGGTTCCAGTTAAAGTCGCCGTATTCGGGATAGCTCATGATAAAATGCAGCACATAACAGCCTACGGCCACGCCGATCAGAAGCCAGGGCATACGCCCCCGCCACGCGATGGCGGCGAGCAGCATGATCAGCACTTCAAACACAAGCACTGTGAAAAAGGCTGTAAAGCCGCCGAGGATCAGGTAATTTCCGATCTGTCCCAGAGCGAAGGCTGCAAGTAGCCATACGCTGACAAGCCCCGCGAGATCTGTCCGTGAGCGTTCCTTTTTCATGCTGTTCATTGTTCAAACTTCCTCCGAACTATCATCATTCGCTGCAGATTTCCTTAAGCGCCTCATGTCCCTTGCGGATTCGTTCGATCAGAGGGCCGTAATCCATCTCTGTCCGGGCACGAAGCAGCTCGGTGATCTCGCAGACCGGTGCATAAATCGGCGGCAGGGCCAGATTCCCGCTCGAGCCCTTCAGTGCGTGCGCCGCCTCAAAAGCAGCCGTCAGATCACCCACGTCGATCGCATCATAGAGCTTCTGGAAATTGGAATCACCGGACAGCATCCTGACCATGCGGAGATAAAAACTCTCGTTGTCCATGCATCTGTGCAGTCCCTCTGTCGTGTTGGCTCCAAAGGCCGCAAGCGTTTCGATCGTCATGTGCTGTCCCCTTTCTTCAATGAAGGTATCGTTTATTCAACAGACCGTGGCTTGTTCTTCATAAGGAATTCTTCAAATTCCGCCGCCGGGAGAGGCCGTGAGAAATAATAGCCCTGAATGATATCACAGCCCATCGTTTTGAGTGTAGAAACCTGTTCAGCGGTCTCAACACCCTCGGCAATCGTCGGCAGCTCAAAGGAACGGGCCAGCTGAATCATGGCTTCGAGAAGGCGTGTGTCCTTCTTTTCTCTGAAGGCGTTGCGTATGAACTGCATATCGAGCTTCAGCGCATCGATCGGAAGTGTGGAGAGCATGTTGAGTGAAGAATACCCCGAGCCGAAATCGTCCATCTCAATGCGGAAGCCCAATCCACGAAGCCGGCGGACCTTCTCGACGATCTGCTCGGAGTCCTCCGTATACGCCGACTCGGTGATCTCCAGCAGCAGTTCCTCGTGACTCAGCCCATTCTTCCCGGTGATCTCCAGCAGCAGATCGATCAGCTTCGGTTCAAAGAGATCGACACGCGATACGTTAACAGACACCGGCAGGCAGATCCCCAGCTGATCCTTCCAGCAGCGGATCTGGGCGGCTGCTTCCGACCAGACATAGCTGTCCAGCCGATAAATGAGGCCGTTTTTCTCAAACAGCGGAATAAACTTTGCGGGGCTGACCAGGCCCAGCGTCGGATGCCGCCAGCGGATCAGAGCCTCGGCGCTGCTTAACACAGGGTTCTCCGCTCGTACATCAAACTTGGGCTGATAATATACCTCGAACTGTCTTTCACGGATCGCACGCGGAAACGACTCGATCAGCTGCGCTTCCAGCAGCTCCGCTTCATGCATGGATTCGTCATAAAAGCCGATCGGCCGCGAGAAATTTCCCTTGACTGTATTGGCAGCGATCTTTGCCCTGTCAAAACGCCGCTCGATGTCGATTTCCCGGTTTACTCCAGCATAAACGCCCATTCTAAGCCGGACAATGTTTTCGCCCCGGCCCAATACGGTCTCGTTGACAAAGGCCGAAAGCTGCTTGAGGACGGAATCATAATCGGTGCGGTGCGGACAATAGACGAGAAAAGTATCCGATTCGCTGCGGCAGGCGACGCCCCCCGTGGTCTCCACGATTTCGAGCGTCTTTTTGCCGATACTGCGGAGAATCTCATCTCCGAAGCTTTTGCCGTAGCGTTCGTTGAGCATGTGGAAGCTGTTGACGTCGATCAGGATCGCGTCTGTGAGACAGTCCTTCTGATGGGCGTCAAGCTGGGCGGCGTAATGGTAAAAGAATTCCTTGTTATACAGCCCCGTCAGTTGGTCTCTCTCTGTCCAGCGCAGGATGTCCCGATCCTCGGACAACTCGATGGTGCGCAGCACACGCGCCAGCACGACCTCGGGCCGCGGGTACGGCTTCGGGATGAAGTCGATTGCGCCGAGCGACAGACAGTCCACCTCCGCATCGCTGTCCGCCGTCAGGACGACAACGGGAATATGCGCGTAGCGGATATCGGACTTTGTCTCTCGCAGCAGATCCAATCCGTGGATGTCCGGCAGATTCAGATCCAACAGGATCAGACTCAGCGTATCGAACTGCTCGTGAATAGCATTCTGCGCCTCTGTGCCTGTCCCTGCAAGGACAAGCTCATAGTCATCCTGTAGGATCGTCTTCAGGATTTCCCGGTTGATAAGCTCATCCTCAACAATCAGAATCCTTCTCTTTTTTTCTGCGGGACGAAATCTAACTTGACTTACCGGCATATTTCTCTTGCCTCCTGGTTAATGATACAATGAGCGGCGACAGAAATCGTTCAGGTGCTGTCGATTTATCCTGCTGAATAAACTTCAAAAAGCCTTCCCGGTAGCCTTCGGCAACATGATATCAGCCCCTTATACCGATATCCAACGAGATCAGGCATTTAACACACAAAACTCAATACTCTTCCGGAAAAGATTGTCGTAAAGCCGCATCTGAACTGTCATACTGCACAGAGATAATAACTCATTATTGGTTAATTATATCAAATCCCGCTCGATTCTTCAATATAAAATATTCAGTTCAATTCAATTCGACCAAAGAATGTACGAAAGTTATGTAAACTTGTTTACGTAAATCATCCAGATTTGATTCATTATACAAGCATCGGCCTATGGCAAATGCATTGGGCGGCCGAACTGGCCGCCCAATTGTCTGCAGTATTATTGTTTTTTGGGCTTGAAATCCGGCTCCGTGCCGTCGATCAGCCGTTTGATGTTGGCGCGGTGCTGAAGGATAACGATGCAACCGGCAAAAACGCACACCAGCAGTCGCGGAAGCGTCAGGTGGAAAACTGCCGCACCGATCGCGCAGGCCGCCGCCCCGGCCAGCGAACCGATCGAAACTTTCTTGGTCGAAAATGCACCGATCAGGAAGCATCCGATCACACACAAGCCGACGCGCCAATCCACCAACAGTGAAAGAATACCGCCAACAGATACGCCCTTGCCGCCCTTGAAGTGGTGAAAAGCGGGATAGCAATGCCCGACGAGACAGGCCATCAGCGCGGCCATCAAGCCCCAATCGCCCGCGAGCCACTGGCCGACAAAAAACGCACCCACGGCCTTCAGCATGTCCAGGACCATCGCCAGCAGACCGGCCTTCAATCCGAATTTGCGGGCCATGTTGGTGGCTCCGGCGTTGCCGCTGCCCGACTTGCGCACATCGCTGCCCCAGATTTTACTGAGAAATATAGATGAGTTGATAGAACCGAGCAGATAGCCAATAAAGACAGATGCGACGATTTTCAATGCTGTCATGTAAGAATCCTCGTTTTCCGGCGACGGTCGCCGTTTTTATGCTCACAAGCCTCTTGTGCTTCGATTTATGCCTCAGTATACTCCTTTGCCGCTGATGATTCAATTAAAGTTAATTCTTTCACTTATTTTCCAGTATCTGAGCAAATGCCGTCCAGGGCCATACCGCCGGCGGTGTGGCCGAAAAGTGCAGCGTCTCGCCGCTTTTCGGGTGCGTAAAGCAAAGCTCCGACGACCACAGCGCAATATCGCTGTCGTCCTCCCGCAAACTGTATTTCCTATCCCCCACCAGCGGCAGACCGCGGTAAGAGAACTGGCAGCGGATCTGGTGCGTGCGCCCGGTGATCAGTTCGATGCGCACAAGGCTCAGCTCGTTAGTCTGCCCCAGTGTCTCATAGTTTAGTACAGCCTCCTGCACGCCCTTGCCCGGTGCGTCGGCCACATAGGTCTTGCGCTCGGCCTTGTCGCGTGCCAGCAGGTCGCGCAGCGTGCCGTTCAGCTCGGTTTTTCCGTGGACAACGGCGAGATAGCGTTTGGAAAAACCGCCCTCCCGGATCTGCCGCGAGAGCTCAGAGGCCGCGTCGGCATTTCTGGCAAGCACCATCAGCCCGCTGACGACCCGATCCAGCCGGTGGACTGTTCGGATATCGCGCACATGCAGCGCCTCGCGAAGCAGATCCGGCATACCGCCCGGCTCGTCGGTGGAGAGGACGCCAGCCGGCTTGATGCAGACCACACAGTCCATGTCCTGATAAAGTATCTCCATATTCTCCCCTGCTCACAGTATTTCTGTTTACAGTGTAACACGGACGACTGACAATTTCCAGCAAAACCGTTTGTTATATATAGCATTTTTCGAAGATCTGTGTTAAAATAAATCAGTATACATTAAAACGATTCGGGAGGAAGGATTTTGGATCGCTGTCCGTATTTTCCCGCCTGCGGCGGTTGTCAGCTGCAGGGTGTCCCCTACGTGCAGCAGTTGTCCGACAAGCAGCGGCACATTGAAGCACTGCTCGGCGGCTTTGCTCCGGTCGCACCGATCCTCGGCATGGATGATCCGCAGCACTACCGCAACAAAGTGCATGCCGTTTTTGCGCTGGACAGGCAGCGGCACATCGTCACAGGTACCTACAAAACCGGCAGCCACGCCGTCGTTCCAGTTGATGCCTGCGGGATCAACGACGAGAAGTGCGATGCGATCATTCTAACGCTCCGCCGTCTTGTGCAATCGTTTCATCTTCCCGTCTACGACGAGCGCAGCCGCAGCGGCTGGCTGCGGCATGTGCTGCTCAGGCGCGGCTTTGCCACCGGACAGGTAATGGTCGTGCTGGTGGCCGTATCTCCGCATTTTCGCGGGCAGAACGATTTTATCCGTGAGCTGCGGCGGCTCCACGGCGAGATAAGCACCGTAGTACTGAATATCAACGACCGGTTCGGACCCGTGGTGCTCGGAAAAACAAACAAAGTGCTCTACGGCAGCGGAACGATTGAAGACACGCTCTGTTCGCTGCGCTTTCGCATCTCTCCGAGTTCCTTTTACCAGATCAACCCTGTCCAGACCGAAAAACTCTACCGCACAGCCATCGAGTATGCGGGGCTTACCGGGCGCGAGACGGTGCTGGACGCCTACTGCGGCATCGGCACGATCGGTCTTATAGCAAGTGCGAAGGCCAGACAGGTGATCGGCGTAGAGCTCAACGGCGACGCCGTGAAGGACGCGATCGCGAATGCGAAGCTCAACGGCATCAAAAACGCCTGGTTCACGGCCGGAGACGCCGGCGAGGTCATGGTTCAGATGGCCCGCGAAGGGCAGCGGCCTGATGTGGCAATGATGGACCCGCCCCGCGCCGGCAGCGACGAGACCTTTCTCAATGCCCTCCTGAAGGCCGGGCCAAAAACGGTCGTCTATATCTCCTGCTGCGCCGAAACACTTGCGCGCGATCTGAAAATTCTGACCGCCGGGGGCTATCGAGTCCGGCAGATCCAGCCGGTCGACATGTTCCCGTTTACCGAGCATGTGGAATCCGTTGTAAAACTCACCCGTGAAAGGTTATAACTGCTACAAGACTGTATTGAGGAAACTGTCGATCATGCTGTTCATCGAGCCCACAATAGAATATAATCAGCAGATTCGAGCATATCGAAAAGAGTTTCTCGAGTGCGGCGATTCCATGGACGGTACGGGGGCGCTCAGAAGATGCGAAAATCCGCAGGATTGGGTCAACCATTCAAACAGTTGTAAAAATCCCCATACCGTTCCACAGGGTCTGGTTCCGGCAACACAGTATATGCTTGTAAGAGAAGAAGACCGGAAAATTGTCGGAATGCTTCAAATCAGGCATTATTTCAATCCGTATCTGGAAAAGTATGGCGGACATCTCGGTTACTCCGTTGCACCGAGTGAACGCCGCAGGGGATATGCGGCGCTGATGCTCAAAATGGCTCTGCCGAAATGCAGAGAGCTGGGCATTGAAAAAGTACTGATTACCTGTATCAGCGGCAATGAGGGCAGTAAAAGAACCATCCTGAAAAACGGCGGCATTTACGAATCTACCGTATATGAACCGGATGAGGGCGTCTGTCTGGAGAGATACTGGATTGTTCTTTCCGAGTGACATCTTCCGCGCCACGCAGAGACAGCTTTTCTACTGTCGAGACCATGAGATCAAAAAGGAAAGAATGCAATGAAAAACAAGAAACGAATCCTATGGAGCTTTGCCCTGTCTTTTGTACTGATCCTCGCGGTGCTTATGAGGGGCTGGCCGGAGAAAAAATTCCGCTGATCGCGCGCATGATCTGTGTTGCGGACTCCTTTGACGCCATGAATACCAACCGCGTTTACAGAAAGAAGCTCACGACCGAGACGATCATGCAGGAGATCGAGGCGAACAAGGGCAAACAGTTTGATCCGGCTATCGCAGATATCATGCTTCGGCTGCTGCGGGAAAACCGGCTTCCGATCAGTCAGTAAGCTGATCCGCGCTCGAGAGCAAAACCGTTTTGCTCAAGAACGAGACCCGCTTCACCCATTATCAGAAATACAGACAAGAATTCGCAGTTTACCCGTTCCGTCTTATACAAGCGCCGGGAAACCACCTCAAAAAAAGGAGAGACCAGTATGGCAAATGAAAAACGACCCCTTGGCCGGGATAAAAATGTGACCGGCGGCGGACACGGCGTGCATCGCCGCGGCGATGGCCTTGGCAGTGGGCCGGTCGGCTCCGGCAGCAACCCCTTTAGCCGCGCAGACAGCCGTCCCAGCGCTGCCAGCGGCACAGGCAGCGGCGGCGGGAACCGCGGCAGCGGCGGTGGACGGCGGCGCGGGGGCGGCGGCCTGATTGCCGTACTGCTGCTTCTGCTGATGGGCGGTGGCGGCGGTGTCCTGAACGGACTCCTCGGCGACAGCGGAGAGAGCTATTCCGAGCCCTCGTACTCCTATTCCGACAGCTATCAATCCTCTTCCGGCAGCCAGAGCAGCAGCTCCGCGGGCGACATTTTCGGTTCGGCCATGGATCTGTTCAATACCGACGGGCTGTACAGCTACAGCGGCTCGGGCAGTTCTTCCGGCTCCTCGTCCTCCTCGCAGAGCTCGACGCCCTCACTCAGCGATCTGCTGGAGGGCATGATGGGTTCACCCTACAGCAGCTACAGCTCCCCCTCGGTATCCAGCGGCTGGAGTACCAACGCCAACACCGGTATTCTCAATGCCAAGGTCGCCCCTGAGGCGCGCGAGCGTTACACGGTGCTGCGCGGCAGCGGCAAAGACACGGTGACGCTGCTGGTCTATATGTGCGGCGCGGATCTGGAGAGCCGCAGCGCCATGGCGACGCGCGATCTGCTGGAGATGACAAAGGCCGATATCAGTGATAAGGTCAACGTGATCGTATATACCGGCGGCGCGAAACAATGGCAGAACAATATCATCTCCTCGAGCGTCAACCAGATCTACCGCGTGAAAAACGGCGGTCTTAGCGTGCTTGAAAAGAACGCGGGCACCGGTGCGATGACCGATCCGAACACACTGGCCGGCTTTATCCAGTACGGTGCAAAGAACTTCCCCGCCGACCGTTACGCGCTGATCCTCTGGGATCACGGCGGCGGCAGTCTCTCGGGCTACGGCTACGACGAGAAAAACGCCCGCAGCGGCTCGATGTCCCTGGCCTCACTGGACAAGGCGCTCTCTGCCGGCGACCTGTACTACGATTTCATCGGCTTTGACACCTGCCTGATGGCGACGGTCGAAAACGCCATCATGCTGACAAAATATGCCGACTACATGATCGCCTCGGAAGAGACCGAGCCCGGCACCGGCTGGTATTATACCGACTGGCTGACCAGCCTTTCCCGCAACACCTCTATTCCCACGACCACGCTCGGAAAGCAGATCGTTGACGATTATATCAACTCCTGTGCAAGCTCCAGCCGGGGCCAGGCTGCGATGCTCTCGCTGGTGGACCTGGCCGAGCTGGAGGGTACCTTGCCCAAAGACTATTCCGCCTTCTCGCGCGATCTGCGCGAATCCATCTCCTCCGGCGATTTCATGACGGTCTCCTCGGCCCGTTCCAACTCGCGCGAATTTGCCGCATCCACACGGATCGACCAGGTCGACTTTGTCGACTTTGCTCAGCGCATCGGCAGCGAGTCCGGCAAAGAACTGGTTCGGGTGCTGCTGAGCGCCGTGAAATATAACCGCACCTCCGCTTCGATGACGAACGCCTACGGTCTCTCTGTCTATTTCCCGCTGCGCAAGATGTCCAGTGTAGACACCGCGATCCAGACCTACAGCGCGCTCGGTCTCGACTCCAACTTCAGCGGTGCGATCCGTGAATTTGCCAGCATGGAGCTTTCCGGCCAGGCCTCGTCTCACGGCAGCTACGGCACCGATCCGCTTGAATCGCTGTTTGGCAGCATGTACGGCGGCAGCAGCTCGTCGTACAGCTCCTCGTATTCGAGCGACGACATCACAGGTTTGATCTCCGGTCTGCTGGGCTCCGGCGATCTCAGCGAGCTGCTCGGCGGCGGCAGTGCGAGCTTCTTCACCGGCCGCTCTACTGCCGACATCCAGAAGGATGCCGCCTACATTGCCAACAACCGCTTCGATGCAACCGCCCTGCTGTGGACAGAAAACAGCGACGGTCTCCCCTCCCTCTCTCTGAGCGATAAACAGTGGTCGCTCGTGCGTCAGGTCGATGTGAACCTGTTCTATGACGACGGCGAGGGCTTTGTCGATCTTGGCCTTGACAACAGCTTTACGTTCGACAAAAACGGCGCGCTGGTGCCCGATGTCAGCGGCACCTGGGTTTCGATCAACGAGTGGCCCGTGGCCTACTACCACGACTCGACAGTTGTTGACGGCAGCCACTACACGATCAGCGGCCATGTCCCCGCCTATCTGACCGGCACACGGAGCTTTGACGACGGTTCGACCGTGCGATTTGACAAGCAGCGTGTTGATCTTGAGCTGCTGTTTACCGATGAGCAGCCCCACGGTTACGTGGCCGGTGCGCGGATCGTCTATGACGACAGCGAGACCGACACCGTAGCCCGTGGCCTGATCGAGCTTGCAGACGGCGACGTGCTCGACTTCATCTGCGACTACTACAGCTATGACGGCAGCTATCAGGACAGCTACCTGCTCGGTGACGCGCTGACCGTCGACGGTGAGCTGCAGATCAGCGACACCTATCTCGGCGAGGGCGGAACGATGATCGTCTGCCGCTTCACCGATATCTACGGTCAGGACTACTGGACGCAGGCCATCACGCTGAAATAAACGACAAGCACTCCCTTTGTCCTCATACGCCAAACGGAGCCAACGCAGCAAATTGCTGTGTTGGCTCCGTTATTTTGCTGCGGCAGGTCGGACTGATGCCTTTTCTTTTCTCGTGTGCTGGAACCGGGCAAATCACCGGAGACAAATACGAAATTGAGTTAACGGCCGCCGGTGAGGGGGATTTTAACGTCCTTCAGTTGACTGACATCCACTGGAACTACACCACCAACATCAAAGATATCATACAGGTTAAAAGC
>ONNS01000041.1 GCA_900319275.1 uncultured Eubacteriales bacterium
TTTGCGAATTTATACATTTGCGTGCGCGGGAGGGGCAAGCCCCTCCCCTACGGCAGAACCATAATTTGTGCAGCTAATCCGCATTTTGCAACAGCCCCTATCAATATCTTTTTGGAATTATGGAGCACTGTTTTTTATTGTGCCTTACTAAGATTATGAATAATTGAGGATCAATTATATTGTGGTTTTTTGAAGTTGAGATAAGTGGCGGCGTACATGACGCATTTGGGTCCTGCAAAAATTCTTCTCCTGCTACTGGCACACAAGCCGTTTTTGTGCTATATTATATGCTGTATTATTATAAATACTAATATCATAGCAGTGGAAGCTGCGCCGCCCGCTGACGCAAACCGATACAGATGCAAGGGCGGAGATCCGGCTCACAGGAGGAACATCAATGGCTGAGAATCAAGAATCGACTCTGTTTCGGAAAAAGGCAATGGCTCGCATTTCTTCCCCGGAAGATCTGACCGGCTATCTGCGTGTGACGAGCCCCGGGATGTGGATCATTCTGGCGGCGGTCATTGCCCTGCTGGTGGGCGTGTTTGCCTGGTCGACAGTGGGCACGCTGGAAACAACCGTGGACGCCACCGCCATCGTACAGGATCACACAGCGCAAATTGTCGCATCCGGTCAAGGCGCGGACGGGCTGGAGGCTGGGCTGCCCCTTCGTATCGCCTCACAGGAGTTCGTGATCGCGTCGGTGGACTATGACGAATACGGTCGGGCCACGGCGCAGGCCGAAGTGTCCTTACCGGACGGGACTTATGACGCAACCATCGTTGTGGAGCAGACACGGCCCATTGCTTTTCTGCTGGAAAGCCGATAAAGTGAGGAGTGAGGAGTGAGGAGCGAGGAATGAGGAGTTATGGTATGCTCCGCATGATTTGAATTGTCGCGCAAGCGACACCACAACTCCTAACTCCTCACTCCTCACTCCTCACTCCTAACTCCTAACTCAACGGGAGAGTGCTGAATGGAAACAAAGAAAAATCAAAAGAAAAAGATAAAACCAACTCTTACAAAGGGCGTGGCCAAGGTTCCGGTGGTCATGCAGCTGGAGGCCCTGGAATGCGGCGCGGCTTCACTCACGATGCTCATGGCCTATTACGGCAAATGGGTGCCGCTGGAGGAGGTGCGCCTGGCCTGCGGCGTCTCCCGCGACGGCTCCAACGCGAAGAATATCTATCTTGCGGCGCAGCACTATGGTTTTGATGTCAAGGCGATGCGTATGACGCCGGAGTCACTTCAGACAAAGGGTCAGTTTCCCTGCATCGTCCATTGGAACATGAACCATTTCGTGGTGCTGGATGGGTTCAGAGGCAGATATGCCTATCTCAACGACCCGGCGCGCGGCACGGTCAAGGTCACGATGGAGGAGTTTGATGTCGCCTTCACGGGAATCGTCATCATCCCTACGCCGTCAGAGAGCTTCCAAGCGGATGGAAAGCGCCGGAGCACCATAGATTTTGCCCGCAAGCGCCTGGTCGGCGCCGGGGCTGCGGTGGCCTTCGTCATGCTGGCAACCATGATCTCCTATCTTTTTGGCATTGTCAACTCCGCGACCTCACGTATCTTTCTTGACCGACTGCTCACCGGGCAAAACCCGGATTGGCTATATCCGTTTCTCTCGGTGCTGATCGCCTTGGCGGCGATCCAGATCACGGTCTCGTGGGTACAAGCGGTGTACTCGCTGAAGATCAATGGCAAGATGGCTGTGATCGGCAGCACCAGCTATATGTGGAAGGTGCTTCACTTGCCCATGGAGTTTTACTCCCAGCGTCTGGCGGGAGACATCCAGTCCCGCCTTGCCCTGAACAGCTCCATCGCCGGAACGCTGGTGAATACCTTCGCGCCGCTTCTGCTCAACTCCATCATGATGGTTTTTTACCTGGTGCTGATGTTGCGGCAAAGCCCGCTTCTGACGCTGATCGGCATTTCCACGCTGATACTGAACGCTGTGTTGTCCAAGATCATTTCCGACAAGCGTATGAACGTGGCGCGGGTGCAGATGCGCGACGCCGGGATGCTGGAGGCCGCCACGGTCACGGGGATCGAGATGATCGAGACCATCAAGGCCAGCGGCGCGGAAAACGGCTTCTTCCAGAAATGGGCCGGGCACCAGGCGGCGGTCAACGCCCAAAGCGTGGAGGCAGCGAAAACGCAGCAGACCATCGGCATCCTGCCCGCCTTTCTCGGAACGCTCGCCAATTACGCTGTGCTGCTTCTCGGCGTGTGGCTGACCATGCAGGGAAAATTCAGCCTGGGCGCGGTCATGATGTTCCAAGGCTTTTTGGGCTCCTTCATGTCCCCGGCCATGACGCTGGTGGGCGCGGGCCAGACGATCCAGGAGATGCGCACCCAGATGGAGCGCGTGGAGGACGTCATGGAATACCCGGAGGACAAGAACACAGCGGATAATTCGGACGCGGAGGAAAAGCTGGAGAAGCTCAGCGGCACGATCGAGCTGAAGAACGTTACCTTCGGATACTCCCGGCTGGCCGAGCCTCTGATCAAGGATTTTTCCCTTTCTATGAAAACCGGCGACAGGATCGCCCTGGTCGGCGCTTCCGGCTGCGGGAAATCCACGATTTCCAAGCTGGTTTCCGGTATGTATGAGCCCTGGAGCGGCGAGATTTTGTTTGACGGCAAGCCCCGCAGCGCTTATCCGCGGGACGTGATGGTCGGATCTCTTGCCGTGGTGGATCAGGATATCATCCTCTTTGAGGACAGTATTGAGAACAACATCAAGATGTGGGACGACACCATCATGGATTTTGAAGTGATCCTCGCCGCGAGAGACGCGCAGATCCACGACGATATCGTACAGATGCCGAGCGGGTATCGGCACAAGCTGACTTCCGGCGGGCGGAACCTTTCCGGCGGGCAGCGGCAGCGGCTGGAGATTGCCCGCGTACTGGCGCAGGATCCCACCATCATCATTCTGGACGAGGCCACCAGCGCGCTGGATGCCAAGACAGAATACGAAGTCGTGAACGCCATCCGCGACCGGGGCATCACCTGCATCGTGATCGCCCACCGCCTCTCAACTGTGCGCGACTGCGACGAGATCATCGTGCTGGACAAAGGCAAGGTGGTCGAGCGCGGCACTCACGACGAGCTGATGGCTCAAGGCGGCGCTTACGCCGAGTTAGTGGCGAGTGAATAGTGGATAGTGGTTAGTGGTTAGTAGTTAGTAGTTAGTGGGTAGTGGGCAGTGATTAGAAAAGAGGGCGCAATGGTCAAGAGTTATCAGGATCTGCTCGTGTGGCAGAAAGCAATGGAGCTTACAGTGGAGATCTATCGCATTGTGAAACTGCTTCCCACAGAGGAACGGTATGCTCTCTCGGATCAGATGAAAAGAGCGGCTGTTTCCATCCCCTCCAATATTGCGGAGGGGCAGGCCCGCAACAGTGTAAAAGAGTTTATACAGTTTCTTTCTATCGCGAAAGGTTCCAACGCCGAACTCCAGACACAATGCCTCATCTGCAGGCAGCTTCACTATCTGCCGGAAGCCGAGCTGAAAACAGCCCTGGCCCTGTCCGATGAAGTGGGAAAAATGCTGAATGGCTTGATCAAGAATCTAGCCACTAGCCACTAGCCACTAACAACTAAATCCGACCGAAGGGAGGATCAACAATGGGTTGGTTTGAAAATCAGATCCAGGACCGGCGCGAAGCCGATCAGCAGCTCCTGGAGGATTCTTTTCTCCGCATCGCCGGCGTGGTCATGGGCGAAAGGGACGCCCAGCGGATCGGCGACGCGCGGATCATCACGAAAAACGCCATTGATGAGATATTAAAATACTACCACTATAAGCCCTCCGAGCTTCCGGAGAGCATCACGGACGGCGATGAGCAGCTGGACTACTGCCTGCGGCCGCATGGCATGATGCGCCGCAGCGTGGAGCTGAAGAAGGGCTGGTACAAGGACGCCTACGGCCCGATCCTGGCCTTCCGCAAGGACGACGGCAGCCCGGTGGCCCTGCTGCCGGGAATGATCCGCGGCTATTTCTTCAGAGATCCGGCCACCGGAAAGGCAGTCCGGCTGAACGCCGAGACCGAGCAGCTGTTTGATCCGGACGCCATCTGCTTCTACCGGCCTCTGCCGCTGAAAAGCTTGAGCATCCCGGATCTTCTGCTGTACATGAAGCGCTGCGTCTCCACCAGCGATATCTTTATGATCGTCTTTGCGGCGATCTCGGTATCCGGTGTAGGCCTGCTGATCCCTCGCCTGACGAGGGCGCTGACCGGCCCGGTGCTCGCAAGCGGCCGCGGCAGCGCGCTGATCGGCCTTGCGATCTGCCTTATGTGCGTTTCGCTCTCCATGCAGCTTTTCTCCTCGATCAGCGCCATGGCGTCGAGCCGTCTGGAGTCAAAAACATCCTTGGGTGTCCAGGCCTCCATGATGATGCGCCTCATTTCTCTGCCGGCCAGTTTTTTCCGGCAGTACAGCCCCGGCGAGCTGAAAAGCCGATCCATGTCGGTCAACCAGCTCTGCTCCATGCTGATGAATATGGTGATGACCACGGGACTGACGAGCCTTACATCCCTCTTGTACGTCACGCAGATCTTCCGCTTCGCGCCGAAGCTGGTCATTCCTTCTTTGCTCATCGTATTGGTGACGGTGGGCTTCTCCGTGGTCACGACCTTTGTGCAGATCGGCATCAACCGCAAGAGGATGGAGCACGCGGCCAG
The DNA here is from genome assembly GCA_900319275.1 of uncultured Eubacteriales bacterium. Classification (GTDB taxonomy): domain Bacteria; phylum Bacillota; class Clostridia; order Oscillospirales; family Oscillospiraceae; genus Limivicinus. The sequence continues at coordinate 4,698 of ONNS01000041.1, forward strand.
GGAATCCGGCATGAGCTACTCCATGATCTCCGGCATCCAGAAGATCAAGCTTGCCGGTGCGGAAAAGCGCAGCTTCGCCAAGTGGCTGAATCTCTACGCCGAGGGGGCGGAGCTGACCTATAACACGCCGATGTTCCTGCGGGCCAATGCCGCCATCAGCACGGGGATCTCGCTCATTTCCACGATCATTCTCTATTATCTCGCGGTGAAGAGCGGTCTGAATCCGTCCACGTATTTTGCCTTTACGGCGGCCTACGGCTCGCTGATGGGCGCGTTTTCCACGCTGGCCGGTACGGCCATGAGCGCCGCGCAGATCCAGCCGATTTTTGAGATGGCGGAGCCCTTCCTCAAAACCGTACCGGAGACGCAGGAGAACAAGGAGATCGTCACAAATATCAACGGCGGCCTGGAGCTGAGCCATGTCTCCTTCCGCTATGATGACGATTCTCCGTATATTCTCAATGACCTCTCCCTAAAGATCAAGCCCGGCGAATATGTGGCCATCGTGGGCCGGACGGGCTGCGGCAAGTCCACGCTCATGCGCCTGCTGCTGGGCTTTGAAAAGCCGGAGAAGGGCGCGATCTACTACGACGGCAAGGATATCGAGAGCCTGGATCTCGGCTCCCTGCGCCGTAAGATCGGCACCGTCATGCAGCAAAGCGGCCTCTTCCAGGGAGATATCTACTCTAACATTGTCCTCACCGCGCCGAACCTCTCCATTGACGAAGCCTGGGACGCCGCGGAAAAGGCGGGGATCGCCGACGATATCCGCGCCATGCCCATGGGGATGTACACCATGGTCTCCGAGGGCGGAGGCGGCATCTCCGGCGGGCAGAAGCAGCGGCTGATGATCGCCCGCGCCATCGCGCCGAAGCCAAAGCTGCTGTTCTTTGACGAGGCGACGAGCGCGCTGGATAACAAGACGCAGCGCCAGGTCTCCGAAGCGCTGGACGCCATGGGCTGCACCCGCGTGGTCATCGCCCACCGGCTCTCCACCATCCGCCACTGCGACCGGATCCTGGTGCTGGACGGCGGGCGGATCGTGGAGGACGGCAGCTATGACGAGCTGATCGAAAAGGGCGGCTTCTTCGCCGACCTGGTGGCGCGGCAGCGCGTGGACGCGGAGGCCTGATATGCCGGAGCTGCTGAAGCCGGACTTCGAGACGGTGTTTGAGACCTATTATGATCGCGTATACCAATACGCCTACACCATTCTGCTCAATCGGGAAAGCGCCGAGGACGTGGTGGAGGAGACCTTCCTTGCCGCTTACGCCGCCTATCCCGGCTATGACCCGGCGCGCTCGTCTCTGGCCACCTGGCTGACGCGCATCGCCCACAACAAGGCGGTGAATCTTGTCCGCTCCACCCGGTACCGCCGGGAGACGGCGATGCCGGAGGACTTCGCAGATCAAAGCCCCGCGGAACAGGACGAGCCGCGGTATACGGTGCTCTGGCTATATGCGCGGCTGACGCAGGAGGAGAGAGAATTCCTTGACCTGCGCTATGTCATGGGGCTTACAGACAAGGAAGTCGGTGCGCTGTACAGCCTGGAGTCCAAGGCAGTCAACAAACGCTACCAGCGGCTTTTGAAGCGCTGTCGGCAGTTTCTGGACGACGGGGAAAAAACCTGAAAAAAGCGCAAATCCCCTGTCTCCAATCGGCGGTGTGCCTTGTATATAGGATAGAGTGGTCAGAAGACCGATCTCAATAAACTGAAAAGGAGAACAAAACCATGAGCGAAGAGATCAAAAAGGAAGCGCAGGATGTGGAGATAAACCCGGAGGACTTGAACCAGGTTGCCGGGGGCTGGACCGACCCTTTTGAACGTGAAGAAGGATTTGTTTTTTCAAAAGAAGAAATGGAAAAAATGAAAAATGGAATTTGCCCCCTTTGCAACCAAAAAATCGATTCCGGAACAGATGCAAGAACAGCTATGATAAATGTTGTGGAGCATGCAAGAAACTGCAAAGGGTGATGCTTGAAAAATACGCACCTGTCTCTATCCGGCGGTCTGCTTTGTATATCGGATAGAGCGGCCATGAGACCGAGCAAATATTTTGAAAAGTAGGAGAATAAAACCATGAGTGAAGAGATCAAAAAACTGGATCTGAAGGATCTGGAAAACGCTGCCGGAGGAAAGATCGGCGAGGGAGGCGACGGATGGTATGAGATCGTCGATGGTTCCGGCAACGGCAACGCGATCGGATATTATAATACCTTGGAAGAGGCAGAATTCGCTGCTTCCGGCATTTGCCCGCGCTGTGGAAAAGTCTTTTCGGGCAAGCAGGCAATAGACGGCCATATCAAAGAGTGGGCAACCGGCCAGAAGTGACTGCAGAAGGGGAACACGAAGAAAGGAGAACAAAACCATGAGCGAAGAGATCAAAAAGGAAGCGCAGGACGTGGAGCTGAACCCGGAAGAGCTCGGCGGAGTGGCAGGCGGACTCATTGTCGATCCAGGAGTCAAGTACGATTATAGGATTGTAGATGATACAACGGGTGAAGTATTAGACAGGTGGTATGGTACGAAAGGTGCTGTGAGATCTGCCGCCGATCACGGGGTGAGCAGGGAAATCATCACCTTGGAGGAATATAAAAAGAGATTCGGAAAAGAACTTGATATGAGTAAATAAGGGTCATTTGTCTGAATGGCTGCAGGCAAAAAAAGAAACTACAGGAGCAGCTATAAAAAAGGAAAGATTAGGAGAAGTCTCATGAGCAAAGCATCTGACCGGGACGTGGAAACGCTGCTGCGCGGCGCCGCGTTTCTCAACCCCGCCCACAAGGAGGCCCTGCGCGGTCGTCTCTTCGGTGATATGCAGACGCTGGAGCCGGACGATCTCGCCCTTGTGGCGGGCGGTCTGGCCGAGCCCTTCGTTCCCCCGGAGGCTTGGCCGGACAAGGAAATAAGCCATGAGTGAAACAATCGTTTTGAAACGTCTGGCCGCGGATTACCCCCAACTGTATCTGAACCCGGACACAGACACGCGGGAGACCTACCGCCGTGTGGTCCTGCGGGGCGAGGAGCCGGAGGCGAAGAGCCTGGCTCACTACCGGGGCGATCCCGCCGACCGGGAGGAGCTCGCGGAGACCCCGGCGGGAAGCGTCCGTGTGGTCACGCTGGGCAATCGCCGGGATTTTGAGCTGGCGCTGCGCAGCCTGATGGCGGCCAAGGACGGGCCTCTGACCCCGATCCCTGCAAGCCAGGGCGCGGCCATGCTGACTGTGTTCAACTGGCCGCGCATCCACGCGCATTTGGCAGAGTTCCCGGAGGAGGAAAGAGCGGCGGAACTGAAACGCTTCACCGCCGTCCGGGAAAACTACATAGACATGCTGGTGCTGCTCTCCCGCGGGCCCTACAGCCATGTGGACGCCGCCGCGGTGGGCGAGACGGAGGAAGAATGGCTCGGCCATTCCGACACCATCCGCCGCTATCACGAGCTGACCCATGTGATCTGCCGCAGGTGCTGCCCCGGCGACGTCGCCCCCATCCGGGATGAGCTGGTGGCCGATGCGGTGGGCCTGTATGCCGCCTACGGGCGCTTTGACCCGGAGACGGAGAAGCGCTTTCTCGGCATCCGGGACGGACGCTACGTCGGCGGACGGCTGGGAAACTACACGGACACACCGGAAGCGCTGACCGGGGCGGTCTGCGCCGCACTGGAGCGCATCCGGGCAATGATGGAGAATCAAGCGGGAACGGAGACCTTCCGCCTCATTCCCGCGCTGATGCAGGAAGCGGACATAGGCGAGACGAAGACGCAGACGAGGAGGAATACACCATGAGCGAGGAAATGGATATGGAACTGGACTTTGACAAGCTTGAGCAGGTCAGCGGAGGCGGCCTTCTGCAAGACCTTATCAACAGGATCGTAAATTCCGGAAAAGCGCCCGAATACAAAAGGATCCTCAAGACCCAGGGAAAGGCTGCCGCTGCTGCCGCGTGCTGTGCGGACAACGGGGATCTGTGCGGTTATTGCGCAGCAGCTGTCACGATGCTAAAATAGGCCGGGAAGGACGTTTTGACGAAAGAAGCAGGCCATGAACAGAATTAGCGAAAATCCGGTCACAGGGAGAAAGCTCACGCTTGCCGAGGATGGCGATCTGTGCGTCAATAAGAACGAGCAGTGGCAGGCGCTTGGCTTTAACGAACGCTTTGCCGGGGAGTTCCCGCCCTGCACCTTTCAGGATATCCTTTACGCCCGGGATGATTTTTATGCTGCCGGCACAACGGACGACGGGCAGGCCGTGCTCTATTCCTCTCTGACGGGAGAGCTCTGGACGAGCGTGAATCTGACAGAGCAGCACTATTGGGAGGGAAAGGGGCGGCTGCCGAAGGGCGGCGCCGTGAAGCTCTTTTTCGAGCCCTGCATGGATCAGATTCTGCTGGTCAGCGCCGGCGGAGACGTTGTGATCGTCCCGGAATGCCCGAAATGCGTGAAGATCCTTCATCTGACAGACCGCAGGGTGACGGATGCGGCCTATGAGGATCACCGGATGACCTTCACCTATGAAAGCGGAGAAACCGAAACCTTCTCTCTGGCCACCGCTGACCGGATCCGGGTGTCGCTGAGCTTTGTGAAGGAGGCCCTCGCCAAGGGCGGCGAGCTGATCGACATCCGCCCGCAGCACCGTCGGCTTTCCGAGGGGCCGATCCCCTGCACCGCGGCCGTCGATCCCGAGGAGTTGGACGATTACCTCAAAAACAAAGACCCGGATACAAGGCTGTTCTTTATCTGCAGCTTCGGCACTGTCGCCGACCAGGCGACCTGGCACGCCTATCGCCTGGGCTTTCACAATGCCCGCTCTGTCGGCGGCTGGCGCAAAGGGCTGCATATCGACTGATACGGCGCGACGAGGGCGGCGCCGAGATCGAAGGCACGCCGTAACGATTATCTGGAATAGAGCAGACAATTGTCTGTTGTAAGTAATAGAAAAGGAGAACGAAACCATGAACGAAAACCTGAAGAAATTTCTGGAGGAGGCCAGCAAGAACGAGGAGCTGAAAGCCAAGCTCGCCGCGCTGACCGACAAGGAGACCGCCGTGGAAAAGGCCATCGAACTGGCCAAGGAGTACGGCTTCGCCCTGACCGCCGAGGATTTTCAGCCCGCTGATGGCGGGGAGCTGTCTCTCGACGAGCTGGATCAGGTCGCGGGCGGCGCGAACTGCGTAGGCTCGAGCAGCGTGATGTGCATGGTCTTTGGCATGAATAAAGTAAAAATGCCTTATTGTACAAAGTGCGAATCCTTCTGGGGAGGTGAGGGCAACCCGATCGGAAATCCCTGCCCTAAATGCGGCACGATCCTCATTGGGAAGGAGTGGTGATAAGCCCCGGTAGATGCCGACCAGAAAGGCCAAGTCAACCAATCCTATTAGTATCTTTTTGAAAAGGAGAACGAAACCATGAACGAAAACCTGAAGAAATTTCTGGAAGAGGCCAGCAAGAACGAGGAACTGAAAGCCAAGCTCGCCGCGCTGACCGACAAGGAGACCGCCGTGGAAAAGGCCATCGAGATCGCTAAGGAGTATGGCTTCGCCCTGACCGCCGAGGATTTTCAGCCCGCTGATGGCGCGGAGCTGTCTCTGGACGAGTTGGATCGTGTTGCGGGCGGCTGGTGCCTTTTTGCAGGCGGCGGAAGTAGTGGTACAAAGAAAATACCATATTGTGAAAAGTGCGAGGAGTGCAAAGTGGATGAAACGGTAGGGCAGCCATGCTCCAAATGTGGCACGATTCTCACAGAAATTGTTCTTCATTACAATTGATTTCTTTTGCTAAACAATCAGGCACAGAGGTCGATCATGTACTACCGTTTGAAAGACAAATATAAGCTGCGGGGCTGGGAGCTGCTGCCCTACGCAATCGTGGACAGGGAAACGCACCGGGCGCACTTCGTGCAGAAAGCAGAGTTTGACGCCCTCACCCTCTGCGACGGGACGGTAGATCTTGCCCTCCCTCTGATCCCGGAAAGCGTGCGGAGCAGTGCTAGAAAGCTGGAGGCGCAGGGCTATATCACCCCCTGCGCCCCCGGCGCCGGGCTTGCGGAGGGGCAGCGATACCGCCGTTATCCCAACCGCTTTATGGAGAGAGCCCACTGGTCCATCACCGGAAAATGCAACTGCAAATGCCGGCACTGCTTTCTTTCTGCGGCGGACGGACGCTACGGCGAGCTGAGCCACGAGGATATCATGAAGATCGTGAATGACCTGGCTGACTGCGGCGTTTTATCCTGCTCCATCACCGGCGGCGAGCCCCTGGTGCGCTCCGATTTCTGGGAGATCGTAGACGCGCTGACGGATCGGGGCATCGGCATCAGCCAGGTCTACTCCAATGGTCTGGCCGTGAACGAGCGGCTGCTGGAGGGTTTTGAAAAACGCGCTCTGCACCCGGAGTTCAACATGAGCTTTGACGGCGTGGGCTATCACGACTGGCTGCGGGGCATTCCCGGGGCGGAAAAGGCCGTGCGCCGGGCCTTTGCGCTCTGCCGTGACCGGGGCTTTCCAACAGGGGCGGAGATGTGCCTTTGGAAAGAAAACGCACACACCTTTCGGGAGAGCGTCAACTACCTGGCCTCGGTGGGCTGCCGGAGCCTCAAGACCAATCCCGTGGCGGACACGGGAGCCTGGCATGAGGGCGGCTGGGCGGAAAAGCACGGTCTTGACACCGACGAGACCGATACCCTTTATCTGAACTACTTGGAGGACTTCTACCGGGATCTGCCGGCGATCCATCTGCATCTGGGCGGCTTCTTCGCCGCGGATGGGCGGCAGCCGGATACATACAGTCTGCCCGCCGTCCATGCGGCAAAGGACCCGGAGAACATCTGCATGTGCGCCCATGCCCGCACATCGATGTACATCTCCGCCGAGGGCCGGGCGCTGACCTGTATGCCCATCTCCAACAACGACGCGTTCCAGGCGGACTATCCGCTGATTCAGGAGCTGGGGCTGCGGCAATGCCTGACGGAATCGAAGTATATGGAGCTCATCAATACCCGCTCCGCCGCCGTGCTGGCTCATAACGAAAAATGCGTTGACTGCGCCTATCGCAGACTCTGTCTCGGCGGCTGCCGGGCGGCGGGTCTACAGTGCCATCCCGGCGACATCCTCGCCCCGGACGAATCCACCTGCAAGTTATTTACGGACGGCTGGCTGCGTCGAATCACGGAAAAGGTAACAGAACTCCGGCCCTCGGCGGAATGCGCGGAGCAAAAGCGCCTGCGCGAGCTTGGCCGTGAGGACGAGCTGGAAGTGCTATGCAACGTATAAAAGCCCGTGTTTGTGCGGGCAGGAGGACGTTATGATTTCATTACGCGGACCGAAACTGAAAATTTTCGCCGCCGTGCTGGCAGTGATCGCCCTTGCGGCGGGCATCTATTTTACTTTTTTCCATTCACGGGGCTTTGTGAAAACCACGGGCACCATCGTGTCGCTGCGTGAAGACAGCAGCGACGACAGCTCGGTATACTTTCCCACGGTGGAGTACACCGTGGATGGGAAGACCTATACCGGCGAGCTGGACACCGGCAGCGGTTCCTATAAGGTCGGCAAGACCGTTCCCGTTCTGTACGATCCCAATGATCCCAGCGTCGTTCACGACGGTAGCGGCGTGGGCATCTATTTCATAGTCGTTGGCGCCGTGATCCTCGCCGTCGTGATCTGGTCCAGCGTTCAGAAAAAGCGGGGGCTGCAGCAGCTCGAGGAGCAGCACGCGCTGCACGGCGGCGCATCTCTCGCCCCCTCTGTGAAGGGCGAGGAGCGCGAGCTCTACTTCCTGTCGGATACCGGCACGGCAAAGGTCGGCCACCGCATCGAGGACGGGCAGCGCCGGGTGCTGTACGAGGCGAAGATGACCAAATTCAGTCTTACGGCGCCTTACGGCTTTGATTTTATCGACCACGAGCATGGCCGCACGGTGCCGCATCTGGTGGGCCATGAGGAGGAATCGGAGTATACTTCCTTCCTTCTGGACAGCAACTACACCTTTGAGCTGGACGGAGTGGATATCTGGAAGTATCTGAAGAAGAACGGGATCGACGTGAAGACCGAGCGCATGGACGGCGCCATCTGGCCTCGCTACCGCGTCTCCCGCGACGGCGAGGAAATCGCGGTCCTGGAATCGAGCAGCCAGTACGTTCATGAGGAGGACGCCGAGCAGCACAGCGTGGTGAGCAAGCTTGCGGTTCCGGGCTTTTACCGCATCCACACGCGCGAGGAATACCTGGACGCGGTGTTCGTGACAGCCATGGCCTTCGCGCGCAGCCGCGCCCTCAACGACGAGGGCGGCACCTTCGGCAAGCAGCTTCGGGCAGGCTTCGGCAGGAAATAGAAAATCGCCGGTCCGGCAGACAAGTCTGCGGCAGCGCAGGTGTATCTGGCCGGGAAAGGCCGCCGCGCCTGCTCATTCCGCTATCGCGGATACCTGGTAAAGGAAAAAATGATGGACGCCATAATGTCATTGTCGGCTTTGAAATCGAACTGGCCGCACGCTTCTGCGAGGAAAACGGTTTCGCGCTGCAGGTGGAGCAGATGAATTTCGACGGCGTTTTGGCCTCTGTTCAGGCCGGAAAGTGCGATTTTGCCTGCGCGTGCCTTGCCGCCACAGAGGAGCGCAAGGAGAGCGTGGATTTCTCAGAGCCGCATTTCGCGGAAAGCGTGGTGTTCGTAGTCCTCGACAGCACAGCCGGGAAACAGGAATCGTTCCTTGACGGTGTCCGGGCGAGCTTTGAGAAAACCTTTATCCGGGAAAACCGCTGGCAGCTCTTTGTCGAAGGCATCGGCACGACGATGCTGATTACCGTGCTGTCCATCCTGTTTGGTACGGCACTTGGCTTCGGCGTGTTCATGCTATGCAGGAACGGAAACCCCGTCGCCAATGCCCTTACCCGCTTCTGCGTGTGGCTGGTGCAGGGAATGCCGGTGGTGGTGCTGCTTATGATCCTGTACTACGTCATCTTCGGCAAGATCGCCATCTCGGGAACGGCGGTGTCGGTCATCGGTTTTACGCTGGTGTTCGGCGCGGCGGTATATGGGATGCTCAAAGCTGGCGTTGGGGCGATCGACCGTGGTCAGACCGAGGCTGCCTACGCCTTGGGTTACTCGGATCATAAAGCGTTCTTCCGCGTCGTGCTGCCTCAGGCGATCCCGCATTTTCTCCCCTCCTATAAGGGACAGATTACCGCACTGATCAAGGCGACCGCCGTTGTGGGCTACGTCGCCGTGCAGGATTTGACAAAGATGGGCGATATCGTCCGCAGCCGAACCTATGAGGCCTTTTTCCCGCTGATCGCCGTTGCGGTGATCTACTTCGTTCTTGCGGCGATCCTGACCTTCCTCGTGAATAAGGTCGAGATCCGCATCGACCCGCGCAAAAGATCACGCAAGGAGCTCCTCAAGGGGGTGAGAACAGATGATTGAGCTCAAACATCTGAGAAAACAATACGAAAACGCAACGCCACTGAAAGACGTGAATGCTGTCATAAACGATGGGGATGTGATTTCCGTGATCGGGCCCTCCGGCACAGGAAAATCCACGCTGATCCGCTGCATCAATATGCTGGAGCGGCCCACCGGCGGGCAGATCCTGCTGGACGGTGTGGATATCACAGCCCCGAAATATGATCTGACGCTGGCGAGGCGCAGGATGGGCATGGTCTTCCAGTCCTTCAACCTGTTTGGGCATTTGACGGTCATTGAGAATCTGATGCTTGCGCCCATGGACATTCTGAAAAAGTCAAAGCAAGAGGCCTATGATACCGGCATGGCGCTTTTACGGCGTGTCGGCCTCGCCGGGCGGGAATTCCAGTACCCCGAGCAGCTCTCCGGCGGGCAGAAGCAGCGCGTGGCCATCGCGCGGACGCTGGCCATGGACCCGGGTGTGATATTGCTGGATGAGCCGACCAGCGCCCTCGACCCCACCATGGTAGGCGAAGTGCAGGCGGTGATCCGGGACCTTGCGCAAAGCGGCAAGACCATGATGATCGTTACCCACGAAATGAACTTTGCCCGCGCCATCTGCAACCGGGTGTTCTATATGGACGAGGGCGGTATCTACGAAGACGGCACACCGGAGCAGATCTTCGATCATCCCCAAAAGGAGCTGACCCGGCGCTTTATCAAGAAGCTCAAGGTCCTGGAATTCAGCGTCGAAAGCCGAGACTACGACTTTATCGGCGCCGGAGCGGAGATCGACCGCTACTGTATGCAGAACGATATTCCTCCGCGCACGAAATACCGCATACGCCTTGCGTTTGAGGAGATAGTGCAGCAAATGCTGCTGCCGATTCTGGGACAGACGCCTATCCATGCGATGCTGGAATACGCCCCCACGGAGGAGCAGGTGACGGTGACCGTTGCCTACGGCGGGGAGCGTTTCGACCCGGCGGAGGGGGATAACGAACTATCCTACACGGTCCTGAAACGGGCCGTTGATGGCCTGACCTATTCCTTTGACCCCGAGAGAGAAGCCGGCAACGTCGTTCGCGTTCTGATTCGGGAAAAAGCATGAGAGGATAAACTTTGATAAAATAACAGGAACAGCTCATTACAGTTGGGTCAACTTGGTGTATAATATAGGCTGAGTAAAAGGAAGCTTACATAAACCGAATGAACACCAAAACGCTCATATAAATGAATTAGAACAAAGAAATCCAAAACTAACGAAACAGGAGGAAAGAACATGCTGAACATTGAGAAAACAACCAACGCATCCGAACTGACCGTCGCCTTGGCTGGGCGATTGGACACCACCACCGCGCCGGAGCTGGAGAAGGAGATAAAGGCATCCCTGGACGGGGTGACCGCGCTGATTATTGACATGGCCGCGCTGGATTACATCTCCTCCGCCGGACTGCGTGTGCTGCTCTCCGCCCAGAAGACCATGAACAAGCAGGGGGAGATGAAGGTCGTCCATGTCAACGAAACGATCATGGAAATTTTTGAAGTTACCGGCTTCTCGGACATTCTGACGATCGAATGAAAATCATACGAGGAATCAAAATCGGCGGCCTGCAGCAGAAAATCTTCAACCTGATGCTGATTTTCATCATTGCATTGATCGGCGCCTATGCCGCCGTGGCGGCGTATCAGCAAAAGAATCTGACAGCTGTCGTACAGAGAGCAAGCGCCGAGCAGCAGGCGTCCATCACGGCTGTCTCAGATCAGACGATGAAAACCGTACTGGAAACATCCATGTCCCGCTCTACGGCATTGCAAGCCTATATCGCCAACGACCTCTTTGCCGATGTACAGACAGACGTGCGGACCCTGCAGGCCTTTGCCGAGGAGCTGTTTGCACACAGCGGCAGCTTCTCCGCCCATCCCTACGCCGAGCCGAACCCCGGCAATGACGGGATCCCGTCCGCGCAGATTCAGCATGAGGAGGGGGTCGATCCCTCCGACTCCGAGGATCTGGGGCTTGTAGCCAATATGAGCGAGGTCATGCTCGCCATGTTTGAAAGTTCAGATAAGCTCAACTCCTGCTTTATCGCCACCACGGACGGGTGTATTCTCTTTGTGGACGACAGGGCTGGCTCCTATGTATCCGAAAGCGGCGAGGTCTATCCCTTCGCGGTACGCTCCCGCCCATGGTACACGCAGGCGGTCGAAGAGGGAAAGCTCATTTTCACCGGCGTGGAGCTGGACGCCTTTACGGATATCCCGGGCCTTGTATGCGCGGCCCCCGTATACCGGGACGGCGAGCTGGTCGCCGTGGTCGGTGCGGATATCTTCTTGACCTCCATCAGCGAGTATGTTCAGAATACTGCCACCGAGGGCAGCTTCCTCTGCGTGATCAATGAGGACGGTCAGGTGCTCTTCTCTCCGCAGAAGAAGGGTGTTTTCAAGGCGGAGATCTCGGATCAGGCCGCGGACCTGCGCAAGAACGGGAGCAAGGAGCTTGCCGACTTTGTGACGCTCTCGCTCAGCGAGAGAACGCCCCTGACGCTGCTCACCATTGACGGCAAAGAGTATTATCTGACAGGCGCTCCCATGGAGACCCTGGGCTGGTCGGTCATCTCGGTTGTGGAGAAAGAAATAACCACCCAGCCGACATCTGCCATGCTGGGTCAATATGAGAAAATCAGCGCCGACGCGCTCTCGGCCTATGAGCTCGGAGCGAAGCAGTCGGCAAAGACGATCGCTGTGCTGACCGCTGTGATCCTGCTCCTGGCGATCGCCGGCGCTCTGTTCGTGGCCGGTCGGGTGGTGAAGCCGCTGGAGCACATGACAAGGAGCATCAACGCCCTCGGCGGAAGTGACCAGGCTTTCGAGATGGAGGACATCTACCGCACGGATGATGAGATCGAGATCCTGGCCGAGTCCTTCGCCTCTCTGTCCAAGCGGACGCGGGACTATATCAGCCAGATCACGGAGATCACGGCGGAAAAGGAGCGGATCGGCACGGAGCTGGCTCTGGCGACCCGGATTCAGGCGGACATGCTGCCGAATATTTTCCCGGCCTTCCCGGATCGCCCGGATTTCGACATCTATGCGACCATGGACCCGGCGAAGGAGGTCGGCGGCGATTTCTACGACTTCTTCCTGATCGACGAGAAGCATTTAGGGCTCGTAATGGCGGATGTCTCCGGCAAGGGCGTGCCCGCGGCGCTGTTCATGATGATTTCCAAGATCCTGGTGCAGAACTTCGCCATGACCGGACGCAGCCCCGCGCAGGTGCTGCAGGCGGTCAACAACCAGATATGCTCCAACAACCGCGAGGAGATGTTCGTCACCGTCTGGTTCGGCGTGCTGGACACCGAAACCGGGATCATCACGGCGGCCAACGCCGGGCATGAGTACCCGGTGCTGATGCAGTCCGGCGGCCGGTTTGAGCTGCTGAAGGACAAGCATGGGTTCGTGATCGGAGCCATGGACGGCGTCCGCTATAAGGAATACGAGCTGAAGCTGACGCAGGGGTCGAAGCTCTTCCTCTACACGGACGGCGTTCCCGAGGCGACCAACGCCCAAAACGAGCTGTTCGGCACCGATCGGATGCTCGCGGCGCTGAATGAAGACCCAGACACCTCCCCAGAGGGCATTCTGCGAAATGTCCGCGCCGCGGTGGACGGCTTCGTCCTGGAAGCGGAGCAGTTTGACGATCTCACGATGCTTTGCCTGGAATACAAGGGGGAGACGAGTATGACAGAAATCTGTAAAGAATTGAGCGTTCCTGCCGAGGTAGAAAGGCTCCCCGAGCTGCTTTCCTTCCTGGAGCAGCAGCTGGAGGAGGTCGGCTGTCCGATGAAGACGCAGATGCAGATCAGCGTGGCCGCGGAGGAGATCTTTGTCAATATTGCCAATTATGCCTACGCCCCGGGAAAGGGCATCGCTACCGTGCGTCTGACGATCAGCCGCGATCCGGCCATCGCGACCATCACGTTTATCGACCGGGGGACGCCCTTTGATCCGCTGAAAAAAGAGGATCCGGACGTGACCCTCCCCGCAGAGGAGCGCGCCATCGGTGGCCTTGGCATCTATATGACAAAAAAGACCATGGACGAGGTGTTCTATGAATACAAGGATGGACAGAACCGGCTGACATTGATCAAAAACCTACCATACAAGGAACAAGGAGGAAAACAAGCATGAAATCCGATATCATTCTGATCGACAACCAGGGAAACGGCTTTGCCGACGCGCTGGAGGAGACGAAAAAAGTCGCTTCCTACACGGGGCTTGAGCCGAAAAAAACCACCCGGCTGCAGCTCATGACGGAGGAGATGCTGAGCCTCGCGCGGAGCGTGACGGGTGAGATGCAGGCGTCCTTCTGGCTCGAGAGCGAGGAAAGCCGCTTTGACCTGCACATGGCGACCAAGACCGTCATGGACAAGGAAAAGCGCTATCTTCTGCTGTCCGCTGCTTCCTCCCGAAAAAACGAGGCGGCGAAGGGCTTTCTCGGCAAACTGCGCGACAAGCTGGAAGAGGCCATGGCCTCTGAGGTCGATCATTCCGAGGAAGAGATCCCCGCGCATATCATCGGCGATGTGGCCAATAATGCGATTGAGGCTCCGGAATGGGACGGCTACGAGCGCTCGGTGCTGCGGCGCCTGGCCGACACAATCAAGATCGCTATCCGCGGCGGTCAGGTCGAGATCATCGTCAGTAAAAACTTTGCGGAATAAACCAATCAACTACGAATACAGGAGGAAAAAACGATGAAGATTGAGAAGAAGCTGAATGAGAAGACCCTGGTCATTGAGCTGGAGGGACGTCTCGACACGACTACGGCGCCGCAGCTGGAGGCGGAACTGAAGAACAGCCTGGACGGCGTCACGGAGCTGGTCTTTGACCTCGGGGCACTGGAGTATATCTCCTCCGCCGGGCTGCGCGTGCTGCTGAGCGCGTACAAGACGATGCGCGGCCAGGGCAGCATGAAGATCACGAATGCCAACGAGTTGGTGAAAGAGGTCTTTGAAGTCACCGGCTTCTCCGATTTCCTGCCTATCGAATGATTCAGAAAACCGAAAAATGTTTTATGGTCAAGAAGTGAAATAGAATGGAAACAGACAGGCAAATTAAGACTTGGGGCGTGTTGCAAAAATGCACCGGAGTTGTAAAAACGATGGTCTTGCCGTAGGGGCGGCCCTTGAGGCCGCCCGGCGCGCAAAGATATTTGCCAGCAAAAATGTTCGGCGATTTCGTACATAGTGCGAATCCGCCGAACATTTCTTTGCTATATGAACTTGATTTCCGCCGGGAGGGCACAAGGGCCTCCACCCGTAAGATAGTTTTATCGTCTTTGCAGGGACGGCATGGCATATTGTCATGCCGTTTCCTGCTTCATCAGTTCATCAAGCGGGATAAACCCGATCAGATCGTACTCAATATGGATGCTCTGGCGGCGCTTGCCGCTGCTCTTGTCCGGCGCTCCTACATAGATCGCCTTGATCAGCTCATGTGCCACATAGGGCGTCAGCTCGTCTATGGCCGAGTATTTCTGAATCCGCTCAATGAACAGGTCTAAATTCTGGTTCTGCTGTTCCTGTACTTCAATCTCCTTTCGGAGAGTTTCTGCCGCTTCCTTCAAATCCTTCTGTTCTTCCTCGTAACCCTGGCTCATCGCTGCAAAACGTTCATCGCTCAGCTTACCGGATACATTATCCTCGTAGGTTCGCACGAACAGCCGATCAAGTTCTTGGATGCGCTTTTCCGCTTTCTCAAGCTGCTTGCGTTTGGCCTTGAGGATCGCTTTGTTCTCGGTCTGCATCTTTTCTTCCATGATCGCCCGAAAATGGGCTTCATAGCGGAGCACAAGCTCAATGACCCTTTGCGTGTAATTCCAAACCAAGCGTTCCAAGACAATCGCGCGGATATAGTGGCTTGTACATTTGCGTGAGCCGCCGCGGGCATTGGAACAGGAAAAGAACCACTTGCTTTCTTCGCCGCTTGAGCTGTTGAAATACATCTTGCCTTTGCAGTCTGCGCAGAAAACCAAGCCGGAGAACATATGTGAGTTGCCGGATTTCGTCCTGCGGTGGCGCTGCTCCCGGATCTCCTGCACCTTGTCAAAGATGTCAATGTCGATGATGGCCGGGTGCGTGTTGTAGAAGATCGCCTGGTTCTCTATCGGGTTCTTGCGGGTCGTCTTGTCCCAGATGGAATTGGAGTAAGTCTTGAAATTGACCGTGCAGCCGGTGTATTCGCGGCGCTCTAGAATATCTGCGACACTCCGGGAGTCCCATTCATACGGATTTGCCGGTTCCGGATGGTTCGCGTTGCGGCCTTCTTGCAGTCTATATGCTGTGATGGTCAACACTTTTTCCTCTTGGAGCAGCTTGGCGATTTGAGACGGACCGCGTCCCTCCATGCAGAGAGAGAAGATGCGTTTGACCACCTTCGCGGCTTCCTCGTCCACAATCCATTTCTTCGGATCGTTCGGATCTTTCACATAGCCATATGGCAGGAATCCGGTTAGCGGCTCTCCGCGCTCGCCCTTGGCTTTGACGACGGCACGAACTTTCCGGCTGGTATCGCGGGCATAGAACTCATTGAACCACATGCGAATTCCGGCAAAATCGTTGTCTACGCTGTTTTGGTTGAGCGTGTCGAAGTTGTCGTTGATCGCGATGTACCGAACATTATGCTTGGCAAAAGTGATGTTAATAAACATACCCGTCATCGTGGAATTGCGTCCAAGGCGCGAGAGGTCTTTCGTCAGCACGACCGCCACATGATCCGCTTCGATCTCGGCCAGCATTTCCTGGAAGCCGGGGCGATTAAAATCGGTTCCGCTATATCCGTCGTCGATGAAGAAAACGGGGTTCGGCAGCTTTTTGTCTCGTGCATAGTCGCTGAGGATGCGGCGCTGATTGTGGATACTGTTACTCTCGCCATCCAGAGAGTCCTCTTGCGAGAGTCGGCAATATAATGCGGTGATTTTATCAGTTGCCCTTAACAATTCTGTTTCCTCCTTTTCAGGGGCAACTGTCTGTACAGGATTGGATGGCTCTATGTTAACATAACTTTCCTCGTTTGTCATCAGAAATCCTCCAAATTATGCAGCATGATCCGGGACAATTTTTGATCCAGCTTCTCCGTTCCCTCATAGCTGCCGGTGACCGTATAGACGGTTCCGTCGATTTCCTCCATGATCTTCATCTCGGGAATCCACCATGCGCTCGGGTTCTTGACAACAATGCGCCCCTGTTCATCAATGCGATAGTCGCGGCGGGGCTGATCGTCGGGCAGCGGATCGGGTTTCGCATAAGGATCGGGTCGGCTGAAATACAGCTCCGGGATACTGTCGCTTCCGTCGTCCTCGTCATCTTCCCATGATTCGATCATTTCCAGATATTCGGCTTCGTCGGAATCAAGGTCAAATTCTTCATCTTCAAAATCGGTTATGTGTTCATTTTCCATTTTTGCATATTTTCCTTTCAGCGACATATCTAAAGCAAGATACGGCTACGGCAGCCAAAAACTCTGATTCTCCGTCTTTCGTCATTCGCTATGGCTGTAACTTGCTCAGAGCAAGATACGCCTGGCGAATACGAAAACTCCAAAATGAGTTTTGCTTCCTTCGGCCATCTCGTTGGGGATGACAGCTCCCCAATCCCTCGTTTTGACAAATCTGGCGATTTTCCGTTTTGGCTCAAATATCATTTTCGCAGCGGCAGCGAGCTGCCGGTTTTGATGAGCATAGTGGAATAATAGAAAGCCGAAATCGCGGGAGAACATGAAATCGTATTACCACAGCAAAATCGTGCATTGGAAATCCGCATGATTGCTGGCTTTTTGAAGCTCTATTTTTCCACTCCACAGCCTCTGCCGTTTGAAATCTGTCACGCTCTAAAACCCAGAAAACCGGGGTGAAGGTCAAATCGTATTGCCCTGATAAAACCGCGCTCTGGAAACCCGCATGATCACAGCGCTTCTTCACGCCTAAAGCGTGACGCCAGAGCTATATTTCCTGCTCGTGCGTTTTGCAATCCTGCCCGACCACCGGCTCCTGCTGTCGGAGGATTGTTTCAATATTGGCCTTGACGGTCTGCAGCTCCTTTTCGCGTTTCTGGCTCTCGCGGTATTCTGTGTACCCAGCGTTTTTTTGCGAAGTCAGATCTTCTATTTCGTCCTGGATTCGCTTGACAGTAGGAATGGTTTTGATCCCGTTTTCTTTGAAATACCGCATAGCCGCATCATAGAGCATAAGAGCCGGGCGGTTTTCTTCGTAAAACTTCTCCTGCTTTTTCTTAGGCAGCTTTAGATACTGCGCGTGCAAATCTTTTCCGGCATGAGCATTCAAAACTTGTCTCTGTAAATCTTTCTTCTTGTTCAGCTTCGCCTCGATCGCTTTTATATCGGAACGGCTGGTCTTTACTTTTTCATGCGCTTCCGCGAGTGCGGCGTCGAGCGCGTCCAGATCGGTCAGACCGTTTTCCTGCAAATAGATCAGCGTCTTGGCCATGGTTTTCAGATTGAAGGTCTTGCCCCAATGGATGTAACCAGCGCCTTTTCCTTCGGCGCGTTTCGCTTCCAGATCGATCAGCTTTTCGATCTCGGGTTTTGCCGTGGGCGTGACAGAAGTGTCCGGCCTCTGACTGACAGACGGAAGGATGCGCGCTGCATTTTGTTCTATGACGGCGAGGATCGCTTCTTTGGAAAAATCGTCGCCCAGCTTGCGGGAAATAGCTGAAACGACCGCGGCTTTCTTTTACCGCAATACCGTAATCCTCCAGAAGCATATCGAAAAAATCTTCCAGCGTTTTTGCCATTTTGAGCGTCGCGCGGATCTGCTGTCGCAGGATTTGCTTGTCTGTTTCAAACTTCGTCTGCTTCGGTTCTTCACCGTTTGCGATCCGCTCGGCGTTTTCTTCGTCGAGTTTTTTCTGCCCCTGCTTCTGCGCCCAGTACTCGCGTTCTGTGATCCTGTTCTTACTGCCGTTCAGCAAATCGATCTGGTACAGCCCCTCGCGCTGACACATCTCCATCACTTCCGCGCGCAAGTAGCGGAGCGCGGCTGCAGTGCATCGGTGCTTCATGCCGGGGAGCATATCGCAATCTTTGTCCATGTACGGCATCCGGGGAACTTGCTCGATGCGCAGACTGTTGATGACAATGTGCACATGGATGTTGCCGCTTTTGTTGTGCCCGTCCGGGTGCGTGGCAACCAAAGCCTGATGGCCAGGAAAATGCGTTTTGCAA